>NZ_CP101134.1:3366711-3672776 GCF_024296865.1 Sphingobacterium sp. LZ7M1 | reverse complement strand
CCATACCCGTGAGGTATTGGTTGATGAAGAAAATAACCTGATCTACGTATCTGATGTAGGTGATCCTAGTAATATCTGGGTCATTGATGGAAAAACGAATACCTATTCCCATTCTTTGAACAACCTTGGGAAAACAGCCACTGGCATGACTTTCCTGAAAGGAACGGACAAGATCTATGTGTCTGTTATTGGTGATAATTCCATTTACGTTGTCGATGTAAAAAGTAAGAAAGTTGAAAAGCAGTTTCCATCTGCTGGTGAAGCACCGGTAAATATTACTTCGGATGGAGAGCGCCTATTTGTTACCAACCAAAAGTCTGGCACTGTAACGGTTTTAGGTCCTGATGGTAATTTGATCAAGAGTATCCCAACGGGGGATGGCGCCATAGGAATAGCCTTTGATAAAGTGAAAAACAGAATTTATTCTGCCAATCGCCAAACTGGTACCACGAGTATTATCGATGCCAAGACCTTAGAGGTGGTCGCGGACCTGCCTACAGGTTCTCGTCCGAATCATGTAAAGATCGATCCTAAATCAGGAGAGGCCTTTGTCATCAACAAAACCAAGGGTGGTAGACCAGTGGAAGGTCAGCCTGTGGAGGTCGACAAGAATGGCGATACCATCACAAAAATAAATTAATAAAATCTTGATGATTGCTATGTCCTGAACCGGATGGATCAGGGCATAGTTTCATTTTTTAGCATAGCATTTTTTTCGGTTTAAAGAGAGCCGTTGAAATGCTGTAAGGAGTTGGAGAAATTGAGTTTATTGAAGAATAAATACCTGCTATGGATCATTGCCATAGGGGTTGTTTTAGTTTTAATCTGGATATCCCTATTTACAGGGGTGAAGGATATCCATTATTCCGATCTTTCCTCGGATAGTGAAAAGATGCTGTTCTTTCTGATCAGCCGAATTCCTAGAACTTTGGCTTTGATATTGGTAGGAGCAGGATTGAGTATATCTGGTTTTATCCTCCAACAATTATCGCAAAACCGGTTTGTTTCGCCAACTACTTCTGGGTCATTAGAGGCCGCAAAAATGGGGATATTGACCGCATTGATCCTTTTTCCGCAATCCTCCTTGACCATTAGGATGATCTTTGCCTTGCTCTTTACATTCTTTACCTCTTTCCTGTTCATCTATTTTATCAGCAAGATCAAGCTGCGCAGCACTGTATTTATTCCGCTTGTAGGATTGATGTTTGGAAGTATCCTCAGTGCCATTTCAACTTTCTTCGCTTATGAAAAAGGTATAGTGCAAAGTACGCAAGAGTGGTTGCTCGGAGATTTTTCCTCCGTGATGCAAGGGCAATATGAAGCCATTTATATCATTCTTCCAGCGGTTATCTTGGTCTATCTGTTTGCCGAACGTTTTACCATTGCGGGTATGGGCGAGAGCTTTGCCAAGAATTTGGGACTTTCCTATAATACTATTGTCTATATAGGCTTGTTTACAGTCTCTATCGTGGTGAGTTCTTCCGTGCTTACCGTTGGAGCTATTCCATTTCTGGGGCTGATCATACCAAACTTGGTGAGTATGGTCTTTGGCGATAACCTTAGAAAGATTCTCCCAATAATAGCTTACGTGGGCGCAGTATTTCTCATCGTATGCGACTTGATCAGTCGGTTGATTGTCTTTCCTTATGAAGTGCCAATTGGGATGACAGTGGGCATAATAGGTGGAATTGTATTCTTGATCTTAATCCTTAAAAAGAAATAAGACCATGAAGCCAATCCTCAAATTTTCTCTATTGCTAGGCTTATTACTTATAGTAATTGGCCTATTCCTGTTCTTTAACATTGACCTTTCCAATAATTACGCAATCAGTAAAAGATCGATTCGACTCTTTAGCATGTTGATAGTTGGCTGTTCGGTCGCTTATTCTTCGATCCTATTCCAGACGATTACTAATAACAGGATTCTGACCCCCTCAATCATGGGTTACGAAGCCATCTTTATCTTGTTCCAGACTGTTATCGTCTTTATCTATGGGGATCGAACTTTTCAAGTCATCAATCAACAGGAGAATTTTTTATTTGCCGTGATCCTGATGCTAGGCTTTACTTTATTGATCTACCTTTTGATGTTTGGTAAGAATAAAAGAAGCATGTACTATCT
Source organism: Sphingobacterium sp. LZ7M1 (assembly GCF_024296865.1). Taxonomy (GTDB): domain Bacteria; phylum Bacteroidota; class Bacteroidia; order Sphingobacteriales; family Sphingobacteriaceae; genus Sphingobacterium. The sequence goes on along the minus strand of NZ_CP101134.1, from coordinate 3,670,654 downwards.
CTTACTTACAGGGATGGTATTTGGCACCTTATTTTTGACCATGAGCCAATTCCTGCAGGTTCTGATTGATCCCAATGAATTTTCGATGGTACAAAACTTCATGTTTGTCTCCTTCGCCAAGATGAACAGTAAATTATTGGGCATTGCCGGGATTACCATGTTGGCAGCCATCGTCTATATCAGTTTTAACCTTCGATATCTCGATGTTATTGCACTGGGAAGAGATCATGCCATTAACCTTGGTGTCGATTACAATAAGATGGTCAAAAGATTTCTAATCTGTATCACCCTATTGGTTTCAGTATCCACAGCATTGGTCGGACCCATTACGTTCCTTGGAATTCTGGTCTGTAACCTGACCTATGAACTTTTTAAAACAAGAAAACATCAGTATATGCTCCCTATTTGTGCCGTGATTTCTGTGCTCTGTTTAGTATTGGGGCAGTTTCTAGTGGAACAGGTCATCGGATTTACCACAACGGTCAGTATTATTATCAATTTTATCGGTGGTGTTTATTTTATGTATTTACTATGGTTGACGAGGAAAAAAATAAGCTAAGCTTTGAAGCGATTGCCAAGCGCTATGGCAAAAAGGAAGTGTTGAAAAATCTTACCGGTGGTTTTCCACAAGCTAAGATTACCTCCTTGATTGGACCGAATGGTGCTGGGAAAAGTACCTTACTGTCAATAATAAGTCGCTTGATTAAGCAAGATGAAGGGCATGTGGCTTTCTATGAGAAGGAGCTTTCCTCCTATAAAGGAGCTGAATTGGCAAAAAAACTATCCATTCTGAAGCAGTCCAATCACCTTGAGTTGAAACTTACCGTACGGGACCTCGTTTCCTTTGGACGGTTTCCTTATAGCCAAGGTAAACTGAGCGAATTGGACTGGAGGAAAGTGGATGATGCCATCGCGTTTTCGGATCTAATGGAATTAAAAGATTCCTTTATCGATGAATTGAGTGGTGGACAACGACAAAGGGCGTTCATCTCCATGATCATTGCCCAGGACACTGATTTTATCCTGCTCGATGAGCCCCTCAATAATCTAGACATGAAGCATGCCGTCCATGTCATGAAAACACTGCGGAGGCTCGTGGATGAGTTGGGAAAAACGGTAATCATGGTCATCCATGAAATCAATTTTGCTTCCCAATATTCCGACCAAATTATTGCGCTGAAAAATGGAGAGATCCTTTATAATGATCAAACCAATAAAGTAATCGATGCGAAAATCCTGCATGAAATATTTGACCTTGAATTTAATATCATCGAAATCAACAATAAAAAAATCTGTAACTATTTCAATCTATAAAATGAATACGATGTACATCAATATATTAAGGCAATCCATGGCAATGTTAATCTTGCCTTTTGTATTCCTATCCTGCCAATCTAATTCACCGAGTCAAGACGATAAGGTTGTGAGTGACACACTACATATTGAACATAAATTGGGCAAACAGATCATTCCCAAAAATCCCAAACGCAGCGTTGTTCTGGATATTGGTGCTTTAGAAACAATGAATGAATTAGGGATTACGCCTGTCGGTGTGCCCAAGAAATTCCTTCCTTCCTACCTGAAGACTATCCATGACAATCCCGATGTGGCAGACGTGGGTTCTGTGATTGAACCCGACTTTGAAGCCATTGCTGCAACAAAACCTGAAATTATTTTTATTTCAACCCGACTAGAAAGATTTTACCAAGAAATCAATGAGATTGCCCCAACGGTTTTTATCGGAACTGACAATAAAAATTTTCTTCCCTCCTTTGAGAACAATGTCAAACTGATCGGGAGGATTTATGGAAAAGAGGAGTTGGCGACTGAAAAACTAGAGTCATTGAACAAGAAAATTCTTGCCGCCCAAAGCAAATTCCAACAGGATCCGCATCAAGCACTGTTCTTGATCTATAACAATGGGAAATTTAGTGCCTTTGGTAAAGGTTCAAGGTTCGGTTTTATCCATGATGTTCTAGGCATCAAGCCCGTTCTTGAATTGCAGGATGAATCTGTTCATGGACAACGGGTATCCAATGAATTGATTGCTGAAGCCAACCCTGATTATCTGTTTATCGTCGACCGAAATGCTGCGGTCTTAGGAAAGAAATCAAGTAAAGAGGAAGTGGAAAATCAACTGATCAAACAGACCAAAGCCTTTAAATCAAATAACCTGTTTTATCTCGACCCCAATGTATGGTTTATCTCCGGAGGGGGGATAACATCAGTGGATTTGATGGTCGATGATATCGTAAAACTTATTCAATAACAAAAAATGGAAAAGCCAATCATATCAAAACATGTTTTTAAGGTAACGGATAAACAATCTATTACCCCACATTATATTCGCGTGGTCCTGAAATCAGATGAGGAGATAGACTTTGATAAATGCACACCTGGTGCAAACAATAAGATCTTCATCCCTCCGCATGGAAAGAAGGAAGTTCAATTTGCCAGTTTTGATGCGCAAAAAGGGGAGTGGGTCATGCCTGATGAAGACGTGAAACCTATTGTCCGCACTTATACCCATCGGAAATACAATCCCGAAACGCAAGAAATTACGATTGATTTTGTAAACCATGGTGATAACGGTCCTGCCTCAACTTGGGCTCGCAAGGCTGGCCTAGGCGATCAATTGGGGGTTGCCATGAAAATTAGGGAAACTGTTCATTATCCCAAAGTAGACTGGTACCTTTTGATTGGTGATGCGACAGCGATTCCAGTTATCTGTTGTATCCTGGAAAGCCTTCCTTCATCAGCTAAGGGGTATTGTTTGATAGAAATCCCAACCGAGCATGATTTTCATCCAGAACTAAAACATCCCGGATTTGAATTTCAATGGTTAATCAATCCAGAGCCAGAAAAAGGAAGTACATTAGCTACCTTGGCTAAAGAGGTGCAACTACCTAGTGATCAATCGAAGTTTGCTTATGTAGCCTGTGAGTACAGTTCTGTAAAAGACCTTCGAACTTATTTCAAAGATAATCTAGGTTGGTCCAATAAAGATTTTTACGCATTCTCATATTGGAAAGCCGGTGTCGCTGAAGATAAGTCCGCCCAGGACCGAAGGGAAGAAAAGTCAGAATAATAAAATCATATTGTTATTAGCTTTCTCAATCAAATCTTGAAAGACGAGAAGTTTAGTTATTAGAATAAATGCAATTTGAATATCATAGGGATGAAACCTGTTTAATCATTCCAACTTTTTTGCAGATTTCTTAAAGAAAAACCACCCCTAATCGCAATTATAACAATATTGTTATCCAAGGGGCTGTGATAAAAATGATGGCCTAATAACCTGTTTTCAGGCTTCCCATTCATTCTATTCCCAATTTTTTTAAATAATCATTTAAAAATGGGATTATCTGCTTAATGCCTTTCAATTATTAACCTAATTCAGTAGTTTAGCGACAGACTAAATACCTAAATATATGAAATACTGGATCATTTTGCTGCTCTCCTGCGGCATGCCGTTTTTTGTACATGCACAGTGGAATTATCCCAATTTCGATGCATTGACAAAACAAATTCAAGATGTATCTTCAAACAAACTCGTGGAAAGAACTTCCATCGGAAAGTCGGTTGGTTCTGAAGATATCCCATTAATTAAAATCCAAAATGGAAAAACTGCAAAACCCACATTATTGATTGTTGCCGGTGTAGATGGAAAACATCCTGCTGGAGTGATCAATTCATTAAATGTGGCCAAGCAGATCTTAGCCCTTCCTAGCGATCAATTGAATGAACTATTGGCCAATAAATCCATTTGGATTATTCCTGTTCTAAATGTAGATGCTTATAAAAGAAATTCCAGTTCTGCAGCTTGGTATTCTGGAAATGCCAGGACCATAGACAATGATCGTGATGGTCGGATCGATGAAGACCCTGAAGTAGACCTAAATAAAGATGGTTTGATTTCACAGATGAGGATCAAAACGCCTGCAGGGCCTTACCGTTCCCATGCCAATAATGCCGATTACCTGGTTTTGGCTGAACGTAATAAAGGTGAATCAGGAACATATGAACTATATACCGAAGGACGTGATGCAGATCAAGATGGTGCAATCTCGGAAGATGGTAAATCAGGTGTCAACTTGGACAAGAACTTTACCTATGATTATCCATTTTTCGAACCAGAAACCGGGGATTATGCAGCTTCGGAGCCGGAAACCAGGGCAATCATCGATTTGATCTTCGAAAATCCACAAATTGCGGCCGTATTGCACTTCGGCTTGCAAAACAATCTATCTGTACCTGAACAATTCGATCAAAGAAAAGCTTCGGAAAGAATTACGAAGTCTTGGACCAATAACGATGCACAAGTTTCTGCATTTGTGAGCAAGATCTATAATGATGCCGTAAAACCAATGGGAGAAGCTCCAAAAATGGCTGCTGGTAAAGGAAACCTAAGTCCAACGATTTATTACCATACAGGTAAATTCAGCTTTGTTACGCCATCATGGTGGATTCCGACCATTTCGGATACGACGAAGAATGCTGGACCGAAAGTACCAGCAACAAACAACTCCGACCGTTTTGTGAACTGGGTTAAAAACCAAGGGATCCAAGGAGCAATCCTTCCATGGGCCAAGGTTAACCATCCGGATTTTCCAAATCAGGATGTGGAAGTCGGTGGGGTAGTGGAACGTTTTATGAACAACCCTCCTATAGCATTATTGGATGTTGCAGCAAAGATGCACAGCAACTTTGTGGTTGAATTGACCCGTTCGCTGGCCAGCCTGGAATTCTCAAGCCCGAAAGTGACCAATCTTGGCGATGATATCTACCGTATCGAAGTGAAAGTCTTCAATACGGGTGCCATGCCTGTCTATCCGGAAATTGCAGATAAGATTAAGCATGTTTCCAAAATGAAATCCATTATGGAATTGCAAAAAGGACAATCTTTCCTAAGCGGAAAACGCCTTCAACTTTATCCAACCCTTCAAGCTGGTGCTTCCAATACCTTCTCTTGGTTGGTCAAAGGAAAAGGTAAAGTACAGTTGACTGTTGGTTGCCCAACTGCCGGTGAGAAAACCCTAGATATTAACCTATAAAATCTGCCAAGAAATGAGACTATCATATAAAATATTATCACTTGCCTTAGCACTGAGTGTTTCGGCAGCCTTTGCCCAAAAGAAAAACGACGATGTCAGCAAGGAGATCGCCGGTCTACGGGCTGTTGGTTCGCCCTCCAATCCTAAAGTTCAAATGAATTGGAGCCGTTACCACGACCTAAAACAAATGGAACAGTTCTATAAGGACCTACAAAAAGCCTATCCTGACCTTATTAAATATGAGTCTATTGGGAAAAGTTATGAAGGCAGGGACATCTTTGTCCTGACCGTAACGGATTTCAAGGAAGGTAAACCCGAAAGAAAACCGGCAATGTGGATCGATGGTAACATCCATGCCAATGAATTGCAAGGGTCTGAAATATCCATGTACACCGCATGGTATCTCTTAGAAAACTATAATAATGTCCCGTTTATCAAAGATTTATTGAAGGATAAGGTGTTTTACATCGCGCCAACGATCAATCCAGATTCTCGTGAATACTTTATTTACCAACCGAACACCATGCACTCCTCTAGGACTGGTCGAAGACCATTTGATAACGATGGCGATGGACTGGTAGCAGAAGATCTATACGATGATTTGGATGGAGATGGCGAAATTGTCATGATGCGCCGCAAGTCCAAGACCGGAAGGTTTAAAGCCGATCCTGAAAATCCTAACCGTATGCTGATGGTGAAACCAGGTGAAGTAGGCGAATATGAAATGCTGGGTTTTGAGGGGATTGACAATGATGGTGATGGATTGGTCAATGAGGATATCACAGGAACTTATGACCCTAACCGTGACTGGGGATGGAACTGGCAGCCAAACTATGTACAGGGTGGTGCCCTCTACTATCCAGGAACCTTGCCTGAAACGCAAGCTGTCAAGAAATTTATCTATGCCCATCCGAATATCGCAGGAGCGCAATCGTATCACAACTTCGGAGGTATGATCCTGCGTGGTCCAGGAGCCGCAGATGATGAAAGGTTCTACTCAAGAAAAGACGTTCAGGTATATGATGCCCTAGGAAAGACCGGAGAAAAGATGTTGCCGGGCTATGATTATATCGTGATCCATAAAGATCTGTATACCGTGTTTGGTGGCGAGATCGATTTCTTGGCCCTGACCCGTGGTATCTTTACTTTCTCCAATGAATTGATGACTACCTACAAGCTTTTCAATGAAAAGTCCGAAGGTGGCCTAAGGAACAGTGATGAGTATTATGAGTTTGATAAGCTTTTGATGTTCGGAGATGCCTATGTGCCATGGAAAGAGTTTGATCATCCGCAATATGGTAAGATCGAGATCGGTGGAGCTAAGAAAAACTATACTCGTAACCACCCAGGTTTCTTATTGATGGAGGATGCACACCGAAATGCCGCATTTACCATTTACCATGCTTACCACATGCCTAAATTGGAGGTAATGGAATCCAGTATCAAACCTCTTGGTGGTAATCTATATGAAGTGAATGCAACGATCTGGAATACCAGGATTGTTCCTACACACTCAGACCATGATGTGAGACATAAGATCGAACGCCCTAACCATATCCGATTAGAAGGTGCACAGGTGGTAACAGGGATGCAGGTATTGAACGCTGACTTCAATGAAACGCTGGAGCAAAAGTATCAGCCACAGCAGATCGAAGTGCCTACTATTGATGGTATGAGCTCCGTGAAGGTAAGATGGATCGTAAAAGGAAATCCTAGTTCAGCGAAGCTGATCGTGGATAGCCCTAAAGGTGGATACCTTGAATATAATCTGAAGGACGCAGCGAACAAGTCCTAATCAAAAAAGCAACAATTTACAGATCGGTTTATACCTTGAAGCAGCAATCTACGGATTGCTGCTTTTGTTTTTTTTTGGGGGGAAGTAAGGTCATAGCGAAATCGTAATATGAGAAAACCATTGTTAATAAAGAAAGGATAGTTCCGAGATCTTTTGGAAAAAGCTCTCCTTTTCCAGGGTCACCCTGAGGAACGAAGGGTCTCGGAACCAAACATATCAAGTGTGTATTGGCGTACAGGTCCTCACTCGAAGATTGAGGATGACAGGGTCATGAGACAGAAACGTACATGCCCCCTTTACTTATCATTCAGAATGGTTTTAGCCTTTTTGTTATTATGTCTAATATTTAAAATAAAAACATATATAACACCAATATTGCTCAATCCTATAAGAAGGAACTCTTTTGTGTTTATGTTTTTTACTACATAAGAATAGATTACTAAAACTTCTAATAATATACAGCATATAAATGCTGTATATAAAAATGAATTTCTCATAATTTCTTATTTACGAGTAGGCTTCTGTAATAAGACATCCTACTATAATTCTATTGATCTATAATTACATATAATATAATAAAAACAGAGGAATATTACAGTTTATGACAAACATTATTTAAAGCCAATACCAAATAGGACTGATTAAATTGAATGTGTCAGCTGTTTTTTAGGTTGATATCCTGACCATGTTCGAGAATCATTCGAGACACATTCGAGAAAACCTTTAATAATATTCTAGCCATTTTCGGAATTTTCGGAATATGTCTCGAATAAGGTCAAAGCTATTCCCCTAATTTTTCTGCTGGTTAGGGTTCAGGAATCTTATAATGAAAAATTATTGAAGTGATTCTGTAGGATTTTACTCTTCATAGCATCTTCCAAGTCTCCAAAAGTGGATGGAGAATAGGGATTGGAGAACTGTCCATTTTCAATCTGGTAAATCACATCACAACTATTCTTCAGTGTCGAAAAAATATGTGAGGACATAAGGATAATTTTTCCTTTGTTCTTAAGCATCTTGATGATTTCCTCAAGGATTATAGAACTCTCCAGATCGATACCATTAAAAGGTTCATCCAAGATAATGAAATCATTCTGTTGAAAGAGAACCGCCATAATCGCCAATTTCTTTTTCATTCCTGTAGAATATTGGCTGATATATTCCTTTAAAGGTAGTTTAAAAATATTCTTTTCCTGAAGGTTTTTCAGCTTTATTTTCCGAGCATCCGCCATCAGATAGATATGTTCTTCTCCGGTGATCTTGGGTAAGAAATAAGGTTCCGCCGTTAAAAAACCGAGGTGATTCTTGATTTCCTTGTAGCCCGTCTTGATTTTTCCTTCATAGTCCTCCATTTCAGCCATGCACCTGAAGAAAGTAGTTTTTCCAGAACCATTCTCTCCGACAATGCCGTAGACCTTTCCAGGCTCAAAGATCACGTTGATATGCTTGAGGACTGTCTTGGAGCCATAGGATTTACTGAGGTTAATTACTTCTATCATGCTGCAGATTTTAAGTTTTGGATGGCTTTGTAATAATAGTAGGGGATGATGACCAGGACCAATGGATAAAAGGCAAGGCATAATCCTAGAACGATACTTTCTGAAACACTGACCTTTCTTGGAAAGACCGCATATTTGAGACAGATAGCAAAGGGAATCAGGAACAAACCTAAACCCCATACAATAAGTGCCTTCGTGATGTCCTCTGGGAAGATAACACAGAGCGGAATCGCAATAGGCAATAACAAAAGACTTAACTGTATTATTCCTCTCGTGAATTTGTGGAGTAGAAACGCCACTGGTTTTCTGTTTTGGTTCCAAAGAATTATCCCTGGCTCTATGACTTGATAATAGAGGGTTCCACAGATGCAGATGCAAAACATGCAGAAGAGTGCTAGGTTTTGATTACCATAGGCTAAACCAATATATGCCAAGACATATAAAATAATCAGAAGAAGCCAGGTCCTTCGGAAACCGATAATAAATTCAAAAGGGTATTTCCTGAACGGAGTTGGAAAGGTACCAGACCATAGGCTGTTTGTGGACACAAAAACGAAAAGTACAGCAATGGCCAATAGTACAAGGGCAAGATTAAGTTTGCCGAATATGATTAATAGAATGACCGTTCCAAAACTAAGGATCAGGTTTTCAAGGATCCTGATGAGATAATAGTCCAGGTTATTGAAGGTCATTTTGAGGAAGTCATTTCGCTGGTATTCGGCAAGGCTAAATAAAGCTTGAAAATTCAACAGGAATATGAGATAGGCTGCCCAATAGGGGTACTGTCTTAGTAAATAGAAAAAGGCGATATATACCAATGCGATTGCAGGAAAAATCAATAGCCATGGAAGACCGAAATCTTTCATCGATCTACAGATAATCTTCCACTGCAAATTGAAGTATGTCTTCATGCGCTTTAGGCTTTAGGCTTAACCTTTGTAATTAGTCAGAAATTATCCTGTTATGTTACAGGAGTCAGAGTAAAATATGATTTTAAACCAAAAAAGCAGTGTTAACGTCGGTTAACACTGCTTTTTTATTAAGTCTAGACCTCAAACAACTAAGAATATCGTCTTATGTCTATTGTCTAATTAAGAATTTCTTTTCAACTGTTCATCCAATAGTTGACGTTTAAGAAGTTGTTCTCTTTCCATAGATTTTTTTCTAAGGGTCTGAAGTTCTTCCTGAAGTTCATCTACGGTATGTTTGCTTTCTTCAGTGTCAACTTTAGCTTTTCTGAAGGCCGCTAAAATTCCAAATAAAGCAATCGCTAGCACAATGATGATCACCCAAACCATGGTATGGTAAGAGCTCTTGGAAAATTGGATTCCAAGGAAAGAAATGCTGTCGGTTTTTTGTTGTTCAGTTTGTAAAGCAGCAGATAGGTTGGTTACAGAATCTTGTAGGCTCTGTAGGCTACCTTCGGTAGAAGACGCATCGCCTTTCAATCCGGAAATTTGCTTTTTATAAATGCTCAAGGAGTCTTTAACGTTTTGACGGATGATATCAAGATTTGTCTTTCTGATAATCTTAAAGTCCTTGTCCTGGTTTCTAGATTGCAAATTCAAATAGACGAATTGGCTGTCTAGAGGAGCCGTTTTCAGTTTTTGTTGTAGGGTTTGTCCAAATAGGGGTGAACTAAATGCCCAAAACATTAAAAAAAGTGATAATAATCGCATAGTTATAGGGTATATTTCTTGCTTTAAGAGTCAAGTTTAGCAATTTAATTAGAATTACAAAAGAAATTCTAAAAATTGATTCAATAATACACTAATCTATTTATTTGATTAACCTTAGGTTAACAATTATTTGTCTTTCCGATTAAATTGGGAGGGTTATTTTGTAATATCTAATCCAATTCCTGAAACTGTTTCATCATTTGTAAAATACCTTCTTGTTTACTGCTAAGTATTGAATAATACCCAACTCTGGTTTATAGAATGGTAAAAGTTCTTAATAATTAGAGGTTTAAGATAATTTCGTTAAATTTATCATGATTATAAACTTCAGGACATAAATAAATATTATACCAAAAAATATTTTATCAACTCATTGATTTTAAGATAATTATTTGGTTGTCCTAAGCTCTAAAAGATTTATTCATTCCCGAAAGGGAAAATAACGCAATGTACAGATATGATTAATAAAACAGTATCTAATGCACAGCAGGCTATTGAGGGGATTCAGGATGGCATGACCATCTCCTTGGGTGGTTTTGGGCTGTGTGGGATTCCTGAGAACCTGATTTCAGCTTTGTTGGAAAAGCGGGTCAAAGACCTTACTTGCATCAGTAACAATGCCGGGGTGGATGATTTCGGTTTGGGCCTGTTGCTGCAGAACAAGCAGATCAAGAAAATGATTGCATCCTATGTAGGGGAGAATGCTGAATTTGAAAGACAGATGTTGAGTGGTGAGCTGGAGGTAGACTTAGTTCCACAGGGAACTTTGGCCACGCGTTTAATGGCTGGGGGTTACGGACTGCCAGTTATTTATACCCCTGCGGGAGTGGGGACCGAAGTAGCGGAGGGAAAGGAAGTAAGAAGGTTTACCTTCCATGGAGTAGAGAAAGATTATCTAATGGAATATGCTTTTGAACCTGACTATGCTTTGGTAAAAGCATGGAAAGGGGATACCGCGGGCAACTTGGTTTATCGTGGTACGGCCCAGAATTTTAACCATGCAGTCGCCATGTGTGGCAAGATCACCATCGCAGAAGTGGAAGAATTAGTGGAGGTCGGCGAGTTGGATCCTAACCATATCCATACCCCTGGCATATTTGTAAACAAGATATTCCAAGGTGCGAAGTATGAAAAAAGAATCGAACAAAGAACAGTAAGAAATAGAGAAGATAATGCGTAAAAAAGTATATATCGTTGCTGCCAAGAGGACAGCAATGGGAAGTTTCGGGTCATCCCTGGCCACCGTTTCCTCCACTGAGTTGGGGGCTACGGTCATCAAAGCTGTAATGGACGAAATTAAATTGGAGAAGCACCATGTGGATGAAGTCTATATGGGTTCCGTTCTCCAGGCGAATCTGGGACAGGCACCTGCCAGGCAAGCTTCAAAATTTGCCGGTTTACCCGACCATGTACCTGCCACAACCATCAATAAGGTCTGTGCAAGTGGTATGAAAGCGATTTCAATTGGCGTGCAGCAAATTCTATTAGGTGATGCCCAAGTGGTGATCGCTGGAGGAATGGAGAATATGAGCCAAGTTCCTTTTTATGATACAGCAGCTAGATGGGGTGCTAAATATGGCGATCAGAAATTAACAGATGGCATCCAAAAAGATGGACTAACGGATGTTTATTCGGATAAGGCCATGGGGAATTGTGGTGAACTCTGTGCGGAAAAATATGAGATCAGTAGAGCGGATCAAGATGAATATGCCATTCAATCCTATACCCGCAGTAAGATTGCCTGGGAGACGGGGAAATTCAAGAATGAAGTGGTTCCTGTAGAGGTAAAATCTAGAAAGGGTTCCGTCATGGTTGATGAAGATGAGGAATTCAAGAATATCAACTTTGAAAAGGTCAGTCAATTGAAGACATCCTTTAAAACCGATGGAACGATCACGGCTGCCAATGCATCGACTTTAAGCGATGGAGCTGCTGCGGTGATCTTGATGAGTGAAGAAAAAGTAAATGAGCTTGGCGTTAAGCCCTTGGCAGAGGTGATTGCGTATGCAGATGCGGAACAATCTCCGGAATGGTTTACCACCACACCAACAGCCGCTACCCAGAAAGTATTGCAAAAGGTCGGACTTACAGTGGATGATATCGATTATTTTGAATTTAACGAGGCCTTTTCGGTTGTTGCCTTGGCCAATGCCAAGCTATTGGACATTTCAGAAGACCAGATGAACGTTTACGGTGGTGCAGTCTCATTGGGGCATCCATTGGGTTGTTCCGGTGCTCGGATCATCGTGACTTTAACCAGTGTTTTACATCAGGAAAATGGTCAGTTAGGACTTGCCGCAATCTGTAATGGAGGCGGTGGGGCAAGTGCCATGATCCTTAAAAAGATTTAACCTATGTTGGACAAATTTGGAATAGCAAAACGAATTGCTAAGGAGATAAAGGACGGCTATTATGTCAACCTGGGGATTGGAATCCCGACCTTGGTTGCCAATTATATCCCCGACAATATCAATGTAGTTCTGCAAAGTGAGAATGGTTTGTTGGGTATGGGACCTTTCCCATTTGAAGGTGAAGAAGATGCAGACTATATCAATGCCGGAAAACAGACTATCACGACCTTACCGGGCTCAGCCTTCTTTGATTCGGCCATGAGCTTTGGAATGATCCGATCCCGAAAGATTGACCTGACTATCCTAGGTGCCATGGAGGTTTCGGAGAATGGTGATATCGCCAACTGGAAGATTCCCGGTAAAATGGTAAAAGGAATGGGTGGAGCCATGGATCTAGTGGCAAGTGCTGAAAATATCATTGTGGCCATGCAACATGTCAACAAAGCTGGCGAGTCTAAACTGCTGCCGAGTTGTACATTGCCCTTGACGGGTGTGAAATGCGTTAAGAAGATCGTCACGGAATTAGGCGTATTTGAAGTGTTGCCAACTGGCGGATTTAAGGTACTAGAACTCCATGATGGCGTATCCTTGGATATGGTAAAACAAAGTACCGCAGGTAAACTTTTTTATTAGAATAATGTCATAGATGAACGTCTATGACATTATTCTAAGACATAAGACAATAGACACAAGACAATAGACCGTTCAGCGCGCTAGGTCTTGTGTCTGTTTTTTTTAAAGTTTTTGTCATCCTGGACCGAAGGTTCAGGAACTGTACGGCAATACAGCCCGTTAAATCAGTAAAACCTTATTTATGCAATATTCCGATAAGTTTCAATCCTTTCGGCAGACGGTCTGATCTTGGTCCATCCTCTCATCCCTTCCATCCTGGTTCAAAACGTATGTATCTGAAACACTCCTCCCAATTTCGGTTAAGATTATATCATTTAATTTGTTATTAGATAGATTGGCTGCTGTATTATGATTATTGTATAAAATGTTTTTACAGTACAAAATCTGAAAAAACATTAACCTTTTTAATCTTTTATTTAAAGTTTCAGTGAAGATATGTGACTTAAGTTACATACAGCATGACAGTGCATAACAGTTGAATGAAAGAAATAAAATATCTTCGGAATAACTTAAAAACCTAAATCACTTTTTGATCACGTATGAATGCATTAGCAGGAGTAATATTTCATTTTATTGGTGGCTTTGCGTCTGGTAGTTTTTACGTTCCGTTTAAGAAAGTAAAGGGCTGGTCTTGGGAGGCAATGTGGATTTTAGGTGGTTTGTTCTCTTGGATCATTGTTCCTCCGATTGCAGCATGGCTGACAATTCCCAATTTTTGGGATATCATCAGCAATACAGGAAACCATATTTTAGGATATACTTTTCTGTTTGGTATATTATGGGGAATAGGAGGGTTGACCTATGGTCTAGGGGTGAGATATTTAGGGGTTTCCTTGGGGAGCAGTGTGATTCTGGGACTGAGTATGGTCTTTGGTTCCCTGATGCCGGCCATATATTATTTCTTCAATAGGACCGAGGGGAAGCATGGCATTGATTATTTCTTTACGGAGAACGCTGGAATCTGTGTGATGGTTGGCCTGTTGGTCTGTGTGGTTGGGATCTATTTATGTGGGAAGGCAGGTGTGCTAAAGGAAAGAAGTTTGGGAGCCTTGGGATCAGAAGCGAAGGCAGACTATAATTTTGGGTTAGGGATCATTGTCGCTATCGTATCTGGGGTTTTGAGTGCCTGTTTTAATTTTGGAATAGAATCCGGCAAACCCATGGCAGAAGTTGCCAATAATTTATGGAAGTCTGCCCATCCAGGTCAAGGTGAGTTTTTATACCAAAACAATGTAACCTATATCGTAATCCTCTGGGGTGGATTCAGCACAAATTTTTTATGGTGCCTGTACCTATTGATCAAGAACCATTCGTTTGTAGATTATACGAAAAGGGATACGCCAATTGGAAAGAATTTTTTGCTCTGTGCCATAGCCGGGACGACTTGGTACCTGCAGTTCTTTTTCTATGGGATGGGCGAAAGTAGATTGGGCAATGGTGCGAGTTCATGGATCCTGCACATGGCCTTTATCATTTTGATTTCCAATGCTTGGGGAATTGCCCTCAAAGAATGGAAAGGAGTTAGTAAACCAACATATACAGCGATCATAGCTGGAATAGCCACTATCATTCTGTCGATTTGTATAGTGGGATTTGCGAAAACATTAGAATAATAAACTAAATACATATAACTGTGAGAACATACAAACACGTTAATTATTTATGGGACGATGAGTACGCTCAACAGCTTGCGGGTGATGAGGTAGCTCTGTTATTATACCGTTCTAACATTTTAGGATCGGATTTAAGGATTACCAATTACGGCGGAGGAAATACCTCTTGCAAGGTAATGGATAAAGACCCCTTGACCGGAGAGGAAGTAGAGGTTATGTGGATCAAAGGTTCAGGAGGGGATATAGGAACATTGAAGAAGTCCGGACTAGCTGCTTTATATGTAGATAGGCTACGGGATCTTGAAAAAGTGTACCGAGGGATAGAACATGAAGATGAGATGGTTGAACTGTTCAATCACTGCATTTTTGATCTAGCGTCGAAAGCACCTTCAATCGATACCCCATTACATGGATTTTTACCATTCAAACATATTGATCATCTTCACCCCGATGCAGCGATTGCCATCGCGGCAGCCAAGGATGGCAAGAAAATTACCCATGAGCTCTTTAACGGGACCATTGGTTGGGTGGATTGGCAAAAACCAGGCTTTGACCTTGGATTGCAATTGCGTGAATGTCTGGAAGAAAATCCGGGCATCCGCGGCATCATGTTGGGTTCCCATGGTCTATTTACCTGGGGCGACAATGCAAAGGATTGCTATATCAATTCCTTGGATGTGATTGAAGCTTGTGCGAATTACCTGGAAGAAAACTACGGTAAGAACAGAGCAATATTTGGGGGGCAGAAAGTAGAAAGTCTGGATCCTAAAGGAAGACAAGTACAGGCGGCTAAAATAGCGCCTATTTTAAGAGGGTTCTGTTCCAGTGAACGCCACATGATTGGTCATTTCACAGATGACCACCGTGTACTGGAATACATCAACTCCAATGATCTGGAGAAATTGGCACCATTAGGTACCAGCTGTCCAGATCATTTCTTGAGAACCAAGATACAGCCATTGATCCTGAACCTGGACAAAGATGAGGACTTGAATGATGTAAAAGCATTGAAGGAGAAACTTGCTCCCCTGTTTGAGGATTATAGGGCCATGTATACGGAATATTATGAAACCTGTAAACACCCGAACAGCCCAGCGATCAGGGATAGAAATCCGGTGATCATCATTTATCCGGGTGTAGGGATGTTTGCCTTTGCGAAAGACAAACAAACAGCAAGGGTAGCAGCGGAGTTCTATACCAATGCGATCAATGTGATGAAAGGTTCAGAGGCGGTAAGTGAATATACATCCTTGCCTAGACAAGAAGCTTTCAATATTGAATATTGGCTGCTTGAGGAAGCTAAATTACAGCGTATGCCGAAACCGAAAGCCTTATCGGGAAGGATTGCCTTGGTGACAGGTAGTGCCGGCGGTATAGGCAAGGCTATAGCCAAGAAATTTGCAGAAGAAGGTGCTGTCATTGTACTGAATGACTTAAATGCTGAACGATTGGCTGGTGCAAAAAAAGAATTTGAAGCTGCTTTTGGAAATGACAATGTAGTCTCTGTACCTTTAGATGTAACCAATGAAGAGCAGATCAAAGTCGCATTTGAAAAAGCATGTTTAAATTACGCAGGTATTGACATCGTAGTAAACAATGCTGGGCTATCGATTTCAAAAACCATTGAGGACCATAGTACAAAGGATCTTGATCTATTATACGATGTGTTGGTGAAGGGACAGTTTTATGTCACTCAACAAGCTGTACATGTCATGAAAGCTCAAGGAGTAGGCGGGGATATCCTCAATATTGTGAGTAAGAATGCGTTGGTAAGTGGACCAAACAATGCCGGATATGGCAGTGCCAAGGCCAGCCAATTACACCTTAGTCGCTTAAATGCCGCAGAGTTAGGTCCAGACAAGATCAGGGTCAACGTGGTAAATCCAGATGCGGTTATTTCGGACAGTAATATCTGGGCCGGAGGATGGGCCGAAGGAAGAGCAAAAGCCTATGGTATATCTGTTGAAGAGTTGCCGGCTTTCTATGCGAAACGAACTTTATTAAATGAGGTGATCTTGCCGGAAGATATTGCCAATGCATGTTTTGCCTTTGTTGGCGGTCTGTTGAACAAATCAACAGGGAATGTACTGAATGTAGATGGTGGAGTTGCCATGGCCTTTGTGAGATAAGGGCCGTTTCAATAACATAAAGCAGATACGATGAGAATTGCGAAAGAACAGATTGAAGAGCACAATAGGAAATTGGAAAGTAGGCATCAGCGTGCTTTCCAATTTCTGAAAGAAGATATTCAAGGGATTGAAGCTATTGTATCGAAGCTTGAAAAGTTTCAGGTTGCCATTCCTAGTTGGGCTCTGGGAACGGGAGGTACCCGTTTCGGGAGGTTTAGTGGTAAGGGTGAGCCTGGGACTTTGGAGGAAAAGATTGAGGACGTAGGTTTATTACATGCCTTAAATCGGTCAAGTGGTGCCATTTCATTGCATATTCCTTGGGATATCCCTCAAGATTCCCAAAAGATCAGGGATCTGGCAGCTTCCTTTGACCTAAAATTTGATGCGGTAAATTCCAATACCTTTCAGGACCAGAAAGGTCAAGCATTAAGCTATAAGCATGGCTCTTTGCAGCATGTGGATCCGAAGGTCAGGAAACAGGCTGTTGCCCATAATAAAGAGGTTATTGACCATGGAATAGCGTTAGGGTCGAAGGCGCTGACAGTATGGTTGGCGGATGGTTCATCCTTTCCAGGTCAATTGAACTTTCGGGAAGCTTTTCAAAATACCTTGGAAAGTCTGAAAGAGATCTATGCCCATCTGCCGGCGGATTGGAAATTGTTTGTGGAGTATAAAGCCTTTGAACCTTTCTTTTATTCGATGACCATTGGAGATTGGGGGCAATCTTTGCTATTGGCTACAAAGTTGGGACCTAAGGCATATACGCTGGTTGATCTGGGCCATCATCTTCCTAATGCCAATATTGAGCAGATTGTTTCTTTATTGCTGATGGAAGGAAAATTAGGTGGTTTCCATTTCAATGATAGTAAATATGCTGATGATGACCTCACTGCTGGGGCAATTAAGCCTTACCAACTCTTCTTGATCTTCAGTGAGTTGGTGGAGGGTATGGATGCCCGAGGGATGGACCATGTCAGTGATTTAGGTTGGATGATCGATGCTTCGCATAACTTGAAAGATCCATTGATTGATTTATTGCAATCCGTTGAAGCAATCTTGATTGCCTATGCGCAAGCGCTTTTGGTAGACCGAGAAGCATTGAAAGCGGCTCAACAAAATAATGATATCGTTAAAGCACAGAACATCTTGCAGGACGCATTCCGCACAGATGTCCGACCGATAGTAGCTGAAGCAAGATTACGGTCTGGAGCTGCATTGGATCCACTACAAATGTTCGATGAACTAGCTGTTAGGGATCAATTAGTGAAAGAAAGAGGTGAAAATTCAGTTGCTACGGGATTATAAAAAAATAAATGGGACAAAAAGAACGTATACCTGTTGTTGCCATTTTTGATGTTGGCAAAACGAACAAAAAATTGTTCTTATTTGATGAACATTATCAGATCGTCTTTGAAAAATCAGCACGTTTTTTAGAAACGGTCGATGAGGATGGAGATCCATGTGAAAATATTGAAAGCTTGAGGCTTTCCGTGTTTGATTCGCTACATGAGATTTTCCGTAAAACAGAATTTGAAGTTAAAGCAATCAACTTTACTTCCTATGGAGCAAGCTTTGTTCTGATCAAAGAGGATGGACAACCGCTGACTCCACTGTACAATTATTTGAAAGCCTATCCCCAGGAACTGAAAGACGAACTCCATAATCAATACGGGGGTTTGGAAAAATTCAGTTTAGATACGGCATCGCCAGATTTAGGGAGTTTAAACTCCGGTCTGCAATTGTTTCGGGTGAAGAAAGAAAGGCCTCAGGTCTTCAAAGAGATCCATTGTGCACTGCATCTGCCACAATACCTCAGTTTCTTGCTTTCTGGCAAGCTCTATTCGGATAAGACGAGCATTGGCTGCCATACAGCTCTTTGGGATTACCATAAGCAGGATTATCACCAATGGGTAAAGGATAATGGCATTGATGAAAAATTGGCTCCGGTAGTGGAAGCGGATGAAGTGTTCTCAGCAAATTTTCCGGGAAGTACTTTTGTGATCGGTTCTGGCCTTCATGATAGTTCATCGGCCTTGATTCCGTACCTGTTGAATTTTCATGAGCCATTCGTTTTGATCTCTACAGGAACCTGGTGTATCTCTTTGAATCCCTTCAACCATAGTCCACTGACTAAATCAGAGTTGGAGCAGGATTGTTTATTTTACCTGTCTTATGCAGGTGATCCTGTCAAAGCTTCGCGACTGTTTGCAGGACATGAACATGATGTGCAATCCAAACGAATTGCAGATCATTTTGCTGTTACGACAGCAAAATTCAGGAATATGGATATTGATTGGAATTTAATAGAGGCCTTAAAAAAGAAAGAGACTTCGGATGAATTGGATGCCTTCTCAAAACTGGATCTAAATCAATTTAAGGACTATAAAGAGGCCTACCATTCCTTTATGTTGCACCTGGTGAAGGCGCAGGTACGATCGACCAATTTGATCATGGATCAAGGAAAGATCAGTAGGGTCTTTGTGGATGGAGGATTCAGCAAGAATTCTATCTATATGAACCTGTTGGCCAAGGAGTATCCGCAGGTAGAAGTTTATGCTGCATCTATGGCGCAGGCCACGGCTGTAGGAGCAGCCCTAGCCATTCATGAACATTGGAATACCTTGCCTGTACCAAATGACCTGATCGAGCTGCGGTTCTTTCGGGCATAGTTTAGAATTTTCATTATAATTTTTTAGAATAAGTATAAGAAGGCCTCAGCAATGAGGCTTTTTTATTTTTGCGATGGTTGGGGGCTTATGCAGCAAAAAGGCGAGCAACCTAGGGTTGACTCGCCTTTTTTATATGAAATGTTTGGTTTCTTAACGTAAATCTACGACTTCAAATCCTGGGTAATTTCCTTTGTTAAATTGGAAAGTCGAACCAGCAATTGGGCTGTTGACATACAGGCCGTTAATGGTATAAGTATACTTAGCGCCAGATTTGTCAAAGATGGTTACATCATGGATATGCTTGTTCTTGTTGATGCGGACCTGGATCTTGGAATAATTACTCTTTGCATCCTCAGGAGTCAAGTCAATTGCGGTCAACTTTCCAGCAGCAGCATCTGACTGATTGGAAGAACTTCCATATTTATATCCTGATTTATAGAAGGTGAAAATATTGTTGGGTCCAATGGATTGTCCAGAATTGTCAGCTTCAGAAACCTGAACTTCTTTATCTTCCTTAAGAACGGACCAAGTGGATTTGCCATCAGAAATCAGGTCCTGTGTAGGCAATGAAATCTTATACTGATTGGAAGGTTTGTTCAGGAACAATTTTCCTTTGTCGGTATAGTTCTCGCCATTCGCCTGCGTAGCTTTAAAAGTGAATTCGGATTGAATGGTTTTGTAGCCATCATATTTTTGGGACACTTCATCCAAGATTTTCTTGGTTGAACCATTTTGTCCGAAAGCTAATGTTGCACTAAATAGGGCAACAAATACATAGATAAATCTCATCATCATTAATTAATCTTTTCTTAATGTTTCCAAATATTGTTCCAATGAGTATTCATCGGGATAGAGCACCTCGCGTGCTTTACTTCCTTCAAAAGGACCTACAATACCTGCAGCTTCCAATTGATCGATGATCCTACCAGCGCGGTTATAACCTAATTTTAATTTGCGCTGAATCAATGATGTTGAGCCTTGTTGATGCATGACGATCAGCCTTGCAGCTTCTTCAAACAACTGGTCTCTATCGGACATGTCGAAATCCGCTAAGCCGGAACCTTCACCATTTTCATCAATGTACTCTGGTAATAGGTGGGCGGATGGATAACCACGTTGCGATCCGATGAAATCAGAAATCTGATCCACCTCAGGTGTATCGACAAAGGCACATTGGATACGGATAAGGTCACTACCTGTTGCAAGCAACATGTCACCACGACCAATTAATTGGTCGGCACCGCCACTGTCCAAGATGGTCCTTGAGTCGGTTTTCGAAAGTACCCTGAAAGCAAGTCGAGCTGGGAAGTTAGCTTTGATGGTACCTGTAATGATATTCACGGAAGGTCTTTGTGTTGCAATGACCAAGTGGATACCCACGGCACGGGCTAACTGAGCAAGACGAGCAATAGGAGTTTCTACTTCCTTACCGGCAGTCATGATCAAATCGGCAAACTCATCAATTATAAGAACTATAAATGGTAAGAATCGATGACCCTCCTCAGGGTTTAATCGACGATTGATAAATTTTGCATTATATTCCTTTAAATTCCTTACCTGTGCATTTTTTAATAGGTCATAACGTTGATCCATTTCAATACAAAGGGAATTTAAGGTGTTGATTACTTTTTTCGTGTCGGTGATGATTGGTTCATCCTCATTAGGCAGTTTTGCCAAGAAATGTCTTTCGATTTTCTTGAATAAGGATAACTCTACTTTCTTAGGGTCGACCAGGACAAACTTTAACTCGGCTGGATGCTTCTTGTAAAGCAACGAAGTTAAAATCGCATTGATACCAACCGATTTACCCTGGCCTGTTGCACCCGCTACCAATAAGTGCGGCATTTTTGCCAAATCGGCAATATATACCTCATTGGAAATGGTTTTTCCTAAAGCGATAGGTAAGTCCATATCTGACTTCTGGAATTTCTCGGTGGTCAAGATAGAACGCATCGATACCATTTCAGGCGTGGAGCTTGGTACCTCAATACCAATCGTTCCTTTACCCGGCATTGGTGCAATGATACGGATACCCAAGGCTGCTAAACTAAGGGCAATATCATCCTCCAAATTCTTGATTTTAGAAATACGAACGCCCGGTTTTGGGATGATTTCATATAAGGTCACCGTTGGTCCGATGGTCGCTTTGATATGTTCGATTTCAATGCTGTAGTTCCTAAGCGTTTCAACAATTCTGTTTTTGTTGGCTTCAAGCTCCTGTTGGTTGATCGTGATTTTACCGGAGCCATAATCTTTCAATAGATCTAAACCGGGGTATTGGTATCCTGAAAGGTCGAGTTTAGGATCATATTCACCAAATTTCTCCACTAAGTCATTGGCTGAAATCGGTTTTTCTTCAATGACTCTTTCCACAGTAAGAGCAGGTTCTGCAACCTCTTCAGATTTCTTTACTGGAGCAGGAGGGGGATCAATGCTGAGCTCGATTTCTTTTTCCTGGTTCTCAACAAAGTTTGTGTTGGGCTTGATAGCATTCACATTCAATGGAAGAGATACCGAATTGTCCTCTTCTTTGTTGGACGTGAAATCTACACTGCCAATTTCTTCTTCTTCCTCATCAGGTACAGCATAGGTATCCGTAGCGATGTTTTGCTGTGTATTGGCCTTGATCTTATTGTTGACCGTGGTATAATTTTGATCATCTTCTTCAAATTCTTCATCCTCGTCTTCCAATTGTTTTTTGGAGGACTGGAATGAGAATCTTAAGTCGTAGTTGTACAGCAATACCAAGGCTGTCAAGAAAATAAATACGAGCAAGCCGCCTGTCCCTACGGTTCCGATTTGATTTTTTAGGATCTGGTTGGTCCAGAAACCAAATTTACCTTCAAGGATATGGGGTGTATTGGATATAAAATCTTGGGCGAAACCAAGGGTAATTGACAAGAGGATAATAGCTACAAGGGAGTAGATCACGGTTTTCCAAACAGGAAGGATCGATCTTTTGTAAAGGAACTTGTAACCGATAACAAATAAGACCAAAATAAATAGAAAGGAAGCGACGCCAAACCACTCATAGATAAATTGATTGGCTAATAGGGCTCCGAACTTTCCGAGTTTATTCTGAACGATTGGTGTTTCAATGGTTTCATCATGGATTTCTTCGGTAGTTTGCATCAAAGTGCTCCATCCGCCATTGCTTTGGGCGATGTAGCTTTGGTCAGATTGCCAAGTGAACAAATAGGAAACAAATGCAACGGTGAATAGACCAGCGAGCAAAAGAAGAAATAAGCCTAATATTTTTAGAGCCTTTCTCTGACCTTCCGAAAAGTTGAATTGGTCAAAAGACTTGGTTTTTGCTCTTTTTTGATAGGAAATAGTAGTGTTCTTCGTCTTCTTAGTCCCAGTGCTACCACTACCGTTTTTAAATGTATTTAATTTAGCCATTAATTATGACGTGATTTACGTTAGTACAAACTTAAAAAAAACTTTTAGGATTCCATTGTGTAGGTCATAACACAACATGGTATCATGTCATGTTAAAAACAATTGAAATCGACAAAGCTAATGCATAAATAGTTCATTGATTTGAATTCATGGAGCTGTAGCAATAAGCTCTCCAAATTCGTTGTATCTTTGAATATAAAGAATTTTGAAGTATGTTTCCAAGAAATAAATATTTGCTGCCTGTATTAGCGCTTTGTTTTACGATTTTTATGCAAGGTTGTGCCAAGGATGATGGCGTTGGGCCAGAAAATCTGGACAGCGATAGTTTTTCAGGTATTGCTGCTTTCAATGCCATCGAAGGAACAAGTAACCTACAGCTTTTGATCGATGGGAAATTAATCAATAAGGACGACGAGAATTTTAGCACAGGAGGATACCTTAACCACCGTACTTTATTTCCAGGAAAAAGATCGTTGGAGCTGAAAACAATAAAGGGAGATGTTTTGTATGCCACAGAGAAAGTTTTTCAGAGTCCAAAAATTTACTCATACTTTTTTTATGGTACTAACAAAAGGGAACCGCTTGTAACAGAGGATGATGTGATTAAGCCTGAAACTGGTAAGATGAAAGTTAGGCTGGTAAACCTGGTGTCAGATTCTAAACTTAAATTGGACTTTCAATACCTGAATTCAAAAGTGACCCATGATATGGAGGATAGAGTCTTCGGATTGAATGAATACTCCTCAAAGGAAGATTTTAAGTTTGAAATCAGCTCCACCGACCGTAAATATGATAATATTGAAATAAATTTAGATGGAAAAGATCGCGCCGTTTTTTCGATCGTATTGTACTCCGATCAACAGGAAAATGCGGAAAAAAGGGAAATAAAATATAAAATATTGGAACTCTAATCGGATTGGAGGTCAAAAAGAAAGCCCATAATCAAGTCGATTACGGGCTTTCTTTTTGATATAGCTTGATCTTTATGCTACAGTGATCAAGTAGTAGTTTTTCTTACCACGTTGAGCAATTAAGTATTTGTCATTGATTAGGTTGCTGGTGTTTACTAGCAATTCAATGTCTGTTAATTTCTCGCGGTTCAAGGAAACTCCACCACCTTGCAACATTTTTCTAGCCTCACCCTTGGAAGGGAAAACCTGTGTTTCAACCAGTAGATCCAAGATGTTGATGCCTTCGGCTAATTTTGCCCTTTCCAAGTTGGATTGAGGAACACCATCGAATACCTCAAGTACGGCATCATGGTCTAAGTTAGCTAGGAAAGAAAGGTCTCCGTTTCCAAAAAGGAATTCCGAAGTCTTAACCGCTGTTTCGTAGTCTAGTTCAGAGTGCGTACGTGTTGTGATGTCCTTAGCTAATGCCTTTTGAACAATTCTCAAGTGTGGTGCTGCATCATGTTCAGCGATAATGGCATCAATTTCTTCCTTGGTTTTCAAGGTGAAGATCTTGATCCAGTTTTTAGCGTCATCATCAGAAGCATTCAACCAGAATTGATAATATTTATAAGGAGAGGTTTTCTTAGCGTCCAACCATACTGCCCCTGATTCTGTCTTACCGAACTTCTGTCCGTCAGACTTTTTGATCAATTGCGTAGTTAATCCGAAAACAGTCCCTTGTTCTAATCTGCGAACGATTTCACTTCCTGTAACGATGTTGCCCCATTGGTCAGAACCACCCATTTGGATTTTGCAGTTCTGGTTTTTCCAAAGATAATAGAAGTCATAACCTTGAATTAATTGATAGGAGAACTCAGTGAAGGAAAGGCCGTTTTCGCCTTCCAAACGTTTCTTTACAGAATCTTTGGCCATCATATAATTCACGGTAATCAGCTTACCAACGTCACGGATGAAATCCAAGAAACTGAAGTCCTTGAACCAATCGAAGTTGTTCACCATTTTTGCATCTGTTTCACCTTCGCCAAATGTTAAGAATTTGGTCAATTGATGTTTCAGGGATGCAACATTGTGAGCTAACGTAGCTTCATCAAGAAGATTACGTTCAGCTGATTTGAATGAAGGGTCTCCGATCATACCTGTAGCACCTCCAACAAGGGCAACAGGTTTGTGGCCTGCGTGTTGAAAGTGGATCAGGGTCATGATTTGAGTTAAATGACCAACATGTAGAGAATCGCCTGTCGGGTCGAAGCCGATATATCCCGCTACTTGTTCTTTGTTTAACAATTCTTCTGTTCCTGGCATGATGTCTTGAAGCATGCCTCTCCAGCGTAGTTCTTCTACAAAGTTCATAATATACCCTTAAGATTTTTATTTAAGTTGCAAAGATACGAGATTAAACTGTATCTTTCAGATAATTATTGTTTGATATAGCGGATGAATTTTCTCTCACATTTCTATTTTGAAAGGTTTGCAACTATCCCTGAGCGTGTTCTTGGCTCTTTGTTGCCTGACTTGTTGAAGAATGTAGATAAGTCCTATATCTTTCATCCCCAAAAATTCGAGGAACAGCTTTTTGCCCATCCCCTGACCATGGAAATATCCGAAGGTTGGTATCGGCATGTGGAGGTGGACAAGTTATTCCATAGCAGTGAGTTCTTTTTG
Organism: Sphingobacterium sp. LZ7M1; assembly: GCF_024296865.1. Taxonomy (GTDB): domain Bacteria; phylum Bacteroidota; class Bacteroidia; order Sphingobacteriales; family Sphingobacteriaceae; genus Sphingobacterium. The sequence continues at coordinate 3,645,254 of NZ_CP101134.1, read as the reverse complement.
AACCATTGCCATCACCTGAGACGTAAGCTGGACCCTGTATTGGAAGGTACGCCGATCCGTGGGACTTTCATGGCGCATATCGCAGTAGAATTGATGCTAGACCATCTGTTGATCAAGCATCAGCTTGTCAATGTTTCGAGATTATATGAACACCTGGAAAATGTTCACAAACCAATTATGAAAAGTTATTTGAAAACCATCGGTGTTGAAGATATTGATGGGTTTGTTGCCTTTTATGATAAATTCCTAGCATGGAAGTATATTTTTGATTATAAAGATCTTGATCAGATTTCAAAGCCACTGATCAATATTTCAAAACGTATCTGGACCTTTGAGACCCCAAAGGGAATACATGAAGGATTGACCGAGGTCTTGGTCGATTATTGCCATGAAGATATGAAGGACTTCAAGGATATCTACACATATATTCAGGATAACTTGACGTATTTGTCATAATTTTTTTCACTTTTGTTACTTGTCCAATAAATTAACTTAATATGGCTAATAGACTTTTCCGAAAGAAAAGCGTAGATCAAATTCTTTCAGACGCTGAACATGGTGGTTCTGGATTAGCAAAAATTTTAGGAGTTCGAGATTTAGTTTCCCTTGGTATTGCAGCCATCGTAGGGGCTGGTATTTTCAGTACCATAGGTTTGGCTAGCTACAATGGAGGACCGGCTGTTTCGCTGCTCTTCGTTTTTGTGGCTTTTGCCTGTGTGTTTACTGCTCTTTCCTATGCTCAGTTTGCGAGTACCGTACCGGTTTCCGGTAGTGCATATACCTATGCTTATGTGGCATTTGGTGAATTGTTTGCTTGGATAATTGGCTGGGCCCTGGTGCTCGAATATGCCGTATCCAATATGGTAGTGGCCATATCATGGTCGCAGTATTTTGTGTCCATGCTGGAAGGCTTTGGGATACATCTCCCCAAATGGATGACCATGGCGCCAGGTTATGCCCTAGATGCGCATCAGAAGTTCCTGGAAGTAGGGATAGAGAATTTGGAGAAAATCGATAAGGTTGCTCTGCAGGCCTATGACACTGCGCCAAGGATCTTGGATATCCCGATTATATTTGACATGCCTGCTGGATTGATCACTTTCCTGGTGACCTGGCTGGTGTATATCGGTATTAAAGAATCCCGGAAAGCCAGTAATATCATGGTGCTGATCAAGATCGGGATTATCCTCGCGGTGATTATCGGCGGTATTTTCTTTGTTAAACCGGAGAACTGGACTCCATTTGCCCCGAATGGTTTAGGAGGTGTAATGAGTGGGGTAGCAGCAGTATTCTTTGCTTTTATCGGTTTTGACTCCATTTCAACAACAGCAGAGGAGTGCAAGAACCCCCAAAGGGACCTTCCAAAAGCGATGATCTATTGTTTGTTGATCTGTGCGGTGCTTTACGTGGCGATCACACTTGTATTGACAGGAATGGTGAATTATAAGGAGTTGAATGTGAAGGATCCATTGGCATATGTATTCGAATACGTAGGCTTCGATCATATGGCCGGGATTATTTCGGTTACTTCCGTAATTGCGATTACGAGTGCTTTGCTTGTGTTCCAATTGGCTCAACCAAGGATCTGGATGACCATGAGTAGGGACGGGTTGTTATGGAAGAAGTTTGCAACTATTCACCCAAAATATAAAACGCCTTCTTTTGCAACGATCGTGACAGGTATCGTGGTGGCTGTCCCAGCATTGTTCTTCAAGATGGATTTCTTTGTCGATCTGACCTCTGTAGGTACTTTCTTCGCATTTATCCTAGTGTGTTGCGGGGTGTTGTATATGGATCATTCCGGCTTATCCAAACGTTCTAAGTTTAGAGTGCCATATGTCAATGGGAAATACATCGTAGGTATTGGGTTAATTATTGGCTTGATACTCGCTGTTAAGTTTAGTGGAGAGTCCATTTCAGATTGGATGAGTATGGGGTCCTCAGCGATTCTTTTGCATAAATCTTTAGTGATCGTATTTTGGTTGGCTTGGTTGGTGTTGAGTGTGTTGAGTTTTAAATATAACTTTTCATTACTGCCGGTCATTGGAATCTTGGTAAACCTTTACCTGATGTCTGAATTAGGGGCGAGTAACTGGATTATCTTTATCCTGTGGTTACTGGGTGGTTTAGCGATATATTTTGGTTATGGCTATAGAAACTCCAAGTTGAGAAATATCGACACAAAATAGATCGAGATAAAAAGCATTAGAAAAGGCTGCCAATCATTGGCAGCCTTTTTTTATAATCTAGTAAGTTTTACTTCTCCCGTGTTTGGAATGGTCAGTGGCACCCGCTCCAATGTTACGAAGCTACTGTCGAGTCCAAATCCTTTCTCCTCGGAAAGACTGAATTTCTTCAGGATCTTATAGATCTCAAGGATTATCTTTTCATTCCATTTCAAGAAGTGGGTCTTAGAAATCACTTTTTCCAATACTACGAAGTTGAAATCACCTGGAATATTATGTTTCTTCAAGGTTTCGTAATTACTTGTGATATCTATCTCACCCTTGTTTACCATATCTTCCACAACCTTACGGAACAATAAACTGATCTTCTGCTCCTCACGGAAACCTAAATGAAAGTCTATCCGGATAAGCTTACCAGGGATCAATTGGGTGACTTTATATTCCCTTGTATGTGGGTTGTCCATTACATCAACGTGAACCAACCAATACACATCGGCACGTTTGGGCTTCTTGTTGATGATTGAGTAGGTGATCTTAGCCTCTACCTCCGTTAGGTTATTTGCACTGGTCAAATAAACCAGGTGAGATGAAAACTGAGGGACCGTTTTGTCCTCACTAAGTTCAGATAGGATAGGGTAGTAGTCTTGGATATTGACGAATTTGACAAATCTGTTCTTGATCTTCCTTGCACCATACCAGCTGTACATCACTATGAACAAGGTTAATGCAAGCAATAGGGTCAACCAACCACCATGTGCAATTTTACTGATATTACCCACTAAAAAGGCTAGTTCGATGACAGTGTAAACCGATGCGAATAAGCCAATCAGGATTGGGTTGATGCGTTTTCTGATCATGAATACGGTCATCAGGATGGTCGTCATGATGAAGGTCAGGTTAATGGCAAGACCGTAGGCTGCCTCCATATTGCTGGATTCCCTGAAGATCAGGATGATCAGCATACAGCCCAGATATAGGATCAGGTTTACCGAAGGCACATAGATCTGACCTTTATGGTCACTTGGATATCGGATAGCAACCTTAGGCCAAATATTTAGTCGTACAGCCTCAGCAATCAAGGTAAAAGATCCTGAAATCATGGCTTGACTGGCAATTACAGCCGCTATGGTTGCAATGGTTACTCCCCATATAATGAACCAATCTGGCATGATCGCATAGAAAGGATTGACCTCACCGATCTGGGTTCCAACATGCTCCAATAACCAAGCTCCTTGACCGAAATAGTTGAATATCAACATCAGTTTCACATAGATCCAACTGATACGGATATTTGATTTTCCACAGTGACCCATATCTGAATAAAGCGCTTCAGCTCCCGTGGTACATAGGAAAATTGCACCTATGATGAACCAAGCATTGGGATAGTTGGCCAATAATTGATAGGCATAATATGGATTGATAGCTTTCCAGATTTCTGGATTATGTCCTAAGTATGAAAATCCTAAAACCCCAATTGTGGTGAACCAAATGAACATTAATGGTCCAAAGACCCGACCTACGATATTCGTTCCGAAACGTTGGATGATAAATAGCAGGGAAATGATGAGAACAACGACTGGTATGGTCGGAAAACCTGGGGTTTTGATAGCTAATCCTTCAACAGCTGATGAGATCGTGATCGCAGGAGTGATCATCCCGTCGGCCAACAGGGTACTACCCCCGATGATGGCCGGAATGATCAACCATTTCGCTTTCTTTCGGACCAAGGAATAGAGGGATAGGATCCCGCCTTCACCTTTGTTGTCCGCATTTAAGGTAATGATGACATATTTAACGGTGGTCTGCAAGGTAAGGGTCCAAAAAATACACGATAGACCGCCATAGATCATGATTTCTTGAATTTCACCTTTGTTAAAAATTGCTTTGAAAACGTAGAGGGGAGAAGTACCGATATCACCGAAAATGATACCTAGACTGATTAATAAACCTGTCCAGCTTAGGCGCTGTAGGTTTTGTTTATGATCTCCTGACATATATTTAATTATGTTTGATATCTTGTCTAAAATTAGAGGCGAAATTACAACTTTTAATGCGACAACGTATTTTCTTGTTAAAAATTGTTAAAGGCCATAAAAAACTCCAGAAAAAAAGCTAAAATTAATTACTTTTGTATTAGGATTTCTCGAATTATTGTTTACATTTGATTAAACCATAACCTTTATCGAGTATCCATATTGAAACATGAAATTAGAATTTAGAAAAATATCACACCTTGCTATCTGTTCCCTATGCCTATTAGTCGGCTTAGGAGGCACTGCGCAGGCTTCTAATTCAGAAGTTTCAACCCCACATTATTCCAGTTTTTCAACACTTGAACCTTCTTCATTTGATTTGATTAAGGCGAAAGAAGAAGACAATGACAAGCTTATCAATAATGTTAAAGTCTTCTACAACCCTATCTCAGAACAAATCTCTGTAACTTTTAAGCTCGCAAAGGTAAATAATATTACGATAAAAGTAATGGATGCCCTTGGAAATGAAGTCTTAAGTCTACACAATGGTAGTTTAGATGCAGGGATGCAGAACTTAAGTTTTGATACCCAACAGAAACTTTCCGAAGGTTTTTACTTCGTAAGAGTGTCTGGGGGCTCAGAAACAATCGTTAAGCGTATTTCAATCAGACAATAATCCAAAGATTTATATAAAATATTAAAGGCTCCAATTCTGGAGCCTTTTTAATTGCTGTAGAAATTTATTGACATTCAATATAAAAGCCCAACCGTCTTTTCGATGGTTGGGCTTTTTATTATGAATTTCTTCTTCTTATTTTCTGTCTGAGATCTCTACATATGGACGAAGGTTCTCGCCAATGTATACTTGTCTTGGACGTCCGATAGGTTCTTTGTTATCACGCATTTCTTTCCATTGCGCGATCCATCCTGGTAGACGGCCTAAAGCGAACAATACAGTGAACATATCCGAGTTAAATCCTAATGCACGGTAGATGATACCAGAATAGAAGTCAACGTTTGGATATAATTTACGGTCAATGAAAAATTGGTCATTCAGGGCAGCTTCTTCAAGACGCTTTGCGATATCCAATACAGGATCTTGAACACCTAATTTTTCCAATACATCGTCACAAGCTTTCTTGATGATCTTCGCACGTGGGTCGAAGTTTTTGTACACACGGTGACCGAATCCCATCAAACGGAAAGGATCGTTCTTGTCTTTCGCTTTTGCTAAATATTTATCGGCATCCCCGCCATCTTCTTTGATAGCCTCAAGCATTTCAATTACTGCTTGATTAGCACCGCCATGCAATGGACCCCATAGGGCATTGATACCGGCAGAGATAGAAGCGTACATGTTCGCATTGGATGATCCAACCATTCTTACCGTTGATGTAGAACAGTTCTGTTCGTGGTCAGCATGTAAGATCAATAATTTATGCATCGCATCGATTACCAAAGGATCGAATGTTTTGTCTTGGTTTACTTCACCAAAGATCATGTTCAGGAAGTTCTCGATATAACCGAAGTTATTCTTAGGGTAAACCACCGGATGACCTAATGATTTCTTTTGGATCCATGAAACGATCGTAGGCATCTTAGCCAAAAGGTTGATGATCGTTTTATTTTCTTCCTCTTCCGTTTGGTTAGGGTTTAGGGACTCTGGATAGAAAGATGACAATGCACCTACTAAACAAGATAATTGACCCATTGGATGAGACTTCGATGGGAAACCTGCGAAGAAGTTTTTCATATCCTCGTGGATCATCATCTGCGCCCTGATATCGGAACGGAATTTCTCTAATACGTCTTTTGTCGGTAGCTCGCCATAAATCAATAGATAAGCTACTTCCAAGAAAGTTGATTTTTCTGCTAAATCTTCAATCGCGTATCCTCTATATCTAAGGATACCTTTTTCTCCATCTAAGAAAGTGATGGCGCTCTTTGTAGAACCTGTGTTTTTGAATCCTGGATCTAATGTAATGTATCCAGAAGAATCTCTTAATTTTGAAATATCTAGGGCTTTCTCATTTTCTGTTCCTGTGATAACAGGCATTTCATATGTAGACCCATTTAAGTTAATAGATGCAGTTTCAGACATAATCAAATTTCTTGTATTATTTGTGTTTTATACTTTTATCGTATTCTTACAAATGTATAAAATTGATTTCTATTTTCAGATGTATAATATGAATAATTATGACACAAAACAGTCATTTTAAGACAATTTATGTGTATTAATTAGATTACTTGTCCAATCAGGACAAATCTTTGTTCGCATAGCCCTAATTCTCCTTTTTTAACTAAATAGGCAGCCTAATCCGTTCATTTCCAGTGAGCCAAACAGATAAAATATGTTAAATAGTTTGGAAGTCTACGAAAAGTTCGTAATTTAGTGATAAATACGTAGAGCAATGGAAAAACTGACCGCACAAGAAGAAGAAGCCATGTTGTCAATCTGGCAATTAAACGGAGGATTTGTCCGCGAGATTTTGGATAATTTGAAAGACAAAGAGATGCCTTACACGACCTTGGCTTCCACTATCCGCAATCTAGAAAAGAAGGGCTTTGTAAAGGCGGTCAAATATGCCAATGCAAAGCGATATGAACCCATATTAAATGCAGAGGAATACAAAGCTAAATTCATGAATTCCTTTGTAGGAGATTATTTCAGGAATTCCTATAAAGAAATGGTTTCTTTCTTCGTGAAAGAAGAGAAGCTAAGCCAAAAGGAATTGGAAGAAATCATGGACATGATCAAGAACAATAAATCCTAATCGCATGGAAGCTCTACTGACCTATATCATCCAAGTAAACCTGCTGCTGGCCTTATTCTATTTAGGGTACCAAGTACTTTTGAAGAACCTCACCTTCTACCGTCTCAATAGGGTTTATTTTATCTTCGGGAGCATCTATGCCTTTGTTTATCCGTTCTTGGACGTCAAAGCGTGGTTTGCCAAGAGCATTACAATCCCACAGGGGATTATCATGGAATACTTTCCATTGTTGGAGGACAGTAAAGAAGAAGGAGGGTTTTACCTGAGCGACCTTTTGGTTTATTTGCTAGCCATAGGAGGATTGATCCTATTGACCAGGCTGCTGATACAGCTCGGAAGCTTATTGCGTATCCATTGGCATTCTAAACCATCTCAATGGCGAGATTATATCTTCAGGAATGTCATTTTCCCGATCACACCGTTTTCCTTCTTCAATAAAATCTATCTGCACAAAGAGCAGCACCAGGATCTGGAGCTATATGATATTTTCAAGCACGAACAGGTACATGTGAAAGGCCATCACAGCGTCGATGTTCTGTTGTTTGAAATAGTGTTGTTGTGCTGTTGGTTTAATCCCTTCGTATGGTACATGCGCAAAGCCGTACGTCAAAATCTAGAATTCTTGACTGATCAACAAGTTCTGGATAAGGGTGTGGACCGACAGACCTATCAATACTCGTTGCTGAATGTCACCAAGCAGGGTGCTTCGGTCGGCATCAGCAATCAGTTTAATTTTAAAACCTTAAAAAAGCGCATTATGATGATGAACAAAAAACGATCATCCCGACTGCAACTTGGAAAGTATGTATTCCTGTTGCCCGTCCTGATCATTGCCGGTATTACCTTTACGGTAAACCAGGCAGAAGCAAAAATTGAACGTGTCGTGGTCACTTTGAATGAAACTGACCTCAATCAACAGATCAAAAAGGTCATGATTCAGCATCCTAGAAAAGATACGACATACCTTGATTCCATCAAAGATATAAATACCAGGGCATTTGCAGACTATATTCAAGGTAAGCCTAGGTCTGGCGGAACTATCCGTTTTGTTGATATAACTCCGAGTAAGCGTCCTTTAGTGATACTTGATGGTGAAAAATTACCTATAAACTTCAATATAGACGCGATTAATCCTAAATCCATTAAAAGTTCGAAGGTTCTAATAGGTGCTGATGCAAAAAGTTATGGTGAAGAGGCCAAAAACGGAGTAATTGTTATCGAAACCAAGAAAGAAGACGATGGGAAAGGTCCTCAAGGCCCCAAAGAGCTTAGTGGTGAATTTATAGGTATGAAGGCGAATAATATTATTGATACAGACTCAGTGCCTGTAAAGGTCATTACAAAAGTCCAGCTCCAAGGAATCCCAAAGGACACGAAAATTATCATTGATGAAAAAGAGTCCAATCACGATGAGTATAAAAAACTGAACCCAAATGAATTGGAGAATGTTCATATTATGAAGGATTCCAATGGTGGGAAACCAACCATCAAGTTCACAACAAAAGAATTTGCAAGGAAAAACAATCTCCAATCAACAACTTTCTCTGGGAAACTTGTTTCCGAACCTCGGATCACCGTTAAAGGCCAACCTGCCTCTGGACCTTCAAGAATAACTGTAAAAGGAGAACCAGGTTCTGAACCTGCGAGAATGACTGTAAAAGGCGAGCCAGACTCTGAGATAACACAAGTAATCATAAGTAATCCTGGACATACTCAAAATAGCAAACCTGGAGCTGCCATGGTTAGAGGAACATTATCCAAAGATGGACTAAAGGATAAGCTTGTTGTCATCGATGGAAAGATCGCCAATAAGAAAGCTATTGACAAATTGGATAATAATCAAATAGAATATTTGAACCAGTTGGATCCACAAGGAGGCAAAGCCTTATATGGGAAAAAAGGTGAAAAGGGAGTGGTGATCATTGGGACAAAATCCAAATAAAGACTTTTATTAAATATTATTATTTACTAAATCAAATCAGGCAAGAAAGGCAACCCTAGGGCTGCCTTTTTATTATTTCAATTCCTTAAAGATCACAGGGCTGTTGCCATATAGCGGTGTCGAGCCGTCCCATTTTTCAATAAACTGCTGTTGAATCAGCAATGGTGACAAGGTCTGCTGCCTCAATTGATTGGCCTTGGCTTCAGCTTCTGCCTGGACGATCATTTTTCTGGCATCCGCTTCCACGACCTTCAGCTCGTTTTCAGCCTGTTGTGCCTTCTGTATGGCGGCATTTTTGGCATTGATAGCTTGGGTGATCGATTCAGGATACTGTATACCTGAAGTCAGTTGCTCCAAGATAAAGCCTTCACCCTCCAAAAACTTGATCATTTTATCCTGTACACCATTTTCAAACTTCTCACGATTGCTGATGATGGAATCCGTGGAATATTTGTTGAATTCGATCCTATACACATCCTTGATGTGATTCACCAAAGTCATGTTTAATATCTCGTCCACTGGTCTTCTATATTTGGTAAAGATCTTCGGTGAGCTGCCTGTCAATACGCGAAGGGATAGGGTAGGGTCGACCGTAAAGACAGAACCATCCTTGGCATTTACCGTAAAGTTCTCGTAGTTGACTGTCTGAACATAGGTTGGAAACTCATAGATCGACTCAGTGACTGGATTGTACCAAACCCTTCCGGTAACAAGACTGACATCCTGAACACCTTTTTCAGAACCATAGAGTTTGACCTTGATACCTTCATATCCGGCGTCAATCCTTTCCGTGCAAATGATCCAAACTAGCAAAGCGATAATAAGGGTTGCCCCCAAAGCAATAAGATTTCTTTTCATAAATAAAATTGGTTGGTCTATTTTTTTAAGATATACATAATGAACTTATAGAGAATGGCAATCAGCAAGAGAGCCAAACAAACGCCCACAAAAACATCCCAATCTGATGCCGCACTCAATAAATGAAATGCCTGCGTCGATCCCCATATAAAGAAAACCAAGATGATCGGAATGGTAATGAAAGGTCGTATTCTATCCATAATTTATGTCGCGTAAATATGCTAATAATATACGAAAAAAATGCCTAAGTCTTTAGGGAATCTGGAAGAGTCCGGGATTTATTTTGTGTTCAAGTTAGTCATGGTCAGCTCAATTCCGATATTGATAAAGCTGTTCACCATTTTTACGGAATGTTCGATCAGCGCGGGTAATTCCCGTTGTTCTTCCTTGTCAAAAGGACCCAATACATAGTCTACCTGTCTTCCTTTGGGATAATTATCTCCGATACCGAATCTTAATCGTGCATAATGTTGTCCGCCCACCGACCCTTCAATGGATTTCAGGCCATTGTGTCCAGCTGCAGATCCCTTAGGTTTGATACGCAATGATCCAAAAGGAATGGCCAAGTCATCCACAATGACCAAGACATTCTGGATAGGTACCTTCAGCTCTTGCATCCAATAGTTTACGGCTTTTCCGCTCAGGTTCATGAAGGTCGTAGGTTTGATCACAAAAACGTTGTGACCTCTTTGCTTGTATTCAGTGTAATAAGCATGTTTCAAGGTTGACCAAGACGTGCCGGCCTGATTTGCCAGTTCGTCTGCAACCATAAAACCTATATTATGCCGAGTATCAGCATACTCCCTTCCAATATTTCCTAATCCTACTATCAGATAATTCATGCCTGCAAAAATAGGATTTAATTATAACAGAATGAAAAAGATTAGAGGCAGAACTAAATATGAAACGCATGATTGAAAATGTCTTCAGGGAAATATAATATCCCAATATTAATTATTTATCCTAATTATTATATTTGTATCTATCTAACTATTAATAACATGAAAAACAGAATACTTTTCTTCATTGTGGTTTTCTCCATAATGTTAGGCTGCTCTAAAGATGGAGAGCAAGGGCCAAAAGGTGACAAAGGTGATAAAGGTGAACAAGGCGAAGTGGGAATCAAAGGAGAGGACGGAACTAAGGTCCTTAGCGGAACTACTCCTCCGGCAGCAAATCTGGGAAATTTAGGTGATTATTATATAGACTTAGCACTTACTAATATCTATGGACCAAAAACAGCAAATTCATGGGGCAATCCCACCTCATTAAAAGGGGACCAGGGGGAAGCTGGAGAAAATGGAAAAGATGGATTGAATTTGTTAAGTGGAAATGTTGTCCCAACCATGAACATTGGTAAAGTTGGGGACCTATATTTTAATCTATCGACATTAACCATCCACGGACCTAAGAACCTTGATAACTGGGGCGCATCATATCCCTTAGCCAGTGCTCAAAATTCAGGTGTACATGTTTTCCTGATTAAAAATGTGAAGTTCTCCCTTCCTGCAAAAGAAGGGGAGGATTATGATGTGACCAAACCCAATTTCTCTTATTTAAATAATGAAATTAATTTGGGAAATGTCAACATCAATAAAGGAATTAGCTTTATATATTGGAGATACAATGATCCCATCCTTGATAATGGAGTGTTCTATTCAAATTACTTCCGTTATGAATGGAATGAACTCGTGAAAAATGGGGAGTATGTAGACTATGTTAGTCCCACTATCAATTTAAAGTACCGGATATCCCCTTTTAAAGTGGGGTTTAATACCGACACTAAAAACAATTTTTTGCAGTTAATATGGGAAGGCAATGAAATCCTTGCATCTGGCCAAGCCAATTCTGTTGAATTCAATAAATTTCGGGAGAACGCTACTTTTGATGTCCTTATCAAATATATCCCCGAGAGTTCTGCCGTTCAAATTCAGGCTGCTGGTAGAAGCATTCAAGATTTGCTCAGGATAAATCCTTAAATGACCTTTGGAATTCAGAAAAATATAAATACTTCTTTCTAATCAAACCTTCAGTGAATTTCCTGAAGGTTTTTTCATGGCCCAATCCTCCTATTGCGCTGCAATCTTATGGCCTCAATCTAGGTCTTAAATGTTGAATAAAAGTAAAATATTACTAGCATCACTGAAAAATGTGACCGTTGGAATTTTTTTCAAGGGATAAAAAAGACAATTTTGTCTTAAATACAAAACACATTATATGAAAACTACCTTTAACATTGGAACTCTTGCATTATGCTCATGCTTATTTTTAGCTTCATGTGGCAATTCAGAACAACCTAAATCTGATTCTACCGATCACAGTTCACATGCTACCGAAGCAACAGCAACCGAAACTCCTGCTCCTGCAGCTGGGCCTGAATCTGCTGCTCCCGCAACTTCAAATACCATTGTGGTAGAAAGCAACGATCAAATGCAGTTCAATGTAAATGAATTACATGTCAAAGCCGGGGAGCCAATCAGTCTTACATTAAAGCACGTTGGTACCATGAAAAAAGAAGTGATGGGACATAACTTGGTTGTTTTGAAACTAGGTACTGACCCCATTAAGTTCGGAGAAGAGGCAATAAAGGCACAAGCTACAGACTATGTCCCTGCAACAGCTGATGTTCTAGCCCATACCAATTTAATTGGCGGTGGCGAAGAAAGCAAAATCGACTTTACACTTGAAAGCCCAGGAACCTATGATTTCATCTGTTCATTTCCTGGTCACCTTGCGGTAATGAAAGGAAAGATCATAGCCGAATAGTTTGAAACAATTTTTTGGATGGTCCCAAGCTATGGGACCATCTTATCATGCTAAAGCCTTTAAAGAATGAAAAGAGAGAAAAAATTATGGTGGGCCTTTATCCTCGTGGTAGTATTGTCATTTTCAGTACTGCTATACTACGGTTATGAGATCTACCAAGTTTCCCCGCCAATTCCAGAAAAAATCGTCGATGAATCTGGAGAAACTATTTTTACGGAACAAGATATTAAGGATGGACAGAATATTTGGCAAAGTATAGGTGGTCAAGAAGTAGGTTCCATTTGGGGGCATGGTGCTTATGTCGCTCCAGACTGGACTGCAGATTGGTTGCACCGCGAAGCCTTACATATATTGGACATCTATGCAAATAATGAATTTTCTAAACCATATGATGAAATAGGCGAAGATCAACAGGCCATGTTGGCAACCCGCTTAAAATCTAAGATCAGGAAGAATACCTTCGATGCAGCTAGGAATACCATTACTGTTGATTCTGATCGAGTATCTGCCATCAAAGCACTTTCTGAGTATTACAAAGGGTTATTTACCAATGATCCCAAATTCGACCAGTTGAGAAAGGATTATGCCATTCCGGTGAATTCCATCAAGGATGAAGCAAGGATGCATAAGATGAATGCCTTTTTCTTCTGGGCTACTTGGGCGACCGTGACCGAAAGGCCCGATTCTAAGGTTTCATATACCCATAACTGGCCTAACGAAAAATTAGTGGGCAACGAAATGACCATGGACCTATTAGCTTGGTCAGGAGTAAGTATCATCTTATTGATCTTTTGTGTGGGTGCTTTGGTTATATGGCAAGTTAGGGCCGGGGCTGAAGATGAACTGCTCTATCCAGCTGAAGATCCTTTGTTGAGACAGGGGGTTACACCATCCATGAAGTTGGTGAAGAAATACTTCTGGATAGTCAGTCTCTTGATGCTGGTACAGGTCGGTTTAGGGATTGTCACTGCTCACTATGGTGTAGAAGGGGATGGGCTGTACGGAATTCCGATCGATCAATTCCTTCCTTATTCGGTTACCCGTACCTGGCACACCCAATTAGCCATCTTCTGGATTGCAACCGCATGGTTGGCTACAGGGCTTTACATTGCGCCAGCAGTTTCCGGAAAGGACCCTAAATTCCAGGTCTTCGGCGTGAACTTTCTTTTTATCGCGCTACTGATCATCGTGGTTGGTTCCATGTTTGGGCAATGGTACGGTGTCATGCAAAAACTGGACTTGGTCCAAAACTTCTGGTTTGGCCATCAAGGCTATGAATATGTGGACCTAGGAAGGTTCTGGCAGATTTTCCTTTTCGTTGGTCTCTTCGTCTGGTTAGCCTTAATGGTGAGACCATTGTTGCCGATCTTGAAAAATGGTGGCGAAGAAAAGAACCTGATCGTGATGTTCCTTATTTCCTGTTCGGCCATCGCCCTGTTCTATGGAGCAGGTCTGATGTGGGGTAGACAGACAAATTTAGCCATTGCGGAATATTGGCGTTGGTGGGTAGTGCATTTATGGGTAGAAGGTTTCTTCGAAGTATTTGCAACCGTGGTTATGGCATTCCTGTTCGTTCGCTTAGGATTATTGAAACCTAAGAGTGCAACTTCCAGTGTATTGTTCTCCACCATCATATTCCTGTCGGGCGGTATCCTCGGAACCTTTCACCATTTATATTTCTCAGGAACGCCAACTGCAGTTATGGCCTTGGGTGCCACCTTCAGTGCTTTGGAAGTTGTTCCGTTGACCATCATTGGATTTGAAGCCTACCATAACTATAAGATTTCAAAAGCCACAAAATGGTTGGAAGATTACAAATGGCCAATCTATTTCTTGATTTCCGTTGCGTTCTGGAACTTCCTGGGAGCAGGAGTCTTTGGATTTATCATCAATCCGCCAATTGCACTTTATTTTGTGCAAGGCTTAAATACCACGCCTTTACATGGTCACACCGCATTATTCGGTGTCTATGGAATGCTTGGGATTGGTTTGATGCTTTTTGTACTTCGAAGCCTGTATCGCGATGTCAAATGGAATGATAAATTGATCAAGGTCGGTTTCTGGAGCTTAAATATCGGATTGCTGGGAATGGCGCTCCTCAGTTTGCTGCCTGTAGGAATCTGGCAAGCCATTGAAAGTATTGGGCAGGGTATGTGGTATGCCCGTTCGGCCGAGTTGATGCAAGAACCTGGTATGGTATTCCTGAAATGGATGCGGACCCCTGGGGACATCATTTTTGCCATCGGGGTATTTGCATGTGCTTGGTTTGTATTTGATTTAACACTTAAAAATAATAAACAATAAAATCATGGAAAACTTAATAAATGAAAAAATCGGTAATGTTGTGGCAAAGAATTTTAAAACAGCTGCTGTATTTACCAAGTATGGAATGGACTTCTGTTGTGGTGGCCAAGTTGCCATTGGAACAGTTGCCGATAAAAAAGGGATCAATAAGGATAGCTTATTGGATGACCTAAACAATGTATTGAATGAATCTGCCGGCGAGCAAATAGATTTCAATTCATGGCCTTCGGATTTATTGGTATCCTATATCGTAAAAACACATCATAGATATGTGCGGGAAAAAACACCGGTTCTTTTGGCTTACCTAAATAAAGTGGCTCGTGTACATGGTGAAAGACATCCTGAACTCTATGAAATCAATAAATTGTTCGAAGAAAGTGCGGTGGACCTAGGTCATCACTTGGAAAAAGAAGAAAAGATTCTTTTCCCATATATTGAAAAATTAGAGGAAACAAAATCAAATCCAGCAGCCTATGTTCAGCCAGGATTCGGCTCCGTTCAGAACCCGATCAGCATGATGATCCATGAACACGAAACTGAAGGTGGCCGCTTTGCAAAAATTGCTGAATTGACAGACAATTATACTGCACCAGAAGATGCCTGCAATACCTATCGTGTTGCCTTTGATATGCTCCGCGACTTTGAACAAGATCTGCATAAACATATACACTTAGAAAACAATATCCTATTTCCCAAATCCATCCGATTAGAGGAAAATACGAAATAAGATTCTCCATAAATTTTGACTCAATTTTTGCGCCAGCAAAAATCCTTAAACACCGTTGAATAAATTTTTTATTGAAAAAAGAGGCTCTCCCAAAGCCTCTTTTTTCCGTTTTTAGCCAGCTTTTATGGTGCATGATTTTCGTCAGGAATTTTGTCATGAAAATGTAATGAAGGCCACTTTTTTGTATGGTTAGTGTCATTTAAAAACACTCAATTTTGCGGTATTTTTAATTATTAAGAAAGAGGAAGATAAATTAACAATAATGCTGAAACATGAAAAACAAAGTCACTTTATTTAGTATACTATTGGGGGTTACCATGGCATTTACTGCCTGTAAGCATTCTGCAGAAAATAAACAGATCGATACGACCAAGATTCCGGTCAAAGGGGAAATCGTAGCGGAGCTTACTTCGCCACCCTTAGTGCCGAAACCTGTCGGTAAACGAGATGCTGCAAAACTAAAAGTAAGCCTTGAAATATTGGAATTAGAAGGTGAGATGGTCGATGGGGTTAAATATACCTATTGGACTTTTGGAGGTTCCGTTCCTGGCCAGTTTATTCGCGCCAGAGTAGGGGATGAGGTTGACTTTTTGCTTAAAAACCATCCCGACAACAAACTGCCTCACAATATTGACTTACATGCCGTAACAGGTCCCGGTGGTGGTGCTGAATCCTCATTGGTTGCGCCTGGGCATGAGGTTTCATTTTCCTTTAAATGCTTGAACCCTGGTCTTTTTGTTTATCACTGTGCTACAGCACCTGTAGGTATGCACATTGCCAATGGAATGTACGGTTTGATCCTTGTCGAACCAGAAGGTGGATTGCCTCCAGTGGATAAGGAATTTTATGTGATGCAGGGTGATTTCTACACCGAAGGTTCCTATGGTGAGCAAGGCTTACAGGCATTTGATATGAATAAAGCCATCAAAGAAGAAGCTGATTATGTAGTTTTCAATGGTAATGTAAGTGCTTTGGTCAATGAAAATGCCCTTCAGGCCAAAGTTGGTGAAACCATCCGTCTTTTCGTTGGAAATGGTGGTCCTAACTTAGTTTCCTCTTTCCATGTTATCGGTGAAATATTTGATAGAGTGCATGTGGAAGGCGGTGATCTGATCAACGAAAATGTCCAAACAACCCTGATTCCCGCAGGTGGTGCCGCCATGGTAGAGTTTAAGGTCGAAGTACCGGGTACCCTGGTGTTGGTGGATCACTCCATATTCCGTGCCTTCAACAAAGGTGCCTTGGGTATGCTGAAAGTGGAAGGTGAAGAAAACCACCAGATCTATTCGGGTAAAATCATGGAAGGAATCTATCTGCCAGAAGGAGGTACCATTCAACATATGCCTAAAAAGGCTAGGAAAACATCCGTTATTGCCAAAACACCAAATCAATCCATTGCAGATGGAAAAGCAATCTTTGGCAGAACCTGTTTGGCTTGTCACCAGAGTGAAGGACAAGGGATCAAAGGTGTATTCCCTCCATTGGCAAAGTCTGATTTCTTGAACAACAATAAAGAAAAAGCAATCGATGCGGTCTTGTTCGGTTTGAAGGGTGAGATAACCGTCAATGGCGAGAAATATAACTCAGTCATGCCAGGACAGGCTTTGTCTGATCAAGAAGTTGCCGATGTGTTGAACTATGTATATAACAATTGGGACAATAATAAGACTTTCGTAACTCCTATTAATGTGAGGGATCGTCGCGCAAAATAATATCGTTTGGGAGCTGTGATGTAGCTTCGCCAGACTCTAGGAGAATTGATGATGTGGAAAATTTTTAGATATCTACTGTTGGGCCTGCTCAGTTTTCATGCCGCCCAAGCACAAGATATGGTCCTGATCAAAAAGGGTAGCTATGTGCCATTATATGGTACTGCAGATAAGCGTCCCGTTGCAGTGAAAGCTTTCTATCTGGATGTCTTCCCTGTCACCAATCAGGACTACCTGGAATTTTTAGAGACAAATAAAAGCTATAGCAAATCGCAGATCAAAAAATTGTTTGCTGATAAAAGCTACTTGGCTTATTGGAAGTCTGATTTTGACTATGCACCGGCCAAGGCTAAGGCTCCAGTGACCAATGTGTCCTGGTATGCTGCCAAAAAGTTCTGTGAAAGTAAAGGGATGCGCTTGCCGACCATGGATGAATGGGAATATGCCGCGATGTCGGATGCCAAAACCATGGATGCCAGGACCAAAAAATCCTATAATCAATATATCCTAAGTTGGTATGAGACGGCTAAGACCTATAATAATGAAGTCGGGAGTACCTTTAAGAACTATTGGGGAGTATATGATATGCATGGATTGGTCTGGGAATGGACTTCCGATTTTAACAGTATCTTTTTGACTGGCGAGTCCAGGAAGGATAAAGGGGAAGATGGGAACCTGTTCTGCGGAGGGGCTTCTGTAAATGCCTCCGACCTGATGAATTACGCTGCATTTATGCGCTATGCTTTTCGGGGAAGCATGAAAGCTTCCTATAGCAGTAGAAACCTTGGTTTTCGCTGCGCAAGAGATGTAAAATAGATAATGATATGATGAAGAATTTATTAATGGCCTTGTTTGCGTTTGGGTTATTGGCTCAAGCTTGCCAGAATCCTGAAACGAGTACCCAGGTAGAGCTCAAACAGCCTACCCTGACGGACTCTCTTTCTGACCTCTCCGTTTATAACCTTCCCTCGCATTGGACCAACCAGAATGGGGAAGAAATGGAGCTGAAAGATCTAAAGGGAAATGTCGTGGTCGCGGTCATGATCTATACATCCTGTAAGGCTGCATGCCCAAGATTGGTCGCCGATATGCGCCATATTGAAAAAACGGTGAAGTCCAAGAACAAGGACAAGATCAAATTCTTATTGGTCAGTATTGATCCAAAGGTCGATACACCGGAAAGGCTCAAGCAATTTGCCATTGAAAATGAAATGGATGGGGAGCAATGGATATTCCTGAGGTCCAATGAGGAAGATACCCGGGAGTTTGCAGCAACCTTGGCGGTGAATTATAAACAGATATCGCCAATTGATTTCTCGCATTCCAATATCATCAGCTTATTCAATGCTCAGGGCGAATTGGTTTATCAACAGGAAGGTTTAGGGGTCGATTATGCTCCAACCATAGATGCTATTGAAAAAGAAGCATCCAAGATCTAGGAAACATTTAACTCTTATATATTTAGTTTGAACAAAGAAGGCATCGATATTTCGATGCCTTCAATTTTTTTATACTGTGCCAGTAAATTATTTTTTACCACCTTTAGCAGCTTTCGCAGCTTCTTGCTCAGCTTGACGAAGAGCACGTGACATAGTAACGGAAACGATCGTATCGTCAGCGTTGTTTAATACTTTAGCATCAGTTAAAGCTACTTGGCCTACACGGTAAGATTTACCAACTTCAAGACCTTCCATAGGAACCTCGATTTCTTGAGGTAAGTTGTTAGGAAGAGCTTTAACGCGAAGGTTACGTAATTTTTGAACTAATTTACCACCCATTTTAACACCTGGAGAAGTACCTACCAATTTGATTGGAATGTTCACAGAAACTTCTTTGTCATCAAATAATTGTAAGAAGTCTACGTGAGTAACTTCGTCAGTTAATGGATGGAATTGAGCTTCTTGAACGATAGCTTTTGATTTTTTGCCACCGATTTCCAATTCTACGAAGATAACTTCTGGAGTGTAAAGAACTGGTTTCAAATCAGCTGCGGATACCGAGAAATGTGTTTGTTCTTTACCACCGTAAAGAACTGCAGGGATTTTTCCCTCGTAACGCAATTCCTTAGCATCTCTTTTCCCTACGTTCTGTCTTGCAGAACCGCTAATAGCAATTGATTTCATGTTTTAATATATTAAAATTTGAGGTGCAAAGATAATCATTAAATTGAATTGCTGAAAGATTTTTTGGTCCTAATGCGAAAATAAATTGCTGTTAATCTGTGGGCTACATCTCCAAAAAGAAGAAAGGATGCCTTTTTGAAGCATCCTTTCCCTTGTTCTATGAGAATAATGGTTTATTTAACGTCGAATAAATCCGAAATAGAACCATGTTCATTTACATTCTTGATAGCATTTGCAAATAGATCTGCGGTAGAAAGAACCTTGATTTTTGTGCTTTGAGCAGCCTTCTCCGGATTCAGTTGGATCGTATCGGTAACAATCATTTCTGATAATACGGAGTTTTCAATGGTTTCATATGCTTTACCTGATAATACAGCATGTGTACATACTGCACGAACAGATCTTGCGCCATTTTCCATGATCAGGGCAGCAGCTTTTGAAAGCGTACCTGCAGTGTCACAGATATCATCGATCAATACCACATCCTGTCCTGTAACATCACCGATGATGGACATCGATTCAATTTCATTAGCACGTTTTCTGCGTTTGTCACAGATAACAACCTCTGCATTGAAGAATTTAGCAAAAGTACGAGCTCTGTAAGATCCACCCATGTCTGGAGAAGCGATCATCAAGTTTTCCAATTTCAATGATTTGATATATGGAACGAAGATAATGGCACCATCTAAGTGATCAACAGGGATATCGAAGAATCCTTGGATCTGAGCAGCATGCAAGTCCATGGTCATGATGCGGTGTGCACCAGCAGCAGTGATTAGGTTTGCGATCATTTTTGCTCCTATTGCAACACGTGGTTTGTCCTTACGATCCTGACGTGCATACCCAAAATAGGGAACAACTACCGTGATGTAATGCGCTGAAGCACGCTTAGCTGCATCGATCATCAACAATAACTCTAATAGATTGTCTGTGGGTTGATTGGTAGATTGGATTAAAAACACATCACTACCGCGAACGGACTCGTTGTAGAATGGTTGAATTTCGCCGTCAGAAAACTTCGACAAAGTCATGTCTCCTAGGGGTTTTCCGTAAGATTTTGAAATCTTGCCTGCTAGTTCTAAAGTTCCTGAACCAGCAAATAATTTTACGGTGTTAAATTGCAAAGGCATGGTGAAATGATTTATTGGGGTTTTTATATTGATATTTCGATTTCTGCAGCATTTTAAAGCTTCTTTTGAGCCTGTTAACTTTATGTAGCCGCAAAGTTAGATAAATGTTTCAGAATATAAAATATGAATAGGGATTGCCTACAATATCCTTACATCCTTTTCGCTCTTTTATATATTTTGATGCATTTGTTATCAACGAATTATATCATCTTGTTCTCTATGAGTAACACCAATAGTTCACTGCTGTTTTTGACATTGAACTTTTGCAAAAGATTCTTACGGTATGTATCTACTGTAAATTTGCTCAAGGATAGCTCAGAAGCAATTTTGCTGGTCGTTTTTCCCTGGGCCAACAATTGAATCAATTGCTTTTCCCGTTTCGTAAGTGAAGGCAAACTCTGCGTCTGCTTCGATTGGCTGGACAAGATGTTCTTGACCTCCGCACTCAAAGCGGTTTCACCTCTTACCACTTGATCCAATCCTTCCATAATTTCTTGCGAAGGAACCTCCTTGAGCAGAAAGCCCGAAGCTCCGTTTTCAAGCATCATGGAGATTACGCTGTACTCAGCTTGATTACTTAACCCTATGACTTTTGTCCTCGGACTTTCTATCTTTATTTTTTTGCATACTTCCAGACCATTGATGTCTGGCAGAGAAATGTCCAATAGGACAATATCAATATGATGATCATGCAAATAATTTAAAATAGAAAGGCCATTAGAGAAACAGATTAAATCATATTGCCTGTTCCATTTGGACAGAACTGATTTAAGTCCCTCAATTACGATAGGATGATCGTCGACTAATGCTAGTTTTTTCCTTCCTTCAGACATTTAATTCAATATTAACCGTTGTCCCTTCGGAAATCGTGGAATCCAATTCAAAAATTCCCTGCATCAGATCAATCCTTCTTCTGATATTGTTAATTCCCATCCCCATGTTGTTTTTCAAGATATCTTTGTCAAATCCTTTGCCATTATCCTCAAGCATTATGAAAAATTTATTTTCCGCCTGGCTGCACTGAACCAAGATCTTACTAGCCTCAGCATGCCGGATACTATTGGTCAGCAATTCTTGGATAATCCTATAGATATTTAGTTGTTTGTCTTTAGAAAGGCTGTCCTGGATTGTAAAGGAATGATATTCCACCTGTAGGTGTTCAGTGGCTAAGGATGCACAAAGATCTTTGAGTGCTATATCCAATCCAGACTGTATTAAAGTACCTGGCATCATGTTCCTGGAAATGCCCCTGAGGTCGGATATCGAGTTTTCTAATTGCTTGTTGATTTCCTTCATCAATGCCGGCGTATTGCTCTCGGAGTCCATCGATAGTTTATACTTTATGGCTGATAAGGTACCGCCCAATCCATCATGCAATTCTCGAGCTATCCTATGCCTTTCATTCTCCTCAGCATGCATGACAGCCTGTGCTACCTCGATTTTATTCTGTTGCTCCAACATATTGAGCTTTATTTTACTCGTTCGTCTATTGTTTTGGAAAACATAGATCAAGAAAAGAACCAGCAAAAGCAGAATAAAACTTCCTACTGCTATTAAACTGTGTATTAACTGTTGATTTTTGTGGATTAAACTGATCTGCTCGTTGTCTGATTTGAGTTGGTTGATCTGCCTTTCCTTTTGTGATAATTGCAATCTTTTTTCCATGGCATTGATTTCTTTCCTGGAATCCTCATTATAGACGGAGTCCCTGATCTGAAATGCCTGTCGCGCATATCTATAGGCCGATGGATAATCATGAAGTTTCTCATAAACCTCGGCCAATTTGGAATATCGAATAACCGTGTTGATGGCCGATTTATAGGGCTCGTATTTCATGCCTTGATAAAGAGCGTCCTTGGCCTGTAGGAAATTGTTGCTGCCAAAATATGCTTTGTACAGCTGGAAGTAAAGTGCATTGATTTTATAGGTATGCGAATCGGATACATTGTCCCTCTTTGCAGATTCAATTGCGGGTAACAATAATTTTTTTGCGGCTAAGAACTGCTTCGATTCATTAAGGTGATTGGACTTAACGGCAATGAAATCATAGTAAAGGCTGTTGTCCCTGATTTCCATAGCGACTTGTTCCGCTCTGTCAATAAATATTTTTGCGGAATCCAGATTTTTTAGGAAAAGAAAATTCCTGGCGGTATTGACGAGTATTTCCAAATGATCTGCCTGATCAACGGGCTGATGAGCCTCCATGGTCTTTAATCCTTTATGAAAATATTGGGAAGCAGTCTGGTAATCCTGATTATTCATGAGCATCATCCCGATCTCGCCAAAATAGAGTGCAGTCTGTCCATGGTCCTGTGCCTTTTGGGAAAGAGGGATGCTATGGTCGATCAAGATTTCCATAAACCTTTTAGGCTCTCCAAGGAACTGGTATTGCACCCCGATATTATGCCATGATTTCGCCTGAAAGGCAAGACTTTCCTTGCTGTGTGCCTTTTCAAAGTACGCAATAGCGGATTTATATTCCCGAATGGCAATTTCAGAATCTAGGTAAAAATAGATGCCTGCATAATAATGGTGGTAAAGACCGGTCAGGAAATTGTTGTTCTGTATTAACTTTCTTCCCGACTCTAGGTAGGACTTGGAGAGTGTTGTATCTTTATAGTAATAATCAGAAAGCAAAAAGTTTGCTCGCGCTTTGATGCTGTCTGTTTTACCCGTTTTTTGTACATGGATTAAGCTATCCACAATCGGGTTTGGCTTTAAGGATTGCTGTCCTAATACCCCAATGCTGATATGAAGAAAAAGAAAAAGGTAGAAGCTTTTTTTCATGTGAGTAGCAAAAGTCAAATATGCTTAAATAACTCGCATTAAAAAATACCTAATAATAGGAGGGTACAGATCCATAATACTCGAATATAGCATTTCTGCATCGGTATATTTAGCTTATTCCTAGCTGGTATTAAGCAGATGTTTTGGGTTATATATTGACCTTATTCGAGACATATTCCGAAAATTCGCAAAATGACCTAATCAATAGTCAACAATTCGGCTTAGTATTTTCGATGAATTCTCGAATATGTCTCGAATAAGAGTGGGATAAAAGCAAGACTTAAACTTCTGTTTTTTAGAATAAGATTCGAATGGATGTAGGTTTTATATTGAGTAGTTTCTACTGAAATCCTAATTTTTTGCTATTCGTGTCAAATGGCTATTTGTCAGGGTTTTAAAAATTTTGGTATTTTGGTTTTCCAATAAACCAAAAAAGGCTCGAAACATTGTTTCAAGCCTTTTTTTGAGTTGCCCAACCTGGATTCGAACCAAGACAAACGGCACCAAAAACCGTCGTACTACCATTATACTATTGGGCAAACTTTTGTGGTTTTGTCATCGGGTTGTTCCCTTTTGACGATGCAAATATACGTCGAGTTTTCTATTCTGCAAATAAAAAAGTGCGTTAATTATTAAATATACTGATTTTCAAGCCGATATTTTTTCACTTTATCTTTCATTAGACTATCGGTAGCTAAGATTATGGGTTTTTACTGCTAGAAATTAGAAACTATTTGTCTAATTATAATTTGTATTCCTTATTTTCGAAGCATAATTTTTAGAAAACCCTTCTATATTTTAGTATGAACTATAAAAAAATCAATAACCTGTTAGGATGGGTAGTGGGTATTATTGCTACACTGACTTACATTTTGACGCTTGAAAAGACAACAAGCTGGTGGGATACAGGTGAATTTATTGCTTCGGCGTACAAATTACAAATTGTGCATCAGCCGGGAGCACCCTTATTTTTGATGATCCAAAACCTTTTCTCCAACCTTGCCATGGGTGATAACTCCCGAATTGCATATTGGATGAACGTGGGATCGGCAGTATGTAGTGGTTTGACCATTACCTTTTTGTTCTGGACCATTACTGCACTTGCCAAGAAAGCTTATGTTAGTTTGAGTGCTAAAGAGGAAATCTCGGAAGGTAATCTGATCAAGATCATGGGAGCAGGGGTTGTAGGAGCATTGGCTTATACTTTCTCGGATACATTCTGGTTTTCAGCAGTTGAGTCTGAGGTTTATGCCATGTCTTCATTGTGTACTGCAGTTGTGTTCTGGGCTATACTAAAATGGGAAGCTAAGGCTGATGAGCCAGGGGCAGACCGTTGGTTGATCCTAATTGCTTATGTGATGGGGCTATCCATTGGGGTTCACTTATTGAACTTATTGGTTATTCCAGCAATAGCCTTGGTAATCTATTTCAGAAGAACGTCCAAAGTTACTGGAGGCGGTATTGCCAAAGCCTTGATCATTGGGGTAATTGTATTAGCGGTGGTTTTATGGGGAGTAATTCAATTTCTGATCAAATTTGCAGCATTCTCTGACCTGTTTTTTGTTAACAGTCTAGGGCTTGGATTTGGTACAGGTGCTACTTTCTTCACTTTATTGGTTGCTGGTCTGTTGCTTTTCGGTATCTGGTATTCCTGGAAAAACGTAAAACCTATCTTGAATATTTCCTTGTTGAGTTTGGCATTCGTAATCTTTGGATATAGTTCATTTACCATGATCATGGTAAGGGCAAAGGCGAACCCAACTTTGAACAACTCTGATCCTGACAACGTATTTACCTTCTTAAGTTACCTGAACCGTGAACAATACGGCGATGAGCCTCTGTTAAAAGGAAGGTACTTTGATGCTAAACCCACTGATGTATTTGAGACAGGAAACATCTACCGTAAGGACGGAAATAAATATGTCGTAGCGAAGAAAAAATTCGATTATACATGGAGCCACAGCACCTTGTTTCCGCGTATATATTCCGATAAACATGAATCCTATTATAGAGAGTTCTTGAATTTAGGCCCAGATGAAGTGCCTACCATGGTCGATAACTTAAAGTTTTTCTTTGGTTATCAGATTGGACAGATGTACAGCCGCTACTTTATGTGGAACTTCGTAGGTCGTCAAAATGACCAACAAGGGCAGGGTTCATTTACCGAAGGTAACTGGATTTCGGGTATCAAACCGATAGATAATGCAAGATTGGGAGGTCAATATGCCCTTCCAACTTCAGAATTGGAAAATGCAGGTAGAAATACCTATTTCTTCCTACCATTGATTTTGGGAATCTTAGGGGCAATGTGGCAGTTCAAGAAACAGCAACGTGATGCTTCTGTAGTGACCCTATTGTTCTTCTTTACAGGTCTTGCCATCGTATTGTACCTAAACCAAACTCCTTTGCAGCCACGTGAACGGGATTATGCCTATGCAGGTTCCTTCTATGCATTCTGTATCTGGGTTGGTATGGGTGTAATTTGGATTGCAGACTTATTGTCGAAGAAAGTGAATGCCAAAAATGCGGCCATTGGGGCAACTGCCGTTTCCCTACTTTGCGGACCGGTTCTATTGGCCAGCCAAAACTGGGATGACCATGACCGTTCGGAGAAATTCTTGGCCCGTGATATGGCAAAGAATTATCTGGAATCATGTGCGCCGAATGCCATCCTGTTCAGTTATGGTGACAACGATACCTATCCATTATGGTATGTTCAAGAGGTTGAAGGTTTCCGTACAGATGTGCGTGTCGTGAACTTAAGTTTATTAAGTGCAGATTGGTACATGAAACAGATGATGCACAAAGTAAATGATGCAGATGCATTGCCATTGAACATCGATCCTGAGAAAATCAAGGATGGTGTTCGTGATGTAATCTACTTCAGTGACATGAATATCCCTGGCTATGTAGATGTTGAGGATCTATTGCAAATCATGCTTTCCGATGAACAACAATATAAGGTACAGTTGCAAAGTGGAGATTGGGCAAATATCCTTCCAACGAAGAATATGCAATTGAAGATTGATAAGCAAGCGGTAATAGCTAACAAAGTAGTACCTAAAGAGTGGGAAGATGCTATCGTCGATACCATGCAGTGGAATTACAGTGGAGGTATCGTAAGTAGAGCAGACCTCTCGATCATGGCTCTATTGGCAAACAACGGATGGAAGCGTCCTATTTATTTTACTTCGACTACTCCAGAAGAGAATATGATCGGTCTAGAGAAATTCCTGGTTTCTGAAGGTTTTGCCATGCGCCTGATGCCAGTTGCTTTAGCTGCTGAAGGTGAAGTTTCAGGACCGATTACCGATGTGGAGGGAACTTACAATAATATCATCAACAAATTCACTTGGGGAAATATCGCTCATTCCAAATACCTAGATCCAGATTCATACCGCTATATCAGCATGTATGCTGGTAATATCTTTGGTGAAACGGCTCAAAACCTATTGTCAATGGGCAAGAATACCGAGGCTAAGAAATTGGTGAACAATGCCTATGAGAATTTGCCTAAGCGTCCTTACTTGATGTCGGAAGTGTTTTCTTATACCTCCTTGATCGATGCTATGTACAAATCAGGTGAAGCCGAGAAAGCAAATGAAATCGTGAAAAGAAACCTGAAATTCCTTCGCGAAAATATGGCTTACTACATGAACATCGCTGAAACTAAGCCTAACCTAGAATTTAGAAATATGCGTTTCGGCTTGGCAGCTATCCAGAATTACCAAAGGGTATTGACGGATGCCAAACAACAAGATCTATTGAAAGAAGTTAATCAGATCTTTGAAACTTATAGACCGTTATACGAAGCAGCAAGTCAATAAGATTTTTGCTTTGAAAGGGAAAAGGGTTGCCGTTCGGCAACCCTTTTTTTGTGGGGGGATGTATTCGGGTATTTGAACCAGGATGGAAGGGATAAGAGGATGGACCAAGATTTGGATTTGAACCAGGATTGAAAGGATTGGAGGATGGGCCAAGATCGGGGAATGAACCAAGAGTCAAAATGACCTTATCTATCTCTAGAAAGCACCTCCGATAACAATTTTTAATTTATTGAATTACGGTAAACCGTAAGCTTAAATATGTCTGTATGGCTACTTTTGCGGCAAATCAAACATAATTATTAATCATATGAAATTAGTATTTAATGCGATCTGCATTGCTCTATTATTAAGTTTTTCTGCCTGTGAAAAAGAAGGTGCTCAAGGTCCTCAAGGTGAACAAGGTCTTCCTGGTGCTGCAGGATCCCAAGGGATTAAAGGTGAAAACGGAAGTACCATTTTAAGTGGCACGACCGATCCTAGCAGTGCAATTGGGAAAGACGGTGATTTTTACCTGAATTTAAATTCTAAAAAGCTTTTTGGTCCTAAAAAATCTGGGAATTGGGGAACAGCGATAGAATTAAATGGAAAGGATGGACTTAATGGTCAGAACGGTCAAAATGGACAAAATGGGGCAGATGGCTTAAATGGTACTAATGGGACAAATGGTAATACTATTCTAAGCGGAAATGGTATTCCAAGTTATTATTCCGGAAATATTGGAGACTTCTATATTGATCTTTCAAAAATGGATTTTTATGGACCATTAACAAGTAATGGTTGGGGATCACCAATTTCTTTAAAAGGAAATTCAACTCTACAGAAACGGGTCTTAATTAAAGAGTACTTTGATTATTCTAGAAATTGTGATGCATGTTCTGTTTATTCCACAACTTGGACTCCAGGTTATTCTACCTATTCTTCTACTACTGCAGAAGTTTTTATTAATGTAGGAGATATCCAACAATATTATAGCAATGGGATTGTAACTTATGAAGCTAGGATTAACGGTGGGGAATGGTTTGTTCTTGATCCTAGTTATAAGAAAGAAATAATTAAACAATACCAAGTAAGTAACCGTGAATATTTAATGATGTTTATGCCGGCATCTTTTCAATATTATCCTAATTCTGGAAAGCTATTTATTGGGTCGTATAGAATGGTTTCCATTCTTGGAACGTATTCACAAAATCAATTAATGAGCTATTTGGACGCAGAAATGAAGGTTGATATTAGGATAACTTTATTGCCTAAGGAGTCTATTGAATACTTGTCCAAAAGTTACCCAAATCAAAAGATTAATGATTCATTTGTGTCAAGATATTTTGGTATGAGCGATAGATAAAATTATGAGAGTTTAAAATAAAGATGGCTGTCTGAAAAGATGGCCATCCTTTTTTGTAGAGAGAATTAAAAATTTGGGCTAAATTTATTGGAAGGTGATGACAGCATGTTGGCAATGAAAATAAATTAGCGCTTTTATTTTTAAATATAGAACCCTATCGGGGTTCCATTATTTTAGCAAACATGGCACGTTAGCCTGGAGGTCGCGCAAAAACGATGTTCGATTAATCGAACATCGTTTTTGCATTAACCCTATATTGTTTAAAACCATTGTTAAAATAATTCATCACCGCTGGGGATGTATGGCGGATAAAAATATCCTTCTGATAAATAAATATGGGCCTGAAAGACTACAGACACAGTTCTAACTAACATGTTCATTGGTAGTTTGTTGATGATATCCTGGTTTAAATGTATAGGGCTAATCTCTTGATGAGTATAAAGCCTGCAATGGCGTACAGTTCGTTAACCTTCGGTTAACGATGACAGGACATTAGCAGCGGCCGTATTCGATACGCCTCTTCAGAAATGCGTCCAAATATGGTTATAAGTGCCAATGTTATTTTAAGATCTTGGTCTATCCTCTCATCCTTTCCATCCTGGTTCATTCCCCGATCTTGGCCCATCCTCTTATCACTTCCATCCTGGTTCAAAACATCCTTTGCATCCTGCATCAACTAAACCATCTTACGCTGCCTTATTTTTTCCAATCCAATGTGGCTTAGATTACGATTTTTGGAAAAAATGCCTTAAGTTTGCCTAAATAAATCCATAGATGAAACAATCGATATTATTAGATGGACCGAAGTTTCAGATTACGCTCAAGCGATTGTCTCAACAATTAATTGAAAACCATGGAGATTTCTCCAACGCTGTAATCATTGGAATTCAACCTCGAGGTACCTATTTAGCTGAAAGATTAGTACAGGAAATCAAAGGAATGACCGGAGTTCAAGTGCCATTGGGTATTTTGGATATTACTTTCTATCGTGATGATTTCAGGATGAAAGGAGCCAGTCCATTAGCTGCGAACAGTACGGTAATTGATTTTATTATAGAGGGCAAGGATGTCATCTTGGTTGATGATGTACTTTGGACCGGAAGGACTATCCGTTCTGCGATGGATGCGATCCAAGCATTTGGTAGGGCGAACAGAATTGAATTAATGGTCTTGGTAGACCGTCGTTTTTCGAGACAGATTCCTATCCAACCGGACTATATAGGTATACAGGTCGACTCCATTGATTCGCAAAAAGTAATTGTAAGCTGGAAAGAGGTGGATGATAACGATAGTATTGTGTTGATCACCGAAAAGAAATAGAAAGATTTTATTGTTTAACAAATGTCAACATCTGAACAACTTAGTACCCGCCATTTATTAGGTATCAAGGATTTAAATAGCAACGATATCCAATTGATCTTGGATACGGCTGCAAATTTCAAAGAAGTACTGAACCGACCAATCAAAAAGGTGCCTTCTTTACGTGATATTACCATTGCCAATGTGTTCTTTGAGAACTCAACCCGTACCCGTCTTTCTTTTGAATTAGCTGAAAAGCGCCTGTCTGCCGATATCGTCAATTTTGCAGCATCCTCTTCTTCGGTAAGTAAGGGTGAAACGCTCATCGATACGGTGAACAATATCTTGGCCATGAAAGTGGACATGATCGTGATGCGCCATCCTTATGCAGGTGCCGGTGTTTTCTTGAGCAAACATGTGGATGCCCAGATCGTGAACGCTGGAGACGGTGCCCATGAACATCCTACCCAAGCTTTATTGGATTCATTTTCTATCCGTGAGCGATTAGGTGGGGTTGAAGGAAAAAAAATCGCCATTATTGGAGATATCCTTCACTCTAGGGTAGCATTGTCCAATATTCTTTGTTTACAGAAACAAGGAGCTGAGGTGATGGTCTGTGGACCAACTACCTTGATTCCAAAATATATTACCTCCCTTGGCGTGAAGGTTGAGCATGACCTCATGAAAGCTTTGAACTGGTGTGATGTAGCTAATATGTTGCGGATCCAGTTGGAGCGTCAGGATATTGCTTACTTCCCTTCATTGCGTGAATATTCCATGTTGTACGGTTTGAACAAACAGATCTTGGATTCATTGGATAAGGAAATCGTCATCATGCACCCTGGACCAATCAACCGTGGGGTGGAAATTACCTCGGATGTAGCGGATAGCAGTCATTCCATCATCCTAGACCAAGTAGAAAACGGAGTAGCCGTGAGAATGGCCGTTCTGTATTTGTTGGCAGGGAAGAGGGGGTAAGAGATTTGAGAGGTTAGATTTGAGATATGAGATAGAAATCTAGCTATAATAGATAAAAAACAGAAAAGAAGCTTGAAATCATGTGATTTCAAGCTTCTTTTTTTTGTGAATGTATTGTTTAAAACTTTATTCAAAAATTATTGATGTTGGAACAACTTTTGAACTTGATTGGTCAGGAATTAATCAGGGAAAACAGATAGTATTTTGCTGAAAAAGATTTTGGAACGTGTCGATGAAAACGCAGCATAAAAACTAAAGTTTTAGCACTTTCGTTTAGTAAAAATGTCTTATATCTCACATCTCAAATCTCACTTCCCAACCTAATGTTAAATAAAGTTAAATAGCTCAGGTTATCCACAGTTGTTAACAACTTTTGAGGAAAACATTGAAGTTATCCATTAATTTCGTAGGTTGAAGGCTTGTACCATCTTGTCAAGGTGTTACAGCACGATTTTCAATAAAAATACTGACGCATTCATTTTAAGGAGTATTCAATCATATGTATAAAAAAATTTACCAGTTAGGTGTGGCGATGAGCTTATTGAGTACACCGGTATTGGCGCAACATTCTGCATGGCAAGAGGTGAATAAAGCCTACAAGGATGGGCTGGAGTTGTATGAAAGAGGGAAGTTCAGTTCTGCTGCAAAACAATTTGATAAGTTTGAGGAGATCAGGACGAAATCATCACTTCAGTTGGACGAAACGAAGGAATTAAGCTTACTCAAAGAGAATGTTCGATTTTATCAAGCTGTTTGTGCTTTAGAGTTGGGAGAAACAGATGCTGAGAGCCGCTTCTTGAAATACATAAAAGATTATCCAGCAAGTGCAAATTCCAAAGCAGCCTATTTCCAGATCGGAAAGTCCTATTATGCTCAAAAAGACTATCCAAAAGCCATTGAATGGTTTGAAAAGATTGACAGTAAGAATTTAGCAGGAGCGGAGAATACCGAATACCGTTTCAAATTGGCCTATGCAAAATTTATGACGGGAGACTATGAGGCTGCTAGACCTGTTTTCAACGAACTGAAAGATCTAAGGGGACAGTACCAAGAGGCTTCTATCTATTATTCGGCTTACCTAAGCTATTTAAACCAAGAATATAAAACTGCACTAAATGAGTTTGAGCGTCTGGAAGGATCAAAAACTTATGAGAACAGTTATCCATATTATATCACAGCCTTGTACTTCTTGGATAAGCGTTATGATGATGTATTGAGTTATGCATTGCCTAAGCTAGAAACCACTAAGCAGGAAAGTGAGACAGAGATGTTGCGCATCATCGCAGCAACCTATTTCATCAAAGGTGACTTGGAGAAATCGAAAGACTTTTACGATAGGTTCCAAGCACAAGACCAAGGTAAGACCCAAAACAATCAAGATAGCTACCAAATCGGTTATATCAACTATAAATTAGGCGAGTACGAAAAAGCTATCTCTGAATTAGAGAAATTGGAAGAACCGGATGCCTATTTCCAAAGTGCCATGATCACATTAGGGGATGCATTCTTGAAGACAGGCAATAAGCAAAGCGCACGGAACGCATTCTTCAGAGCTTCAAAATTAGATTTTGATCCACAATTAAAAGAAGAAGGTTTGTTCAACTATGCAAAACTGTCCTATGATCTAGAGTTTCACCAAGTAGCCTTGGATGCGATCAATGAGTACATGCAGACTTACCCAAGGTCAAAGCGCCAAGAAGAGGCGAAGACCTTATTGGCAGAGGTTTTATTAAGCACTAAAAACTACCGTGCTGCGGTGGATGTTTTGGAAGACTTGCCTAATAGAGGTAAAGATGCAAATGCTGCATACCAAAAAGTAACTTACTACCGCGGATTGGAATACTACAATGAGCGTGCATTTGAAAATGCCATTTCTATGTTCATGCGTTCTGAAGCTAACCGCAATGATGAAGAAATCTATGCATTGGCGACCTATTGGAAAGCAGAAGCGATGTATGAGGTCCGTAAGTATAAAGAATCTGTAGCTGCATTCAATAAATTCTTGCAATTGCCGGCAGCTAGAAAAACAGAGGTTTACAATTATGCAAATTATGCTTTAGCATATGCTGCCTTTAGAGCAGACAATTATAGTACGGCTGCAAATTACTTCGAGCGTTTCCTAGCCGGTGGCGGAAAAGATGGCATCGACCTGAATACCAGAAACGATGCGATGGCACGTGCAGCTGACTCGTACTTAGCTATCAAAAACTACAGCAAGGCAGCAAACTATTATGATCGTTTGATCGCTTCTGGAGCGCAGAGTCAGGACTATGCTTTGTTCCAAAAAGGTATCCTGTTAGGTCTTCAGGGGGATAATAATGGTAAGATTTCAACCTTGAATTCGGTAATGGCGAAATATCCAAAATCGAACTATGCGGATGATGTGGCATTTGAAATCCCTTATACTTATTTCTTAATGGGTGATCATGACCGTGCGATCGATGGTCTGCAAAAAATGGTTGAGCAATACCCAAGAAGTTCATACGTTCCTAGAGCATTGACAACGATCGGTCTGGTACAATATAACAAGGATGATAACGATGCGGCATTAGCTACTTTCCAACGTGTGGTAAACCAATATCCTACTACGGATGAGGCTAAACAAGCATTGGCATCTATCGAAAACATCTATTTGGATAAAGGGGATGCTTCGGGATATATCCGTTATGCTACAAGCACTAATATCGGTGACCTAAGTACAGCTGAACAAGATTCTCATACTTTCTCTATTGCGCGCACCTTGTTTGACCGTGGTAACTGGCAAGCAGCTGTAGAAGCAGTGAATGCATACTTTGATAAATTCCCTAAACCTATTCAAGAGAAACATGCTCGTTTTATCCGTGCAGAAAGTAACGCGAACCTAGGCAAGGATACCGAGGCAATGCATGATTTCAATATCATCATGAATGATTGGACTTCGGCCTATACAGAGCGTACCTTGATCTCGGTTTCTAAACTACACTTGAGAAATAAAGCTTACAATGAAGCTGTACAGGTGTTGAAGAAATTGGAGTTGACTTCAGAATACAAGGAGAACTACGGATGGGCAGTAAACAACCTATTGGTAAGTTACTACAACATGGGTGATTATGCAGAGACATTGACCTATGCGAATATCATCAAGAAGTACGAGAAATCTTCAGAAGAGGATATCGCAAAAGCACATCTCTATGCTGCAAAAGCATACCTATCTACTTCAAAAGGGTCTGAGGGTATGAAAGAATTGAACCTGGCTGCCTTGAAATCTAAAACAGAGACTGGCGCTGAAGCGAGATTCTTGGTTGCGGAACAACAATTGAAAAATAAAAATTACGATGGTGCAATCAAATCTGCACTGGATATATCTGATTCCTTCTCTTCATATGACTATTGGGTAGCGAAAGGATTTATTGTAATGGCTCAGGCTTATGAGGGTAAGGGCGATAAATTCCAAGCTAAATCAACATTGGAAAGTGTAATCGACAATTATGAGAACACAGAAGATGGTATTTTGGATGAAGCGAAACAATTATTGGAAAAAATTAAATAAGAATAGGAAAAGATGAAGTTGAATACTGTTTTTAAACAATCTGCTATATTAACCTTAATGTTGGGGATGGGTGTAGGGGCATATGCTCAAAAAAGAGATACCACCGACCGTCCCGTAACATTGGATTCATTTGATATCGTTCGTGATTATAGACCTATTCTTGCTGATGCAGTAAAAATCCGTCGTAGTCCTGACATGTCAAACAAAAGAGAATATATGCCTAAATTAAACTATGGCAATGTTCCTGACAAAAAATTAGACATCAATACGGGCCTTAGTGAATTACAGATCATGGAAACTCCATTTTCTAGAATCATGGACCATAAGAGTAATTATGTGAAGTTTGGTGCGGGTAACTTCAATACCATCTTGGGTGAAGCTTACTTTGCAGTGGAAGATTACGAAGACATCCGTTTTGGTGGGTTCGCAAAACACCTAAGCCAAAAAGGAAATTTGGAAGACCAGAAATTCTCGAGACAGGAGATCGGTATTTTTGGTCGCCGTATCTTACCTAAGTTTACTTTGGATGGATTAATTGGCTACAATGGTTATGGGACCCGCTTTTATGGTATTCCAACTAACCAAGATGGATCTACCATCAATCCGACCCGTGAGGCACAGCGATTCAATGATATTTACTTCAGTGGAGAGTTGACCAGCAATTATGATCCTGCGAATGAGGATGCATTAAGCTACTCGGTAAAGGCGGATGCCTATACCTATAAGGATAAATTTGAGGCTGGTGAAAATTCCGTTGCGTTATCAGGTTACTTGAACAAACGCTACCGTGCATTTAACGCAGGTGCGAATGTGGCCTTGGACTATAACGGTCTTAAGGGAGTAAACACCTCAAGCGGAAAATTAAATAACTCGATTGCTTCGATCAATCCGTATATCCGTTTCAAGGGAGATAACTACAACATTACCTTGGGAGCAAATATCGTTTCTGAATTTGGCGATAACTCTAGGTTCAACGTATTCCCAGAAGCAGAAGTTGATTTTGCTTTAGCGCCTGAGTACTTCTACATCTTTGGAGGGGTTACAGGAAATGTAGAAAAAGGTTCGTTCCGTGATTTTACACGCATCAACCCATATCTAGGTCCAAATGCCAACATCCAAAATACAGTGGAGCGTATGAATATCTATGGTGGTATCAAGGGTAATGCCGGTGCGACATTTGGATATAAGGTAAAAGGTTTCTACAGAAAAGTAGAAAGCATGGCCATGTTCGTGAACAATATGGAGACTCCGTTCAACTTTGATCTGGTTTATGATGGAAATGGAGACGATGCGGTTAAGCATGTGGGAATCGAAGGAGAGATCAATGTGAGGTTATCTTCATTGGTGAACTTGGGTGGTCGTCTGAATATTGATCAATATACCATGGTGGAGCAGGAAGAGGCTTGGCATATGCCGAAAATGCGTTTAGCGGCAAATGCTAGATTCAATATTTCTGAGAAATTGTTCATTGATGCAGAGGCATTGTTCCACGGAAACGCCTATGCTCAAGAGTTCACTTACTTAAATGGTGTGCCTGATGGCAACCCATATAAAAAGGAAACCATTCCATCGTTCTTTGATCTGAGCGCTGGAGCAGAATATAAAGCAACGAAATACCTAGGTGTTTTTGTAAAGGCAAATAATATGTTGAATACAGAATACCAACGTTATTTATACTATCCTAAATTAGGTTTCAACATTTTAGGTGGTCTAAATTTTTCGTTTTAATATAACAAACTTTAAATTTGCAGCAGCAAAGGAATAAATGGATTTAGGAAGATACATTCATCAGCTATTAAAGCATAGAAACGAGGTGTATGTGAAGGGTTTGGGAGTTTTCAAACGCATTCACACGCCTTCTGTATATGATGATCGCCGCGGAGTGTATTTGCCTCCAGTGACATATTTGGAATTTGACGGGAAATCTACTGATGGTGTTGATTTTATAGATTACATCCAACAGTCGAAACAAACCTCTAGACAATCGGCAGAGGCTGACGTGCATGATGCCGTATTGAATCTGTTGGAAACCATTAAAGAGAATGGATCGGTGACCTTGAACCATTTGGGGCAATTGATCAAGCATGGCTCATCTCTGGTGTTTAAAGCTGAGGATCTGAGCGGATTCCAATTGCAGCCGATAGAAGGAGCAGCGAGTCCGGTCCCTGAACAGGTGGACTTAGTTGAACCTACGACCCCAGAGCCTGAAGCGGAATTGCCAAAAGAGGAAGAAAAAGAAGAGATCGTTGAAGAGCCGGTAGTCGCTGTGGCAGAACAGGAAGTCGTACCAGAGGTTTATGAGGAGCCTCAGAGCACTGGTAAATCAAAATGGTATATTTGGGCTGCGGTCTTGGCTATTGTAGTCATTGCTGGTTTGTTTTATGTCAACCATACAAACAGCTCAGGCAAAACAGAGGAGAAGGAAGATAGCGTTTTGAATGCCGGTATCGTAGAACCTGACACCTCCGTTGCAAAACCTGTGGATACAAGCGGTACGGCGACGGCTACTACGGTAGACAGTACAGCAAATACAAGTACAGGTAAGAAGGTGTACAATCCTTTGATCCCTGCAAATCACACTTATCAGATCGTTATAGGAACGCATGCTACTTTGGCTCAGGCCTATGAACAGGCGGAGTCATTTAACAAGGCGGGAATAGAATCTGTACGGGTAATTCCGAGCAACCTTGCACATAACAAGAAGAAAGTGATCTGGGATTCTTATGAAACAAAAGAACAGGCGGATTCTGCCCTGAAATACGTGAGGAAACATTATGTTGCGGATGCTTGGCATCAAAAAATAAACAAGTAAATCAATCAAACAGCACAAAATACGTTAATAAACTATGTCATTAGTACAAAACCCTGCAATCGTTGATACCTTGAATCAAGTACAACAACAACCGGTAGCATTAGCTACAACAGACAACCTTAACCTGCTTGAACTTCTGATGAAGGGTGGGTGGATTATGATTCCAATCTTATTGTTATTTTTCTTGGGATTGGTCATCTTTTTTGAACGATACATTACCATTCGCAAAGCCAGTAAATCCGAAGGCGGATTATTAGCTTCTGTAAAGAGCAGTGTATTGTCCGGAAAAATCGATGCTGCTATGGCTGCTTGTCGTTCCAACAACTCGGCATTATCAAGAATGTTGCAGAAAGGTTTGACACGTGTAGGTCGTCCGATCAAGGATATTGAAGGCGCGATTGAAAACCAAGGAAAATTGGAAGTTTCTCGTTTGGAGAAAAACATCAATATCTTGGGTATCATTGCCGGTATTGCTCCCATGTTAGGTTTCGTAGGAACGATCTTTGGGGTAATCCAGATCTTCCGTGATGTAGAGATGGCCGGTGGTATCGATATTGGTTCGGTATCTGGAGGTCTTTATGTGAAGATGATCGCATCGGCTTCGGGTCTGACCATTGGTATCTTGGCTTATATCGGTTACCATATCCTGAACATGATGGTAGAGCGCTTGATCTTGCGCATTGAGACTGATGCAATTGAATTTATCGATTTATTGGATGAGCCTAGCATGTAAGCTAGACCTGGTCCATCATTGAAAGGCTAAAAATGAATTTACGTAATAGAAGAAATAAACCCGCTGCAGAAGTACATACAGCTGCCCTGAATGACATCATGTTCTTCCTGATGTTGTTCTTCCTGTTGGCTTCGGCAGTATCTAACCCACAGGTGGTAAAATTGCTTTTACCAAAGTCCAGTGCTGGGGAGCAGTCGGTGGCTAAGAAGACCATGACGATCTCGATCACGAGTGATCTGGTTTACCATGTGGACAAACAAGCTATTCCATTGGAGAACCTGGAATCTTATATCCAATCCAATATTGCTACTGGTGAGGAATTGACCGTTATGCTTTATGCAGACAGTACAGTGCCTATCCAGAATGTAATTTCGGTAATGGATATTGCCAACAGATTGAAGGTCAAAATGGTATTGGCAACAGAGCCTAAGAAAGATTAATAATTTATTATTAAACGTTTTGGGCTGTAGAAGGTCGAATTAGAAGAGATCAAGGAAAATGTACTACAATCAATATCGAGAAGATAATAATCTTCCAAAGGCTTTAGGTATTTCATCACTGGTAATGGCTGGATTGGCCGTTATTGGTTTCTTTATTGTATTTGGTCAAAATCTTCCTGAATACGGTATGGGGGGTATCATAGTAAACTATGGTACATCTCCAGAAGGTATGGGAGATGATTACATGAGTGTGGATGAACCATCAATGGATGAGAATGCCAACAATGTGAAACCGGACAAGATAGACCCGAATTCAACACCTATCCCTACGCCTTCTCAGCAGATTGCTGATAAAGCAGTAGCAACCCAGGATGTTGAAGAAGCACCAGCAGTTCCTAAAGCGGAGAAACCCGTAAAGGCAAATGCAGAGCAGGCTACGGCGGAGAAAAAGAATGCGACACCAGCAGTGAATCCTAATGCTTTGTACAAAGGCAAGAAAAATAATGCGCAAGGTACAGGTGATGGTACTGGTTCTACACCAGGGAACCAAGGTTCTAAACTTGGGGATCCATTAGCTAGTAACTATGGCGAAGGTGGTTCGGGATTTGGTGATGCGATGTTATCACTGGAAAACAGACGTTTTACGGTGCCACCGAAGATAGATGACAATGGCCAGCAAACCGGTATTGTCAAGATTGAATTTACCGTGGACAAGAGTGGTAATATCGTGCGTGCCAGACAGGCTAAAGGTACGACCATTGCGGACTACAGATTAATTGAAAAGTGTATCCGTGCAGTTGAACAAGCACGATTGAATGCACTGCCTAATGCGCCTCAGACCCAAACGGGGCTAATTACCTTCAGATTTAGAGTAAGATAATTCTAATTATATGAAAACATTTGCAGAGGTAATCGAGTATTTGTTTGCTCGATTACCTATGTTTACTCGTGATGGAGCCAGTGCCATCAATCCCGATGTAGACAAAACTCTTTTGCTATGCCAGGCTCTTGGCAATCCCCATCAAAAGTTTAAATCAATCCATATTGCCGGAACCAATGGTAAAGGTTCCACTTCGCATATGCTTGCTTCTGTATTGGCAGCGTCTAATTTGAAAACAGGCCTGTATACTTCCCCCCATCTCGTGGATTTTAGGGAAAGGATCAGGATTGATGGTCAAATGATCCCTGAGCAGCTTGTTGTTGATTTTGTCAATGAACATCGAGAGCTGATAGAAGACCTTAAGCCTTCTTTCTTTGAGGTGACTGTTGCCATGGCATTTGATTATTTTGCTAAAGAGCAAGTTGATATTGCGGTGATTGAAGTAGGGCTAGGAGGAAGATTGGACAGCACCAATATCATTATGCCTGAGCTGTGTGTGATCACGAATATCGGAATGGACCATATGAATATCCTTGGAGATTCATTGGAGCAGATAGCAGGGGAGAAAGCGGGTATAATCAAGCCACATGTACCTGTAGTTGTTTCTGAAAAGCAGGGTGAGATAGAACATATCTTCATTAATAAAGCCAATGAAGGGGATAGCCCGATCTTTTTTGCTGAAGACTATTATGAGGTACATCAGGTTGAGAAGAAGCAGACAGGCCTGGATATCACGGTTGAAAACAAAAAGACAGAAGAATGTATCATTTGGCAATTGGATCTTTCAGGTTCATATCAAAAGAAGAATATCCTTGGAGTGCTGAAGGCTATTGATCAATTGAGGGCTTTGGGCTTTGAGTTAGGTGAAGAAGATATCAGGAAAGGTCTTAGTCAGGTCCAAGAATCTACAGGTTTGAAGGGAAGGTGGCAGACCTTGTCAAATGATCCTTGGATAATATGTGATACTGGGCATAATGAAGATGGGATAAAGGCTGTGGTTCGTAATCTGAGCACCTTAAATTTCAATAACCTTCACTTTGTCATTGGAGCAATGAAGGATAAAGATCTTTCACACATTCTACCTTTATTACCAAAACAAGCGACCTATTATTTTGCTGCACCCCAGATGCCTCGTGCAATGAAAGCAGCGGAACTGGCTGAACTTGCACATTCATTCGGCCTGAAGGGTGAAGAATATGCTTCGATTGATGCAGCTTATGAAGCCACCCTAAGGAATTACCAAGAGGGTGATCTCATATTTATCGGTGGAAGTACTTTTGTTGTTGCGGAAGTATTGACTAATCATTTTTAGTCAATTCGCCGCGCAGACTCTGCTGTACCCAATGTGCGACGTCCTCTTGACTGTCCAATTCACCTTGAAGGTACATAAGCTTGGTTACAGCAGTTTCAAAGGTCATGTCATACCCATTGAGCACTCCAATGCATTTCAAGCCCTGAGAAGTCTCGTAACGGCCTAATTCTACAGAACCCACCTTACATTGCGAAATATCTAGTATATTCTTTCCCGATTTGATGGCTTCTTGGAGCAGTTCCAGGAACCAGGTATCCGTCATGGTATTTCCGCTACCAAAGGTTTCCATCACAATGCTTCTTACATCTGAATTCAATACCGCCTTAATGGTTTCGGGACTGATGCCAGGAAACAGTTTAAGAACCCCAACACGGTTGTCGATATGATAATGGCAGATAAAATCCTGCCCAGCATTATTGGCCAATACCTCATCATTGTATCGGATATGGATTCCAGCCTCGGCCAGTACGGGAAAGTTCGGGGAACGGAAAGCTTCGAATTTATCGGAATTGTATTTAAAGGATCGATTACCCCTGAAAAGTTTATTGTCAAAAAGGATACATACTTCCTGGATGATGGATTTGCCATCTCTCTTGGCAGAAGCAATCTCCAATGCTGTCATCAGGTTCTCGCGGGCATCCGTACGGATTTCCCCAATGGGTAATTGGGAACCGGAAAAAATAACAGGTTTCTGTAGGCCTTCCAATAGAAAGCTCAGCATGGATGCGGAGTAGGCCATGGTATCGGAGCCATGTAGGATTACAAAACCATCATAAAGCTCGTAATTGTCCTTGATGATCTTGGCCATCTCCAACCAGATGCTTGGACGCATATTGGAAGAGTCGATGATAGGCTCAAAAGAGTGCACAGTCAGTTTATAGTTCAGGCGACTTAGATCAGGTAGGTTCTTTTCAATCAGTTCAAAATCGAAAGGAATAAAAGTTCCGGTTTCTGGATCTTTTACCATACCAATGGTGCCACCGGTATAAATGATAAAAATATTGTACATCAATTAAATCTTAAATACTTGTTTAGAATTGTTGGTAGTTATTTCCGCGATCTTCTCAATTCCCATCTCATGTAAGTCTGCAACCTTTTGGGCTACATATAGCAGATAACTGCTTTCGTTTTCTTTTCCTCTGAAAGGTACGGGAGCCAGATACGGTGCATCTGTTTCCAGTACAATATGTTGTAAGTCGATTTCTTTCACAACGGCATCCAAGCCTGCTTTCTTAAAGGTAACCACGCCACCAATTCCTAGTTTGAATCCTAGGGCAATAGCGCGATGAGCCTGTTCTAAGCTACCGGTAAAGCAATGGAAAATGCCAAATAATTTCTCATCGGCCATTTCATCCAGTACCTCAAAGACTTCATCAAAAGCCTCCCTGCAATGGATAGATATAGGCAGTCCAAGGTCTTTAGCCCATTGGATCTGTTTTCTGAAAGCCTCTTTCTGGATTTCCAGAGTGGATTGATCCCAATATAGGTCGATCCCTATTTCACCAATGGCATAAATCTTAGACTCTTGAATCTTTGCGTAGATCTGATCCAATTGTTTTTGATAATCATCTTTTACATCGCAAGGATGCAAACCAAGCATAGGGAAACAGTTTTCAGGATAGGCTTCAACGGTTTGGAAAACCTTGTCGATGGACTCCACATCGACATTCGGAAGAAACAGTCTGCTGATACCATTCTTAAAACATCGGTCAAGCTGTTCTTTCAGTTTAGGGGTTCCAGCTTGATAATAGATATGAGTATGCGTGTCGGTTAAAGTCTGATTTTTCAGATCAATTTGCTCTTCCATGCTGCCAAAGTTAATATATTGTTAGTTAATCTGGTTCTATGGAATAAAAAAACGCAGTTCTCATAATGAAAACTGCGTTTTTTTATAAATTTTGTAAAAGAACTCCTTATTAGTTAACTGGAGTTTCTACTGGAGCACCTGTTGGAGCTATAACTTGTGGAGTATCACCTTTTGGACCAGGGATAATATCCAATACTTCAACGTCAAATACCAATGGAGCATAAGGAGGGATCAAGTTACTTTGCTGACGCTCACCATATCCTAATGAAGATGGGATAATCAACGTAGCTTTGCCACCTTTTTTCAATAATTGAAGACCTTCAGTCCATCCTGGAATAACAGGAGTATGACCAACACGTACGCGCAATGGCTCGTATTGTTTCATTGGGTGGAAGATACCTTTTTCTTTAGCTACCTCAGGGTTGCTAGTATCGAAGATTTTGTCGTTTGTCAAACCACCTGTATAGTTGATAACTACTGTATCACCAACAACTGGGTTTGCGCCAGTACCTTCAGTTTTGATTACGTATTGAAGACCAGTTGCAGTTTTCTTAGGTTGCAATTTGTTTTTCTCAACGTATTTAGCAATTTTTCCTTCTTCAGATTTTTTCAGACCTTCCATTTCAGCCAAGTAGTATTTGTTTACTTGTTCGAATAAAGCTGAATCTGTTAAGCTTCCTTTTTTGAAAAGTTTCTTAACCTTGATAGTAAATTGAATGTATTTATCTGCGAAGTCAGGTTTTGGTTGGCCTGTTTTAGCAGCCATAGTATCTAAGTCCAATTTGAATGTTGCACTATCACCTTCACCTAACATTTTCAAGATCGTGTTGTTGTCACCAGCGTATCCGCCTTGAACCAATGAATCAGGGATTACAGGGGCGATCTGTGGCAATCCTACATCATAAGTACTTGCCAATAAAGAGTCACGGTCTGTTTTAACAACAATATCCATGGCTAGAACATCTCCACCTACAGCTTTTTCACCACCTTTGTCTTCGAAGAATTTATATTCTAGACCACCTTCACCTTTTTTGAAACTTTGGCATGATGAAGCTAGAAAAAGACCAGCTAATGCTGTTAATACTAAAATCGATTTTTTCATTTTTTTATTTATAACGCTTATTATATTCTATTTTAAATAACTTGAGTACTCCGGAAGGATAGATTTGAATTTTGCTACCACATCTTCCAACTTCTCTGTTGAATTGCCACCCGCGGCATTCAAATGCCCTCCACCATTGAAATATTTCCTGCAGATCTCATTGCAAGGGATATCGCCAATCGAACGCAAAGATAATTTAATTAATTCAGTTCTATCAATAAATAAACCGGCTAATCTAATCCCTTTTATCGATAATGCATAGTTCACCAAACCTTCGGTATCGCCGGTGCTGACATTGAATTTCAAAAGATCATCTTTGGTCAATGAAAACAAGGCCGTATTGTATTCGGGAATCACCTCCAAACAGTTCAAAAGGCTATAGCCTAAGAACTTTAAACGGTTTTCTGTGGAACTATTGTATATATTCTCATGAATTTCCCAATTCTTTGCACCTGCATCGATCAGGTTGGCAATGATATGGTGAACCGCAGAGGTGGTAGACCTGAAACGGAATGAACCGGTATCCGTCATGATCCCTGCATATAAACATGATGCAATTTCAGCAGTGATGGATTCTTTGTCGTGGTAGACATCTGCAATAAAGGTGTAAACCAACTGTGCCGTTGCTGCTGCGCTGGAGTCCCAATACTCAACGGTTGCGAAATCTTCTGGATCTAAATGATGGTCAATCATCCATTTCTGGCCTTTGGCCTCACGGATTATGGGTTCCAGAATATTGGTCCTCGAAAGGGCACTAT
This sequence comes from Sphingobacterium sp. LZ7M1, assembly GCF_024296865.1. Lineage (GTDB taxonomy): Bacteria > Bacteroidota > Bacteroidia > Sphingobacteriales > Sphingobacteriaceae > Sphingobacterium. The sequence continues at coordinate 3,601,153 of NZ_CP101134.1, read as the reverse complement.
AATCTAAACAGAAGATTATTTCTGCTTCATCAAATAGTTTTTGGGATTCCTCAGGTTGATCAGGAAAGTATATTAGGTCTGCAAAGCCAGGCATCCAGCTTAAAAAGTCTGGAAAATCAGATGACAGCACAACATTCACCTCATGGCCTTTTCCTTTAAGCCAGTGAAATAGTCCTAATGATGAGCCTAAAGCATCTCCATCGGGTTTATGATGAGTGGTAATTATTATCTTTTTAGGTCTGGAAAGCTCTTCTAAATATTCTTCTCCTTGTAGCATACGTTTTTTGTGAATGCAAACCTAATGAAAAAAAGTTTGCAATTAAAAATTTTTACGGCTTAATATCTTACTTTATTTAAATTATCGCCAATCTAAATCAATTGAAAATTAGTCTGTTAATGTCGGAAGGCGTAGATTTTGTAATCTCGCTTTGTCGTTAATAAATAATTGCCAGAATTGTAATTGATTTTGCCGTAATAGAACAGTGGTAATCCTTCCACAGGGAAGCCGTCTGCCAATGATCCATTTTCAGCAAATAGATAGACTAAATTCTCTTGGTCTGCAATTCCAAGTTGAAACATACTGCTGGAAACCGGGAAGAAATTAGGTTCTGCATCTATATTTTGGGTGAACGTATAGTCATAAAGTTGTCTTGGGCTGTCTCCAAGTTCTAAAACCTGAAGGTAGGAGCCATCTACTATGATCAATTCTGGAGCAGTGGTACCATTGATATTTTCAAAGTAAGCATCATAGCCTTTTTTCCATTCCCCATTCAGAACGACCTTGCTTGTTCCGTCTGCCTTTATTTGGTGTAATTTACCCTCATTATCTGTGCAATAAAACTCATAATTATTTTCCTTGTTCACTATTCCCATCGAACCCACAAACGTAACATCCCCTGGAATGTCAATTTCCTTTGTTTTATTGCCAGTTTGGTCAAAGAAATAAATTCTTCCGAAACTGCTGGCAACCACGGCCTGCTGGTCAATAAAGTGAATTGGTCCAAGAAGTTCACCTTCTATTCTTGCATTGTCCCATCCGCTGACCGGTCCGCCTTCCATGTCATATGCCATTATCCTGTCCTTTGCAGGGATCAAAATGATCTGTTCACCACTGAACTCCGCGATGGTTGGACTTCCTGTAGGTTCAGAAGAAACACTGGTGGAGAAGCCCTGTAATGTTTTTCCACTGGTATCGAATCGATATAATCTCCTTCTGTCGGTAACCAATAACAGACTCCGGTCGGCCAATTGTTTTGCCTTGCCAACAATTCTACCCGAAAACACGGAGGACCATAGTTTATTCCCAGAAGGATGGATGGCATGCACTGTATGGTCTTGTTCCTGTACGAGGATGAATTGGGAAGTATCGGAATGTTCAAAAACATAAGGGCCATTGATCAACCTACTGCCCATATCATAAGTCCATTCGGGAGTCACTCCCAATCGGTTTTTACTTTTATAGATGGCGTAGAACCGGCTGATGAAATTCCCTGTATTTCCTGATAATTGTAAAGACCAAGAATAAAAATCCTGGAATCCATATTCATCATCGTCCCTGAACTTACGGCTATATTCAGATTTCAAGGTGTTATTAATGAAGTTGCCGCCGTTTTTAGTATTGATAAAGAAGGTGACATTGGCCTCGTTGCCCTGTATTTGTTCATAATTCTTAAAACCTAGACTCGCAACCAACAAATCCTTGTTTTTCCATTTGCGCACATATTCCTGCACTGTGGATAATTGATTTGCCATGACTAGCATATCATTGATACGTACGAAATATGGTCTTGAAAAAGCTTTAAGTCCTTCCCCAAAGTAACGATAAGGAATATTGGCAAATCTAAATCTATAAGTACTATCACTTACGTTTTCCGCAATATTATCGATGATCTCATTCAGTTTGCTGCTGTCCTGAATGGTGATGAAACCTAAATAATCAGAATTGCTCTGCTCAGCAACAGCAAAGTTGCCAGCCAAGGTTGACTGGAAGTCTGCCAATAGACCTTCCCGATTGTTGTTGATTTCCTTGGCTTGTCCCTGTAATTGCTGGAAGTTATCCTGCTTGGATTGCCAGATCGCTAGGTCTTCAAACCAAGATTTGGAATCACTGAAAGAGTACTCCACATACATCATGGTATTTGAAGGGAAATAATTGTATAAGCGTTGGTTGGTTTTGCTTTGGTTTGCAAAAAGTCCAATATACTCGCTATCCTTATCAACCAGCTGACTTTCACCCGTCAGCATCAGGGCGTCTTGTTTGAAATTGATGTTCCAAACGGTTTCTCCCTTTAGATTTACAAATTGCCTTAAGAAATCACCGGGGCGATTTTCCTTGAATACAGAAATGAAGGATGCGATGTTTTGTTGGGGAACATAAATGGTAAATGGCGCATTCCGATTGTTATGTTCATTAAAGAAGGTAACCTGCTCTTTTTTAAGTTTTTCAACTTTCTTGTCATTTACTTTGACCAAAAGTCCCTTGTTGAAACTGGAGAAGAAGGTATTTTCCTGGTAGGTCACATAAAAAACGGAGTCCAGTTTTTTGTCATCCTTGAAAGTCGTGTCCTTTTCGATGTTCTTGAATTCATAGATGCGTATTCCAGCTGTATCGGCAGTATTTACTTTATACTTTTTGCTCAGGGTAAGGAAGGTCTGATCCAATACAGATTGGTCGACTTGATCCATGCTATGGATGCTAAACAAGGTGCTTATTCCTTTTTTCTCTGGATGGAAAGACATCAAGATTTCAGCTCCTCCAACCAATGGAGACAGTTCTTTGTTACGAAGTAAGTTTTGTTTCAGTTGTTTGAGTTCATGCATGGCGTGTTTGCCCAGCATGGCTTCAAAAATCTCAAAATCCTTGAAGATATTGTCTGTTGTTGCATCATTTAGGAATGATGCGATTAAATAGGTGTCCTCCGGCAAATGCTGTACTGGTCCTACGTATTCTTGTTGTTCCTTGTTTAAATCCCCAAAGTAAAATACCGACGCAACCACCACCGCAATAAATAGAAGGATTGAAACAATTATTGTATTTCTCATGGACGAATAGTCTTCCTTTTGTTTGTTTTAGTGTTCAATATAGACAAAATTGCAAAAATAGGAGTGCTTTTTAAGAAGTTATTTTATACATTTATAAACGAAAAATCATAAGCGATTATTTTAGCTTTATTTATGAACAAACAAATTATCCTAACTGCTTCTTTTTTCGGTTTGTTAGCTGTAATACTTGGTGCATTCGGTGCACATGGTCTTGAAGGTAAGATTTCTGAGAAACAACTAGAAACTTGGGGTACTGCAAATCAGTACCATTTCTATCATACCTTGGCACTTTTATTCCTATCCACATTTTCTAGAGCAAAAAGCCAGTCCATTAAAGTTTCGTATATCATGTTCACTATCGGTATATTCCTTTTTTCAGGGTCCTTATACCTGTTGAGCACAAGAAACCTACTTGGCATTGAAAATATCTCTGTTATTGGTCCGGTGACTCCTTTAGGAGGACTATGCTTTATGGTCGGCTGGGTTGCCTTGTTCATTGCAGCAATGAGAAATAGAGCTTAATCTGTATTGACTATTCTCAAAATAGAATTGAAAAAGGCACCATTGGTGCCTTTTTGCTTAGCAAGGCTGATTATTGTCGAATAATAAATCAATAACAGGCAAGCATGCTCCCTATACTGAATGCTATTAATAAATACTATTATTACCTTTGTTTATGTCTCAACTGGATTTAACGGCTCCTGGTCGTGTCACTTATTTTGTAGAGGTTATTTTGCCATTGGCGATTGCTAAGTCCTATACCTATCGAGTTCCTTTTGAATTGAATGATAAGGTAGCAGTAGGAGTTCGGGTGATCGTACAGTTCGGTAAGAACAAGATTTATTCAGCTGTGGTCAAGAATATCACGACTGAACCTCCTCATCAATATGAAGCCAAATATATCTTAGATGTTGTAGACAATGATCCCATTGTCAATGAAACTCAATTGCAGATGTGGGATTGGATCGCAGAATACTACATGTGTTATGTAGGTGATGTGATGCAGGCGGCTTTGCCAGCAGCCCTAAAAATGGCCTCTGAAACTAAAATCGTCGCATCAGATGACCCTAATTTAGATCGTTCTTCGCTTTCAGATAAAGGCTATATGATTCTTGAAGCCTTGGATCTTGCTGGTGAGTTGACGGTAAACGATGTCATCAAAATCTTAGGTCAAAAAACGGTTTTCCCTTTATTGAGGAACCTATTTGAACATGGATATATCCTGATCTCTGAAGAAATCAAGCAGAAATATAAGGCAAAAACCAAAGCTTTTCTGAGGTTAGCCTCCGAATTCAATGATCCGGAGGGTAGACGGGAATTATTGGATAGTTTAAATCGAGCTCCAAAGCAACAGGATGCAATCATTGCATTCCTCCAACTTATCAAAACAAAGAATGATGTCAGCAGACAGGATATCATGGAAGTTTCCGGTTCAGGAGCTGGTGCAATAACCGCCCTGATCGATAAAGGTGTCTTTACAGTTGAGGAAAAGGTGGTCAGTAGATTTGAGGGTACGGATGTTCTGTTATCTCCAGACTTTAGTTTTAATCCAGCCCAAGAACAGGCCTTTGATGAAATCAATAATTCCTTTGCTGAGAAAGATGTTGCCTTGCTCCATGGAGTAACGGCTTCTGGGAAGACCCAAATTTATATCCGTTTGATTGAAGCTGTGCTTCGAGAGGGTAAATCTGCATTGTACCTATTACCGGAGATTGCCTTGACAGCACAGATAACTGAACGCTTGAAATTGCATTTTGGGGATCAATTGGGTGTTTACCATTCAAAATTCAATGACAATGAGCGTGCAGAAGTAAGGCATAAAGTAAATAAGGGTGAGTTTAAGGTAGTCATTGGCGCGAGATCCTCTGTTTTCCTTCCTTTCCATAACCTAGGGTTGATTATTGTGGATGAAGAACATGAGAACTCCTATAAACAATATGATCCTGCTCCAAGGTATCATGCCCGAGATACGGCAATTTACTTGGCTCATCAGCATCAAGCAAAAGTTCTATTGGGTTCTGCTACCCCTTCAGTGGAGAGCTATTACAATGCTAAGGCCGGTAAATATGGTCTGATTGAATTGACGGAACGATTTGGTGAGGCCAAGCTGCCGACAATCGAAATTGTGGATATTGCCGAAGCTGGCCGAAAGGAAGAGATGTACTCTTATTTTAGTCTGAAGCTATTGAAGGCCATTGAAGAAACTGTTCAAAATAAAGAACAGGTGATCCTGTTTCAAAATAGAAGAGGACATACGCCATTTTTGCAATGTGGCACTTGTGGATATGTGGCTAAATGTGTGAACTGTGATGTTAGTTTGACTTACCATAAAACCAGTAACCTGATGCATTGCCATTATTGTGGCTTTTCAGAAGAACTGGTGCAGACTTGTCCAGCCTGCGGATTGCCAAATATGCAGAGCAAAGGTTTTGGAACAGAACGAGTGGAAGAGCAGTTGGAAATCCAACTGCCTGATCTGCGAATTGGACGCCTTGACCTGGATTCCACGAAAGGGAAATATGGTTTTGATAAAGTCATTTCGGCTTTCGATAATCAAGAGTTCGATGTGTTGATCGGAACGCAGATGATCACGAAAGGGCTTGATTTTGGGAATGTCAGCTTAATTGGGATTATTAACGCCGATGGAATGATCAATTTTCCAGACTTTAGGGCATATGAAAGGGCATTTTCTTTGTTCTCACAGGTCTCAGGGCGTGCTGGAAGAAGGCAGTCGGAGGGAAGAGTGATTATTCAAACCAATACTCCAAACCATCGCATCCTCGAGCAGGTCACCAATCATGACTACATGGCCATGTTTATGGCTGAAATTACGGAAAGAAAGAATTATCAATATCCACCTTTTTATAGATTGATCAAGCTTGATGTAAAACATACCGATCAAGATCTTGTACATGATGCAGCAAAGAGATTAGCGTCCCTACTGAGACAGCAGTTAGCTGAACGTGTCCTTGGGCCAGAACCCCCGCTTGTCGCTCGGGTAAGGAATAACTTTATTCAGACCATTACCTTGAAGATTGAACGGAAGAACATTTCTATTTCGAAAGTAAAGGAACTCATCAAACAGGCATTATTGCATTTTGATTTGGATAAGAAAAACAAGGGCGTCCGCGTTCAGGTCGATGTAGACCCTTATTGATTGGATTTCAATAAATCACGCTTTTTAATCTGCTTTTCTGCCTTTCTTTTTTGCCCTTTTACCTTATTGCGCCAAACCACAAATCCTGTAATTGGTAAGCTCGCGCAAATTAAAGAAATAAGGAAAGCCAGGATTTTTGTTGGCAACCCAGAAATATTGCCCGTATGGATGTCGTAATTTAATGTCCCAATTCGGTCACCAGCTTTTAAATTTTCGGAAGAAGTTACCTTTTCAATATTGTTTTCTTTTTTATTGAAGTAATACCATCTAAAATCACCAGTCTTCATTTCCGTCATCCTGATCTGAACATCAAAAGTTTCGTCTTCTGCTTTGCTACTTCTAATGGACATCATTCCAGCATTGGAATACTTTTCCAATAGGAAGTGGAGCGCATTATCAAGCTGTTCACCCTCTGGATAATAGTTGGGGATTTTAAAAGGTTCTCCTTCAAGCTTCTTGATTTCAGAGCCATCAAAGGAATTGAAAAATGAAATGTAGGCCTTTTTAAAGGAAGGATAGGTAAAAACCAGACCCGTGATAGCTAAAACCAATGAAATTAGAAAAGAATAAAAGCCTAAAACATTGTGCAAATCATAGTTTAGCCTTTTCCATTTCGATTTCCAATCTATCCATAAACTGCGTTTCAACGGTTTTCCTTTCCATCTTTTTGGCCACCAAAGGACCATTCCAGAAATTAGGATGACGACAAAAATAATGGTTGAGATTCCAACAACCCATGTCCCGTATTTATTGCCCAACAACAGGTTCATGTGCATCTGCAAAATAACTTGGAAAAATTCGGTTTTCGAATTCTCCACAAAGAGTAGATCTCCAGTGTATGGATTTAAAAAGATCCTTTTATAGGTCTTGAAGTAATTCCAATAACCAAATGCATCGGGATCAATTTCCTGAACGCGAAAAATCCAACTCCTGTTTTTTTCCGGATACAGATCAACCCTAGAAATGGACTCGCCATCATTTAATTGTTTGCCGGCAATTTCTTTAAGTTGACTTAGGGGGAGGGCCTCACTAGAATGATAGCGTTGATCTAAAATATATCGATCAGGATAACAAACTAACTTTAGCTCATCAAAGAACGTGTATACACAACCAGTCAGACCTAAAATGACAACAACGATTCCTGTTGTGAGGCCTAACCATTTATGCAACCAAAGGATGAAGCTTTTTACCATTTAAAATCGATAATTAATATTTAATGATGCGGTAGTCCCAGTACCTTTTACATATTCTGCATCCACCGCCCTGTACTGACTGATGACCGGGTAATAATCCTTGTTCAATAGGTTTTCCACACCAAGTCCAAGTCCCCATTGTTTGTTGATCCTATAGCTCGCTGATAAGTTGAATAGGTCTATGGTTTTGATCGGACCTTCGCTGTTTTTGTAAATGCCTTTATCATTGCGTTCAAAACGATCTCTAGAACCTGTATGTATCCAATGTAATTGTAGATTTAATGCATCAGTCGGTGTATAGATCAGGTAGGCTGTAGCTTTGTTCGGAGCTATCCTCGTGCCGTTGAGGTAGTGAGATACCTGTTCAGAGTCCTCTGCTTTTCCTTCCACGTGAGCAAATGTTCCGCCTATGGTCCATTGCTTGGAAAGCTCGGCATTCAAAGTAAATTCTAGTCCCTGTACTTTTTCAGGTAGGCGCTGTGCCACTAAATATCCGCCAACATCTACTAATTCAACGCCCATCTTTGAAGTGCTATAGTAATAGGATGCCGAGAAATTGAATATACTGTAATGGCTAGAAAATCCTATCTCGTAGTTATTGGTGATTACTGGGTCAGTTTTGATACTATCCAGATCATTGTCGGTTGCCCTTCTTACGATTCTTCCCAACTCGTTGATGGCAAAGCCTTGGGAGAAGCTAATGAATGGATTGAATATTTCATATTTATTGTATCGAAGTCCAGCGTTGAATGTTGCTCCTTTATAGGGTATTTTTCCTCCAGTCACCGCGATACTGCCTTCGTTGTTAGGACCTGTAGCGATAGTATTGAAATCCTTGATTTTCACTGTAGCATTTTCATACCTTACACCTCCCTTTAAAATCAGGTTTTCTAACACATCAACACGCAATTGAGCATATGGTGCTATGTTCACCATATTCATATCTGGGATATAGATACGTCCATCCGTTAAATTTTGGTCAGTTACATCATTCAGCAGGTCTAATCCGTAGGTGATATCGGAATTGGCATTGAATAGCTTAAAGGGTGTGTTCAGGTTAAGCCTTAAACCTTTTTTCTCTGAATTAATTTGTGTTTGCCCCGGGCCATACCAAGCAGTTCCTTTCTCAATATATCTATTCATTGAGCGAAAAGTATTATAATACAAGGAGGCCTGAATGGAAGTAGAACCTATTAAATTATTGTTGAAATAACTTAACATGGCATTATGGTTATATGGAGTACCTGTAGGTTTTCCTGGATCTTCACCTTTGATTCCAATAGTTGGAGTTTGCCCATATTTACCGGTTTGACTAATGTACTTGGCATGTTGAGAACTGTTGAAAAAATTGTACAGAACAGAAATACCCGAATTCTCATTAATATCATATCCTACCTTTAAAAAGGCATTGTACTGATGTGAATTCGATAGACCGTCCACCTGACCAAGAGCAATGCCATCGGCATCCCGCTGGAGACCATTATACTCAGCTGTACCACTGATTGTATAATTCCATTTATTTGCCCTTCCAAATAATGTTTGATCAAATCGATAGCCTATGGTCTCTGAAGAATGGATAGGGTTTATTATGCTTCTTAGATTGCTGCTTCCAGAAATTGCCTTGTTTGCATCCTTATTGGTTTTTGTAATATAATTGATAATACCTCCGGCAGAACCATTGCCATAAATGGATGTTGCCCCTTTGATTACTTCCACTCTTTCAATTACTGAAGGATCAATAGACCTGATATCTCTAGCTCCATTCATTAACGGAGTAGACTGCGGAATTCCATCAATAAGCACTAGAACAGACCTACCCCTTAGGGTTTGTCCGGTATTGGTTGCCTTATTGCTACTTACCCCTAAACCAGGAATGCTGTTACCCAAAATATTGGAAATATTCGTGTTGATTTGGCTTTGAGCTTCAATCTCTTTGCTCGTTAATATCGAAATGGAAGATGGGACTGTTGAAATATGTTCAGGTTTGCGACTTGCTGTAACTACGATCTCATCCAAATCATTTTTTTCCTGCAGGGTAAAGATCAGTGGCTGTTTTACAGTGTCAGGTGAAATGGTATGAAATAGGGTTAAATAGCCCGAATGGCTGATCTGTAGGTTTAATGGTAGTTTGAACTGTTCATAATTGATAAGGAATGATCCATTATTATCTGTTTTTCCTATGGTTTTTCCATTTACCTTAATGTTAACATCGGCTTGTCTACCCGAGTTTTCATTATTTACCTGGATTTCCAGTTGTTGGGCGGTTAAAGAAATTGGAAAAATCAGGAACAGTAAAAGCTGGGTTTTCGTTAACAATTTGTATAGGTAGTGCATCTTATTTTTATTTAGAACAATTATAAATTGCGCCAAATTTATATAATCTCCCCTTATTTACAAAAGCCCAGATTAAATAATATTATATTTTTTTGTTATTAAGCTATTTACTCTTGGCAATCCGCCTAATTTATATTTCCCCCAGGTACAAACTATTTGTACAATTATAGCTGCCGTCATTAGATAAAAAAGCAACATACATATGATAAATCGCATTCTTATTGTGTTTCCTTAAGAAGAGGTGTTGTTGTCTTTCCACTAAAAGGTTCCCATTTACCATACCGTAGATTTTATTGGGCCCATTAATTTCCGGTTGAAGTAGGATCATGATCCTATAACCTTCCATACCATAAGCACTAGATAGAACTTTATCGTAATCCCAAGAAATCCTAAATGAATCCGAATCATGACATAAGTTGATTTTGACATCCTGGATCGGATTTTCAAAACCTCTACTGATACTGAATTTCTCCCAATTCAGTTCAAACCTAGATTCCTTTTCAAGAACGGAATGTTTAAAATTATACGACATGGCAGCTTGATAGCTGGTCCATCCATTATTATAATTTTTAAACCCTAACCGGATATAGGGGAGGATCTCCGCAATGTATGCTTTGAGAAAATTAAATTTGGAGTCTGATTTTTTCTTTGGAAAGATCCTTTCCTTGGTCAATCTTAATTGAGTTGGGTTTGTCGCGATTGGACTTTTGTTACTACTGTAAACAAAAAATCCCACCTTTCCATTAAGTGGGATTTGATTTCCATTTTTTAAAGTTGCCATATCACACCTGTTTGTTCTATTCTAAACTTACAAAACAACAGCCTTCAAAGCAAGTTAACATGAAATTAAATTTCTTTTAAGTAAATGTTATTAATCTACTTTTTTACTCTTGATACTTTAAATGGTTTCTTCACAGCCTTTTTTGCGGCTTCCTTTACAATCTTCGCCTGTAGATCCGTCACCTTTTCGGGTTTATAGTCTGTTTTCGTGGGATCAAGGTCGAAAAGTTTAGCATACCAAGTCAGTGCAGCCGCAAATCTACCATAGTCCAGGTTCAAGTGATAACCATCGCGAGTGAATTGGTCACCAATGGAACTGGTCCTTCCATTCTGGATGGTAGTGCCATCAGGAACGATAAAGCCATAATCACCAGTTTTTTCTAATCTCGACGTGACGCTCATGATGCTGTCGTACATGTTTTTCTGACTATTGTCATAGTTAGTAAAGCCTTCATGTTTAGAGTCCTGTTGGTAGGCCCATGTTTGGTGATAAACGAGTTTGGTATCTGGATGGACATGTGCAAATACATACGTCCAAAGGTCGGTTAAGGTTTGCATAACGACATTGTACTTTCCAGAAAGTGGTGAAGCCTGTTGCAAGCTCACATAATCCCAGTTTTCATCTGCCAAGGCATCTTCAATACTGGTCTGTTCCGTAGTCTTTTTGGAACCGTCCATGCTTATTTTTCGATAGCTGTACGCTTTCAGGTTATTGTGGGCATTTTTAAGGTGCAGGTCTAGTGGTGCACCTCCGATATATAAATTGCCAATAACAATCTTTTTGCCTGCAGCAGTGGATAACTCATGTAGGTAATTTTCTAGGGCATCCTCGGAGAAGCTATTCCCTATCGCAAGGACCTTCATGACATCATCATCGTTCGGAGAAGTCTCCTGAGCAAGTACTACTTGAAACTGCAGTAATATGATAAACAGATAAATAGTCAGTTTTTTCATTCTATCAATTTTTTGGGTGAGGGCCAGGAATATTATTTTTTAATTTCCTAGACGTATAAAAGTACAAAAAATAAAGCTTAGGGATATTTTCTTTCTCATTTTTCAGAACCGTTCTGAGCTTGAATGTTTTGCATTTTAACCTTAATAATATGGTAAAATAAGGGTAATTTTGAGACATATGGCTTATAAGTTTATAGACAATTACCGGGAACAGGGCGCAAGGAAGCAGTTGGTGAAACATCTCGAAAAACGTGGGATTGAAGATAAGAAGGTGTTGCAGGCAATTGCAAAAGTCCCTCGTCATTTCTTTTTTGATGAAACCTTCTGGAACCAAGCTTACCGGGATATTGCATTTCCAATCGGTGATGGCCAGACGATTTCCCAACCCTACACCGTAGCTTATCAAAGCCAATTGCTGCACATCAAAAAAGGTGATAAAGTCCTGGAGATCGGTACGGGTTCTGGTTATCAGACCTGTATCCTTATGGAATTGGGAGCTGATGTGTATACCATTGAGCGTCAGGAAAACCTTTACCATCGAACCATTCAGGTATTGCCCTATATGGGCTATAAGCCAAACTTTTTCTTGGGCGATGGTTCCAAAGGTATCCCCGAAAAAGCACCCTATGACAAAATCATCGTAACTGCCGGGGCTCCCTTTGTACCTGAAAAAATGCTGAAACAACTTCGTTTGGGAGGTCTTTTGGTTATCCCTGTAGGTGATGAGAAATTCCAAAAAATGGTCACCATCCTTCGAGTAGGTGAAAACGACTTCGAAAGAATCGAACTCGATACCTTCAGGTTCGTGCCTCTTGTAGGGGATCAGGCTTGGTAGTACCGAAGATTTGAGATAGGAGATAAGAGATATGAGACGTCTGTAATGGCGTCTTTTTTGTTTTTAAAGCTGAGATTAATCTCATTACTCACATCTCAATTCTCATATCTAATACCTACCTTAGCTCCTATGAGTGCAGATTTCTACCAAAGCAATGTCAATAGGACCAAAGAGGAAATAAAATCATTAGAGAAGCAAATCAATAAAAATGCCTTTCTCCGTTTGGGGCTAATGGTCCTTGGGGCTATAGGTATTTGGCAACTGTTCTCCCTGAACAATATCTTTCTGGTCTTGGGTGCTTTTCTATTGGTTATCTTTCTCTTTGCATTCCTGGTATATAGACAGGCAAAGGTGGATCGAAAACTGCAGGAGGCAAAAGTCTTTTTGAGTGTCAATGAAAATGAACTGCATGTTCAAGACCGTAAGAAGAACATGTACGATGATGGGGAGGCATTCGAAGACCCTAAACACCCCTATAGTTCAGACCTGGATATATTCGGCCCTAATTCCTTGTTCGAGCTGGTCAACCGTTGTGCGACAAAAGATGGAGTTGCGGTTTTGCATTCATGGATGGACGCTCCATCTAACAAAAAAGAGATATCTGCAAGGCAGGAAGCGGTTCAGGAACTGAAAGCAGACCCTGAACATCTGCAGGCTTTCCAAACCAAAATGTTGTTCAATCTAGGCTCCAAGATCAACTTAAGATCCTATATCTATAGCTATTTCCACGATAAATCTTTCCAATTTGGCAACGCCTTCTATAGAATGTATGTTCCCATAGTTCCATGGATATTTTTGGCTGGAATCTTGTTTTCTGTGTTTGTCCATAATATTGGAGGCTATCTCCTAGGCTTAGGTATCATCCACCTGTTATGGACGATGGCCCAAGCCGGCAAGGTCAGCCATTTCTCCAATAAGATCGATAAGATTGGCGTATCATTGATTGGATTTGCCGATGCCATCAAATTGATGGAAGATAAAAAGTATACAGCTGCCTTAAATCAGGAGCTTCAAAAAAAGATCGAAGTAGACGCTCAGCAAAAGAAACTTTCCAGTATCATCAATGAACTGGGTAAGTTGATCGATAAATTGGACGTACGTAATAATATGCTGATAGGTGCCATCTTAAACATGCTTGCCCTGTGGGATTTTAAGCAGGTCATGGCCATCAGCAAATGGAAAGATCAATATGAAGATTCCATTCTGTCTGGTTTTGACGCTGTGGCAAAATATGAAAGTCTGGTCTCTTTATCCATCCTTGCGTACAACCATCCAGATTGGACACAGCCAAGTATTTTGGAGGATTTTGAAAAAGACCAACTCTTTGCTGAAGATATCAATCATCCCTTGATCCCAGCCAATAAATCCATTGCAAATGATTATGATGCCCATGACCATAAAATAGCGCTCATCACAGGCTCCAATATGGCCGGTAAGAGTACTTTCCTAAGGACAATAGGTATAAATGCGGTATTAGCCTATACTGGTGCTGTAGTCTGTGCCAAGAAGTTCGCCCTCCCAATCTATCAATTGGTGACATACATGCGGATCAAGGACTCCTTGAACGAAAGCACTTCAACCTTTAAGGCCGAATTAGATCGCATGAAATTTATCTTGGAGCGGGTACAGGATATTAAGTCAAGCTATTTCTTGATCGATGAAATGTTAAGGGGAACCAATTCCGTGGATAAATATTTGGGATCAAAAGCAATCATCAAGAAGTTGATTGAACTACATGGACGCGGAATGTTGGCCACCCATGACCTTCAACTTTCTGAACTCGTTAATGATTATCCGGGATACCTTAAAAATTATCATTTTGATATACAGGTGCATGGTTCTGAAATGTTGTTTGATTACAAATTAAAGGATGGTGCATGTACCATCTTTAACGCTTCGATGCTGCTGAAAGGCATCGGAATAGTCGTAGAAAGCGAAAAAGTTGATTAACTTTGCGGCTCAATTCATAAAATGACTATTCAAGAACGTATCGATCAAAGTGAAACACGAATTACCATGACTGTGTTTCCTTCCCTTACCAATCATCATGACACCTTGTTCGGTGGTAAAGCCATGGCGATCATGGATGAGGTTTCCTTTATGTGTGCTACTCGTTTTTGTAGAAAATCCCTCGTTACAGTATCTACAGACAAAATCGATTTCCATAAAGCTATACCTTCTGCAAGCATTGTAGAAGCTGTAGCCCGTGTAGAGACCGTCGGAAGGACAAGCCTAAAGGTTTATGTAGAAATCTTTAGAGAAGGTATGTATGAAGATGGTCGCGAACTGGCGATCCAAGGCCGTTTTACCTTCGTAGCTTTGGGAGATGACAAAAAGCCTATTCCAGTCTTGGAAGGTTTGGATGTAGAATAATTCCTATTCAATCTTTGCCCTTGCATATTGAGGTGCCCAGCTCTGCTGTACGCCCAATTCTTGGGCCCAAGTATAGACAAGGTGGGGATGTCGCAAGAATTCCCTGCCCAATAAAATCAGATCTGCAGCACCTCGATCTAGGATATCCTGTGCCTGTTTGGCACTAGTGATCAAGCCTACAGCTCCTGTCCCAATCCCACAGGCTTGTTTGACCTGATCGGAAAAGGGTACCTGATAACCTGGTTCAACTGGGATTTTCTGGAAGGATACAGCTCCTCCAGAAGAAATATCAGCCACTTCAACAGCTTTCCCTTTCAAGAGGTGGGTCAATTTAACTGTCTGTTCAATGTCCCAACCGCCATCTGCCCAATCGGTCGCCGATAAGCGGACCCATAGCGAATGCTCAGTTTTTAAAACTGATTTGATGGCATCTACGATTTCCAACAGAAACCTGACCCTGTTTTCGAAGCTACCTCCATACCCATCTTCCCTGAAATTGACCAGTGGTGAAAGGAACTGATGGATCAAATAGCCATGGGCGGCATGGATTTCTATGATCTGGTAACCAGCCTCAACTGCTCTTGCTGCTGCGTCCTTAAATTGGGCAATGATTTCTTGGATCTCGCTCTGGCTTAAACCAATGGGTGGATGTTCTTTTTCATGGTAAGGAATAGGAGAGGGAGCAACAGTCTGCCAACCATGTTCCTCATCTGGAGAAAATTGTTTCCTGCTTATCCACGGCAGATCCGTACTTGCCTTTCTTCCAGCATGTGCCAATTGGATCCCCGCTAGGCTTCCCTGACTTTTAATAAAATTGGTTATCTGTTTGTATTTTTTGATATGCTCATCCTTCCAAATCCCGAGATCGCCATAAGAAATCCGGCCTTCAGGACTTACTGCAGTCGCCTCTTGGATCACTGCTCCTGCACGTCCAATGGCAAATTGGCCGAGATGTACCAAATGCCAATCATTGGCAAAGCCATCAACTGCACTGTATTGGCACATTGGCGAAACAACGATTCTGTTTTTGAGTTCTAAATGGGAAAGTTTTAATGAAGAGAATAGGGAAGGGCTTGTCATCTGTTTTTCTGGGTTTAATAAATTCGACCTTTCATTAAATTTACAGATCATTTATCAAAAAAACAGCATAAT
Organism: Sphingobacterium sp. LZ7M1; assembly: GCF_024296865.1. Lineage (GTDB taxonomy): Bacteria > Bacteroidota > Bacteroidia > Sphingobacteriales > Sphingobacteriaceae > Sphingobacterium. The sequence continues at coordinate 3,585,333 of NZ_CP101134.1, read as the reverse complement.
TAGGGTTTATTGACTTTCAGAAAGCAATTGAACCCAAAAAGAATAATTTTTATTATTCATTCCGGATGACCTCAGGTAATTCCTTCAGTTCTTCCTCCGTAAATAACCGATAGTGGATCTTGAACGTTTTTCCCATAGGGGTTTCCAATGAAAATCCTCCTGGTCCAAACCCATCCAGTACATCCAATGTAAAATGTGAAAACTTCCAGTATTCGAAAAGATCGCGGTCTACCCAAAACTCAAAACCTTCGACCAGGCCTATCATGGCATCGTTCATCCTGGGATAAAATCCACCCTTTTCAAAGCACTGTGGTTGGGTTCCTTCACAACAGCCACCTGCTTGATAAAACATCAATGGGCCATGCTTTTCCGCTAATTCCTTGATTACGGCTTTCGCATTTTCGGTTACATCTATCCTTGAGATCATAATTCTAGCAGTTTTAAGAAAGGGGTTATAGAGCATAACCCCTTTTCACACATTTAACTATTAAACTCTATTAAAAGAATCCAAGCTTTTCTTTGCTGTATGAGATGAGCATGTTTTTAGCTTGACGGTAATAGGCTAACATCATTTTGTGGTTCTCACGTCCTATGCCGGATTGTTTATAACCACCAAATGGAGCTCCTGCAGGATAACTGTGATATTGGTTTACCCAAACACGGCCAGCCTGAATGGCTCTAGGGACCATATACAATTCATGGGCATCACGGGTCCATACACCTGCTCCTAAACCATAAATGGTGTCGTTCGCAATGGCGATGGCCTCGTCTACATCCTTGAAGGTCGTAACGGCCAATACAGGGCCGAAGATCTCTTCTTGAAAAATGCGCATCTTATTGTTCCCTTTGAATAGGGTAGGCTTGATGTAGTATCCGTCGTCGATATCCCCACCTAAGTGGTTTTCATCGCCTCCAGTCAATACTTCTGCACCTTCCTCTTTTCCTAATTTAATATAGGACATAATTTTGTCCTTCTGTATTTTGGAAGCTTGGGCTCCCATCATCACGGTTGGATCCAATGGGTTTCCAACTTTGATCTGGTTCACTCGTTCAATGACGCGCTCTATAAACTTGTCATAGATGGACTCTTGGATCAATAACCTAGATGGACAGGTACAGATCTCACCTTGGTTCAGGGCAAACAATACTGCTCCTTCGATTGCTTTGTCCAAAAATGAATCATCTTCGTCCATGACAGACTCAAAGAATACATTCGGTGATTTACCACCTAATTCCAAGGTAACCGGGATAATGTTCTCCGTAGCATATTGCATGACCATTCTACCTGTAGCAGTTGATCCAGTAAAGGCAGCTTTCGCTACTTTCGGATGGGTCACTAGATGTCTACCTAATTCTGATCCAAATCCATTTACTACGTTTATTACTCCCGGAGGAAGCAAGTCGCCAATGATTTCCATCAATACCATGATGGATGTAGGTGTACTCTCTGCCGGTTTGAGGACTACGGTACAGCCCGCAGCCAAAGCAGGAGCCAATTTCCATACGGCCATCAAGATCGGAAAGTTCCAAGGTATGATCTGTGCCACTACACCGATTGGCTCATTAACGATTAAGGATACCGTTGTGCTATCCAATTCAGATAATGATCCTTCTTCAGCTCGGATCACTCCACCAAAATAACGGAAATGATCAATTGCCAATGGAATATCGGCATTCAATGTTTCACGTACTGCTTTTCCATTGTCAATCGTTTCTACAATGGCAACCTGTTCCAAGTGCTGTTCAATACGGTCTGCAATCTTGAATAAAATATTGCTGCGTTCCGTTGATGAGGTCTTGCTCCAAGTTTCAAAAGCCTTGCTTGCTGCTTCAACAGCTTTATCAATATCCACCTTTGTGGAATGGGCAACCTGTGTAAATGGTTTGCCATCTATAGGGGAGATATTGTCAAAATATTTTCCTTGAGTGGGCGGAACGAAGGTTCCATTAATGTAATTATCGTAACGCTCTTTGAACGTTGGTCTATTTAATGCGCTCATAGTTCTGTGTTTTTAATAGTTTATATTGGACTCTTTCTCAAATTTACCAAGAGGCAATTTTTTTATATAGCATTATCGTCGCTAATCATAGCATAATATTTTCAAATAGCTTGTTTTTTGATTTTGTTTACTTTTTTTTATTTTTGGTTAACAGCCAATTATAAAATAGAGTCGTATGGGAAAGAATAATTTAGTCCGAGAGCTTCCTTATTCGTCGGAGAGGGAATTGAACACGTTGGTTGAAAATAGACGTGCGTATACATTGAACAATTTTGAGTTGAATGTGTATGAAACTTATCAACCGAGCCACTTGGTACCCCTACAGTTTAATGATATGGTCATTATCAATATGCTGAAGGGAAAGAAAATTATGCACCTCGAAGATGTGCCTGCCTTTGACTATCTCCCTGGAGAAACCCTCGTGCTCCCTGCTGATAGATCCATGAAAATTGATTTTCCTGATGCAAAGATAATGGAGCCCACCCAATGTACGGCCTTGTTGATTTCTGCCGATAAAATCGAAGAAACCATCGATTACCTGAATAATGCATACCCTAAAATAAATAATAGCCTTTCCTGGGATTTCTCCTGGAACAAGTTCCATTTGGTAAATACCGATGAACTGGCAAGTTTGACCAATAAATTATTTAGCAATATGATCAGCAACGATCCTTTTAAGGATGTACTTGCCGATCTACTGTTCAAGGAGCTGTTGATTAGGATTATTCAGCAACAGCAATTAGGCGAACTGGTTGAACCTCATTCAACAACTAATGATGAGATGTCTAACCTGAAAAGATATATTAGGGAAAACCTAACGGAAAGAATTACCATTGAAGACCTAAGCCGAAAGGCTAACATGAGCAAGGCTACGCTCTTTAGGATGTTTAAGGATGAATATGGGATTACTCCGATGGAGCTCGTCATTCGGGAACGCTTGCGGAAGGCAAAGGAAATGCTGAGTGCGAATATGTCTATTAAGGAAGTTTGTTACGCGTGTGGCTTTACCGATGTCAATTATTTCAGCCGATTATTCAAGGCTCGGGAAAATATGACTCCAGGTAATTACCAGCGAAAAATAGATATTAGCGTTTCATAGCGCGGTCCAATTCTCTCTTACTTTCACGCTCTTTAATGGTTTCACGCTTGTCGAAATCTTTTTTACCCTGTGCCAGGGCGATCTCTACCTTGGCAAAACCTCGATCGTTGATGAAGATGCGCAATGGTACAATGGTAAAGCCTTTTTCTTCTCCCTTTTCACGCAATTTCTTCAGCTCTTTCTTGGTTAAGAGCAATTTACGGTCTCTTTTGGATTCATGGTTATAGAATGATCCAAATGAATATTCAGCGATGTGCATGTTACGGATGTAAAGGCCATCTTCAAAAAAGGCACAGAAACTATCATTGATGTTTGCTTTGCCTTGACGGATGGATTTTATCTCGGTACCCAGTAAAGCTAAGCCCGCAACATACGTGTCAAGTAGGTGATACTCAAAGGATGCGCGTTTGTTTTTAATGTTAACCGTTGATGAAATTGCCATTTTTATTAATTATATTGAAGCACAAATGTAAGAATTTATGAAATTTTGCAAAATTTCCATGTAATATACACTAAACATTCTCTTAATATTAATTTAATTTTATGATATTTATATGTCAAATGAAACATGATTTGAGGTTTAAGTTTTGTATGTTTGCGTCGATTTTTTGTAAAGAAAGGTAGTAAAAAGTAATATAAACATGATTTAATTTATGTGAATAGAACTTGTTTTGTACCTTTGTGGGATTTTTGACGATTTTTGTTAAAAGTTCAAAAAGTAAATATTATTGAGAAAATAGATACCTGACGAATGAGCAAGGGAAAATTAAACGAAAGAACTGCGCGGTTTTTAAATGGCGAGTTAGGAGATATCAAGTCAAAAAACTTATATGCTTATTTTAGACCGATCCAATCTAAACAGGATACCGAAGTAAAAATTGACGGCCGCAGAGTATTAATGTTTGGTTCGAATTCTTACCTAGGACTGACGACCGATCCTCGAATTATTAAAGCTTCTCAGGATGCCCTTGAAAAATACGGTACTGGCTGTGCTGGTTCCCGTTTTTTAAACGGTACGTTGGATATCCACGTGGAACTGGAAGAGAAACTTGCTGATTATGTCGGCAAGGAATCAGCTATCCTTTTCAGTACAGGTTTCCAATCTAACTTAGGACCCCTTTCTTGCTTAACGGGTCGTCATGACTACATCCTTTTGGACGAACGTGATCATGCCTCGATTATCGACGGCTCCCGTTTGTCATTCTCAAAAGTTATTAAATACGCTCACAACAATATCGAAGACCTGAGAGATAAAATCTCCCGCCTTCCTGAAGAAAGCTTTAAGTTGATTGCAACTGATGGTATCTTCAGTATGGAAGGTGATATCGTAAAATTACCTGAACTTGTTCAAGTAGCTAACGAGTTTGATGCTGCAATATTATGTGATGATGCCCATAGTTTAGGCGTAATCGGTCATAACGGTGCAGGTACGGCAAGCCACTTCGGTCTGACCGACCAGGTTGACTTGATCATGGGTACTTTCAGTAAATCCTTGGCTTCATTAGGCGGTTTCGTTGCGGCAGACAGTGATACCATTGAGTTCTTGAAACACCGTGCCCGTTCATTGATGTTCAGTGCAAGTATGACGCCTGCTTCTGTAGCTTCAACATTGAAAGCATTGGAAATTATCCAGACAGAACCTGAGCATATAGAAAGATTGTGGGCGAATACCAACTATGCTAAAAAATTGTTGTTGGAAAACGGATTTGACCTTGGTGCTACCGAAAGCCCAATCTTACCTGTTTTCGTTAGAAACAACGAAAAAACATATATCGTTACTAAAATGCTTCAGGATGACGGAGTTTTTGTAAACCCTGTCGTTGCTCCTGCAGTTCCGGCTGAAGAATCCCTGATCCGTTTCTCCCTGATGGCTACACATACCTTCGATCAAATCGATGAAGCTGTCGAGAAAATGACCAAAGTGTTCAAAGCATTGGAAGTTGAAAGTTTTATTAGTGAATAAAATCAGATAAAAGTGATTACTATAGTTCCTGTTGAAAGCAAAAAACAAAGAGCAAAATTTATCGATTTTCCTCATGACCTTTATGAAGGAGATCCAAATTATGTTCCAGAGCTTTTTGTTGCACAGGATGATATGTTGAATCCCGCTAAACACCCGTTCTATAAGCATTCATCCGTGCAATTGTTCTTGGCTTATCAAGATGAAAAGATTGTCGGGCGGATTGCAGCAATTTACAATACAAACCATAATCAGTTTAATAATGTAAATGAAGGGCAATTCGGTTTCTTTGATTGTGTAAATGATCAGGAGGTTGCCGATAAATTGTTCCAAGCTGCTGAAGCCTGGGTGAAAGGAAAGGGTGCAAACAATATGGTGGGGCCCATCAACCTGTCTACCAATGACAGCGTGGGTCTTTTGGTTGAAGGTTTCGATAGGCCTCCAATGGCCATGATGCCTTATAATCCCCCTTATTACCAAGACTTGATCTTAGCTGCCGGCTTCGTTAAGAAAGTGGACCTGAGGGCTTACCTGGTAAATAAGGAAAACTCAAATAAACGCTCTGTTCTCCTTTTGGATAAATTGGAAACTAGACTGAAACGTTCTGGAATCATTCTGAGGGAAATCAACATGAAAGATTTCGCAAGGGAAGCCGATAAGATCAAGAAAGTCTATAATAAAGCCTGGGATAAAAACCTAGGGTTTGTTCCCATGACAGATGAGGAGTTTATGCATACCGCAAAAGATTTGAAAATGATCGTTGACCCTAAGTATTGCATTGTGGCAGAAAAAGGGGATGATATCATTGGATTTGCGCTAGGGATTCCAAATGTCAACGAAATCCAGATCAAGATCAAACGCGGCAGGTTGTTCCCAACCGGTATCTTTAAGCTATTGTTTGGCTTGAAAAAAGTAAAATCTGTAAGGGTTTTAATGTTAGGGGTGCTGGACAATTACAGGAAATTAGGTATTGAAGCCTGTCTTTACGGACGGATCATCAAGAATGCAATCCCATCGGGAATCGTCGAAGCGGAATGTTCCTGGATGTTGGACCACAACTACCTCATGAATCACGCTATTGAACAGATCAACGCTGAATTTTACAAGCGCTATCGCCTTTTCGAAAAAGCGATATGAAAAAAAAGATTTTCATAACTGGTGCGAGTGGTTTTGTTGGCTCTCACCTTGTTGAGGCTGCCCAAAACCTAGGTCTTGAGGTGCACGCTGCGGTTCGTAAATCCAGCAAAATCCAAGATATACAGCCCTATGTCGATCAGTTTGTCTATCCCAACCTGGGAAATCAGGAAGAATTAAAAGCACTTTTCGAAAAAGAACAGTACCATTATATCATCCATGCCGCTGCAATGACTAAGGCTAAAGATGAAAATATAATGCGGGAAGTCAATGTTGGCTATACAGATGCTATTCTGTCGGCGGCAACTGCGGATATCATGCCTTTGGAAAGGATCAGTTACGTAAGTAGCTTGGCAGCCATCGGTCCGATTCCCTACAGCAGTGACCAATTGATCACCGAATCAACGCCATATCGCCCATTGACGGTGTATGGCAGGAGCAAGGAAGCTTCTGAATTGATGATTCAGGATAAATATCCCGATGCCCCAATTTCCATATTCCGCCCAACGGCCGTATATGGACCCCGCGAAAAGGATATTTTTATCCTTTTCGATACAATGAACAAAGGATTGGACCCCTATATCGGGAAAAATCCACAGAAATTGAGTTTTATCTATGTCAAGGACCTTGTTGACGTACTGTTGAAAGGTTGCATGGTAAAACAAGATGGACTCCAGATATATAATATCAGTGATGGCGAGGTCTATTCCCGATATGCCATGGCTGAGATTTTCAAGGAAGTCCTGAACAAACGACTATTCAGAATGCATGTTCCATTAAGTCTGGTGAAAAGCGTTGCCGAACTCTCACAAAGACTATATCGCAACTCATCCAAAACTCCCGTCATCTACCCCGAAAGACTAAGAGAGCTAACCGCAGAAAACTGGGGATGTGATATAACACATGCAATGCAGAACTTAAACTTTGATCCCCAATATAAATTGGATGAAGGATTGAAGGAGAGTTTATTTTGGTATAAAGAAAATAAGTGGCTCTAAATTTTCAGTTGAAATGAGTGGACAAAAAATTAATAAAAAGCTTTTTCAAGACAGAAAGCGTACTAATATTTTAAGTAATCCGGAACAGAAGTTAATATCCTATCTCGTTCCTAAGATCCCCGCATGGATATCTTCTGATGGCCTGACTGCCATCGGTCTTTTCGGTTCTTTTATGATCCTGGGAAGTTTCTTGCTTGCAGAATATGTGAACATTAATTTCCTTTTCTTGGGTATCGTAGGTTTCTTCGTGCAATGGTTCGGGGACTCTTTGGACGGAAGGATCGCTTTCTATAGGAATAAATCCCGTAAATGGTATGGTTTTGCGCTTGACATCGTCATGGACTGGATCTCAACCGTGATGATCGGACTGGGTTATGTTTTTTATGCAACCGGTGATTTTAAATACCTTGGCTTTACCTTGGTGGCATTATATGGATGGGCGATGATCATCTCCCAATTGAGGTATAGGATCACCGACAAGTATACGATCGATGCCGGATTATTAGGCCCGACCGAAATCCGTGTCATCATCAGTTTGGTCATGGTCTTGGAAGTTATCGTTCCTGGTTCCATTAACTATTCGGTATTGCTGATCTGTATTATTCTGTTCTTCATTAATATTACCGACACCAAGAAATTACTGGATCTTGGGGATGCAAAGGATCTGGAAGAAAAAGCAAACAAGCTAAAGGAAACAGAGATTAAAGAATAAGACATGTCCGACAAACTAAGGGTATTTCTCAGAGCACAGCTGTCCGCTTTTATTGGCGGACTTTCTGATTTTGGGATATACACGTTTTGTTATACGGTACTGAAATTTACTGCCCCCTTTTCCAACGTGATCTCGGGAAGCTTGGGTGCCATTGTTAATTTTACCATCAACCGGTATTGGTCCTTTGGGAATACACAGAAATCCATTGGTAGCCAACTGTGGAAGTTTATCATCGTTGTTGTCGGTAGCATTACTCTTAAATCCTTGGGGATCCATCTTTTGGTAGACATCTGGCATTTGCACTTCCTGCTGTCCAAACTTATTGTGGAGATCATTGTCTCTTTAGGGTTCAATTATACGCTCCAAAGGTTTTGGGTATTTAAGCAGTAGTTTATATATAGATAAGATATAAAGGCCATCTTGAAATATTTCAAGATGGCCTTTTTGTTTTTTGTTCAGGATGCTGGAGGGGAGGGAACCGATTTTTGTTTCTTTTTGGATTGGAATTGAGGTGTTTTTTTGTGGCTCTCCTTCGGGACTCGTTCGGGGCATGTTCGGGAATGGTCCGGAGAGAACAGGTAAACCGGCCGGAGCGTACCCGAGGACGCATAGGGGATTTGGTCGCTCGCGTTGCGAATTTTCGGAATGTGGGTCGAATGAGGTCAGGTGGAAAGGGGAGAATTTTTGAACCAGGATTAAAGGGATTGGAGGATGGGCCAAGACCATGGAATGGCCCGGGAACCCTCCCGGTTGCCCCCTTTTGGCGGTATTTCCCCGTCTTTTGGAAAAATTATCTGGCAATGCTACAGCGAGTTAGCTGGCGGCGGTAAAAATACTTTGGCCTCCCCCTTGGAAGTGAACGTATTTTGTCCCTATCTTTGCACCACTCCGCAAGGGAGGGACGGCCCCACGGCCACAGAAACACGGGAAGGAAAAGGGAAGCAGAGCTGCACGATTGCAGGCCATGCCGACCACCGAAAAAAGGGCCGCGAAAATTATTTTAAAAAAGATTTTGCGGTTTCGAAAAAGGTTCCTACCTTTGCAGTCCCAACCAAGGGAAACAGCGAGGGACGCGATGTCCGGAGCGAAAGAAATGACAGATTGCGACCTTCCGATGCGGAAGGGAAACAACATAAAAAAGCCGAAGCGAGATGCCCAGGCGCGATAAGTTCTTTAAATGATCATGTAGCGCAGCGACCCGTACGAGAGTACGGTAGCTGAACAAGAAAAGATTTAAGAAATCAATTTATTCAGGTATCCCGGAGCGGGAGGAAAACATTTAACAAGACAACAATTCTATTTTATAAATAGTCTTGGTCTTACACTTCATTTTACAATGGAGAGTTTGATCCTGGCTCAGGATGAACGCTAGCGGCAGGCCTAATACATGCAAGTCGGACGGGATCCATCGGTAGCTTGCTACCGATGGTGAGAGTGGCGCACGGGTGCGTAACGCGTGAGCAACCTGCCCATATCAGGGGGATAGCCCGGAGAAATCCGGATTAACACCGCATGACACTGCAACCCGGCATCGGGAGGCAGTTAAATATTCATAGGATATGGATGGGCTCGCGTGACATTAGCTAGTTGGTGGGGTAACGGCCCACCAAGGCGACGATGTCTAGGGGCTCTGAGAGGAGAATCCCCCACACTGGTACTGAGACACGGACCAGACTCCTACGGGAGGCAGCAGTAAGGAATATTGGTCAATGGGGGCAACCCTGAACCAGCCATGCCGCGTGCAGGACGACTGCCCTATGGGTTGTAAACTGCTTTTGTTAGGGAATAAACCCCACTACGTGTAGTGGGCTGAATGTACCTAAAGAATAAGGATCGGCTAACTCCGTGCCAGCAGCCGCGGTAATACGGAGGATCCGAGCGTTATCCGGATTTATTGGGTTTAAAGGGTGCGTAGGCGGCACTTTAAGTCAGGGGTGAAAGACGGCAGCTCAACTGTCGCAGTGCCCTTGATACTGAAGTGCTTGAATGCGGTTGAAGACGGCGGAATGAGACAAGTAGCGGTGAAATGCATAGATATGTCTCAGAACACCGATTGCGAAGGCAGCTGTCTAAGCCGTTATTGACGCTGATGCACGAAAGCGTGGGGATCGAACAGGATTAGATACCCTGGTAGTCCACGCCCTAAACGATGATGACTCGATGTTTGCGATATACCGTAAGCGTCCAAGCGAAAGCGTTAAGTCATCCACCTGGGGAGTACGCCCGCAAGGGTGAAACTCAAAGGAATTGACGGGGGCCCGCACAAGCGGAGGAGCATGTGGTTTAATTCGATGATACGCGAGGAACCTTACCCGGGCTTGAAAGTTACTGAAGGATGCAGAGACGCATCCGTCCCTCGGGACAGGAAACTAGGTGCTGCATGGCTGTCGTCAGCTCGTGCCGTGAGGTGTTGGGTTAAGTCCCGCAACGAGCGCAACCCCTATGTTTAGTTGCCAGCACGTCAAGGTGGGGACTCTAAACAGACTGCCTGCGCAAGCAGAGAGGAAGGCGGGGACGACGTCAAGTCATCATGGCCCTTACGTCCGGGGCTACACACGTGCTACAATGGATGGTACAGCGGGCAGCTACACAGCAATGTGATGCCAATCTCGAAAAGCCATTCACAGTTCGGATCGGGGTCTGCAACTCGACCCCGTGAAGTTGGATTCGCTAGTAATCGCGTATCAGCAATGACGCGGTGAATACGTTCCCGGGCCTTGTACACACCGCCCGTCAAGCCATGAAAGCTGGGGGTACCTAAAGCATGTAACCGCAAGGAGCGTGTTAGGGTAAAACCGGTAATTGGGGCTAAGTCGTAACAAGGTAGCCGTACCGGAAGGTGCGGCTGGAATACCTCCTTTCTAGAGCCCGCTCCGGGGGAGCTGCGCCACATACATGATCTATACAGAAAAAAAGACATTCAGAAGAAAGTGCCCACCCTGTGGGGAGTATTTAGTAGTGAGTATTTAGTATCTAGAACCTAGATAGTGACGATCTGCAAAAAGCTTCCGACAAACGGTGACACCGAGAGATGAGAGAGATAAGCTAGTCCCGTAGCTCAGTTGGTTAGAGCACTACACTGATAATGTAGGGGTCAGCAGTTCAAATCTGCTCGGGACTACCATCACACGGGGGATTAGCTCAGCTGGCTAGAGCACCTGCCTTGCACGCAGGGGGTCAACGGTTCGAATCCGTTATTCTCCACGTTTCTGAGCGCAGTGTAAAGGAAATGTACGGCCGTCACGGTCTAGATACTAAGTACTTAATACTAACTGCTCGGATAAAGAGTTCTTTGACATATTGGAAGAAAAGAGATTAACAAGAGAAGACAACAGAGGCTCCATGCGCAAGCATGGGACCAAAAGCAACCTACCACTTAGCAAAAGGGGTGGTAGCGTGAAGAAAGTAAACAAGGGCACACGGGGGATGCCTAGGCTCTCAGAGGCGATGAAGGACGTGATAAGCTGCGATAAGCCACGGGGATCGGCAAATGCGAATCGATCCGTGGATTTCCGAATGGGGCAACCCGGCATGTTGAAGACATGCCATCAATTGAGGCGAACGCGCTGAACTGAAACATCTAAGTAGGCGTAGGAGGAGAAAATAACAATGATTTCCCAAGTAGTGGCGAGCGAACGGGAAAGAGCCCAAACCGGTCATGTCACGGCATGGCCGGGGTTGTAGGACCACGATATTGTACTGTGCTATGAACTGGAAGCAGGTGGGAAACTGCGCGATAAGGGTGAGAGCCCCGTACAGGCAAAGAATACAGGCATAGTGGTATCCTGAGTACCGCGGGACCGGAGAAATCCTGTGGGAATCCGCCAGCACCATCTGGCAAGGCTAAATACTCCTGAGAGACCGATAGTGGACCAGTACCGTGAGGGAAAGGTGAAAAGAACCCCGAACAGGGGAGTGAAAAGAACCTGAAACCGTGTGCTTACAAGCGGTCGGAGCGGAGCGATTCCGTGACGGCGTGCCTTTTGCATAATGAGCCTACGAGTTACTCTTGTCCGGCAAGGTTAATGGCTTAAGGCCAGGAGCCGAAGCGAAAGCGAGTCTGAACAGGGCGCACAGTCGGACGAGGTAGACGCGAAACCTTGTGATCTACCCTTGGGCAGGTTGAAGGTGCGGTAACACGTACTGGAGGACCGAACCGATAAACGTTGAAAAGTTTCCGGATGACCTGAGGGTAGGGGTGAAAGGCCAATCAAACTGGGAAATAGCTCGTACTCCCCGAAATGTTTTTAGGAACAGCGTCGGCATGGAGTCTAGCAGAGGTAGAGCTACCGATTGGGTGCGGGGGAGTCAAATCCTACCAAATCCAGACGAACTCCGAATGCTGCTAGATATGGCCGGCAGTGAGGCTTTGGGTGCTAAGGTCCAAGGCCGAGAGGGAAAGAACCCAGACCATCAGCTAAGGTCCCCAAATCCGTTCTAAGTTGAACTAACGAGGTCCGGTTGCCCAGACAGCTAGGATGTTGGCTTGGAAGCAGCCATTCATTTAAAGAGTGCGTAACAGCTCACTAGTCGAGCGGCCGGGCGTGGATAATAAACGGGCATCAAGAACGGTACCGAAGCTATGGATTGCAATTTATTGCACTGGTAGGGGAGCATTCCATCGGGGGCGAATCCGCAGGGCGACCTGTGGTGGACCTGATGGAAAAGCAAATGTAGGCATAAGTAACGATAAGGCGGGTGAGAAACCCGCCCACCGAAAGACCAAGGTTTCCTGATCAACGCTAATCGGATCAGGGTCAGTCGGGACCTAAGGCGCATCCGAAGGGAGGCAGCCGATGGCCAACGGGTTAATATTCCCGTACTGTTGATGACTGCGATGTGGTGACGGAGTAGTGACACTGCCGCGAACTGACGGAATAGTTCGTTGAAGGGCAAAGGTATTGGACCGGTAGGCAAATCCGCCGGTACAGCCGAAGCCCGATAGTACAGCAAACCCTCGGGGGCGCTGATAGCGCAGGTAAGCAGACTTCCAAGAAAACCCGCTAAGCTCCAGGTCATCAAGACCCGTACCGCAAACCGACACAGGTGGTCGAGGAGAGGATCCTAAGGTGCTCGAGTGAATCATGGCTAAGGAACTCGGCAAAATGGCCCTGTAACTTCGGGAGAAGGGGCGCTTCCTCCAGCGATGGAGAAGCCGCAGTGAAAAGGCCCAGGCGACTGTTTAGCAAAAACATATGGCTTTGCGAAATCGAAAGATGAGGTATAAGGCCTGACACCTGCCCGGTGCTGGAAGGTTAAGAGGGGATGTCATCCGCAAGGAGAAGCATTGAATCGAAGCCCCAGTAAACGGCGGCCGTAACTATAACGGTCCTAAGGTAGCGAAATTCCTTGTCGGGTAAGTTCCGACCTGCACGAATGGTGTAACGATCTGGGCGCTGTCTCAGCCATGAGCTCGGTGAAATTGTGGTATCGGTGAAGACGCCGGTTACCCGCAACGGGACGGAAAGACCCCATGAACCTTCACTATAGCTTAACATTGAAATTGGGTACAGGATGTGTAGGATAGGCGGGAGTAGTCGAAGCGGTTTCGCCAGGAATCGCGGATACGCCCTTGAAATACCGCCCTTTCTGTATTCGGTTTCTAATCCCGATAAATCGGGAGACATTGTTTGGTGGGTAGTTTGACTGGGGTGGTCGCCTCCAAAAAGGTAACGGAGGCTTTCAAAGGTAAGCTCAGTACGCTTGGTAACCGTACGTGGAGTGCAATGGCATAAGCTTGCTTGACTGTGAGACCTACAAGTCGACCAGGGTCGAAAGACGGACATAGTGATCCGGTGGTTCTGTATGGAAGGGCCATCGCTCAAAGGATAAAAGGTACTCTGGGGATAACAGGCTGATCTCCCCCAAGAGCTCATATCGACGGGGAGGTTTGGCACCTCGATGTCGGCTCGTCACATCCTGGGGCTGGAGAAGGTCCCAAGGGTTGGGCTGTTCGCCCATTAAAGTGGCACGCGAGCTGGGTTCAGAACGTCGCGAGACAGTTCGGTCCCTATCTGTTGTGGGCGCTGGAAGTTTGAGTGGATCTGACCTTAGTACGAGAGGACCGGGTTGGACGGACCGCTGGTGAACCTGTTATGCCGCCAGGTGTACGGCAGGGTAGCTACGTCCGGGATAGATAAGCGCTGAAAGCATCTAAGTGCGAAACTAGCCACGAGATGAGACTTCCTCACAAGGGTCGTCGGAGATTACGACGTCGATAGGCCACAGGTGTAAAGGTTGAGAGACCAAAGCCGAGTGGTACTAATAGCCCGAAGCTTTCCAATGCGGATAGACCTGTTGTCCTCTCTCTTTTTCTGATCTTTTCTTCCAATAACATGTCAATGTACCGTCCCCTAGATGAGGGGCATGTACAAAAAGGTATTCAGGTGCCTATATCGGCGGTGTCCACCTCTTCCCATTCCGAACAGAGAAGTTAAGCCCGCCAGAGCCGATGGTATTGCCGTAACAGGTGGGAGAGTAGGTCGGTGCCTAATTTTATACGGGAGCCCGCTGTCAGCAGACAGCGGGCTTTCTGTTTTTAGGGGGTATTCTATATGTATATATCCGTGCAGCAGGGAAGGGCATGCCGGCGGGTATGCCATACGTCAATATGGTACCGGGGCCGTTCAGGGCGGGATATTGTCCATCACGCTCAAGGTCAGCTTAGGGCGCATTGTGTTGCGCAAATACGGTATTAGGGCCATCCTCGTGGGATATTGTAATCATGATCCTGGAATATCCTCTAATCCCATAAATCCTGGTCCGTTTCCAGTTCTTGGTCCATCCTCTCATCCATTCCATCCTGGTTCAAAACCACCCCGTCCATCCTGATGCAAACCTATCCTTCCTTCCAAAAACCTTCCTTCTTTCCGTTTCATTTTTATTATTCTATTAGGAAAATGAATCTATGGAATTTTTACTTTAGTCTTTTCAGAAATTAATAAATCCTAAGGTTAATATTAGTTATACAATTTTAATTTTCAGGGGTTGTCCAATACTTATCATTTTTCAATAAATGTATGGTTTTGGCCATATACCCCCTCGCTTTTACTGGATATGGTTAATAAATCTACGTTTTTGATAGATTATAGCAAGTTTGTGACGTAATTTAATTTTGGATATAAACCTATTTTGTCCATTCGTTTACTTATCTATTCAACTTCCAAAATATCTTTATCTCGACTATTTTATGGATTATTTTTTTTTATATCTTGGATTCAATAATTAGCCGATAAGCCAAAATTTCACTTTGCCGACATTTCAATTTAATTAATCAGATAGGTGTGGAGACCTATTATATAATATTAAGCTTTTTTTGAATTAACCTATTTTATGATGTTTATGGAAAACAAATCATTGCCACCTTAGCTGGTTTTAGTTGCATAATAATTAAAACAATAATTTACTAATAACAATTTATATAAAAACTTAAATTATGAGATGGAATAAACCTAATGACGTTCCAAACATAAATTACCTAAAGCCTATGAAATTCTTAAAACTTGTACTTTGTTCGAGTTCAATATTGTTCATGGCGCAAGCTGAGGCCACGCCTCACTATCTTTGGAAAACAGATAAAATAGAATCGAATCTGGATTATTCTTTTGAATTGCCGCAACAGGTTACCGTCAGGGGACAGTTAGTGGATGAGCAAGGTGCTCCAGTTTCAAATGCTTCTATTTTGGTTAAAGGCACCAATGAAGGTGCAAAGTCTGATGAGCAAGGTAAATTCTCTTTTCAAACGGGGAAAGCAAAAGGGATCTTGGTCATCAGTCATATGAGTTATGAAACGAAGGAAGTGCCAATCAACACAGCTTCACAGATGAAGATTGTATTGATAGAAAATTCATCCACCAATATTGAAGAGGTTGTGGTTACCTCATTTGGTATTAAACGTGACCGTAAGACATTGGGGTATGGGGTAGCAGAAGTTAAAGCTGATGAGCTTTCCAAAGCTCCTACTCCTGATGTGACCAATGCACTTGCTGGTAGATTATCAGGCGTACAAGTTAGCGGTGCAGGTGGTGGATTTGGAGGTTCTAATATTACGATTAGAGGTTTCTCTACTTTCACAGGAAGTAACCAACCCTTATATGTGGTAGATGGTATTCCTTTGGATAATTCTGGTGGTGGTAACTCAGGTAACTCCGGTGTTATCAATTCTAGTCGTATTTCGGATATCAACCCTCAGGATATCGAATCCATGAGTGTTCTGAAGGGTGCTGCCGCTACCGTTCTTTATGGTTCGAGAGCTGCTTCCGGAGTAATTTTGATTACTACCAAGAAGGCTAAGAAGGGAGTTAAGAATCAAATTTCTGTTGGTACCAACACAGGTGTTGGGATTGTTTCCAGAATGCCAGCCTTTCAAAATGAATATGCGCAAGGTAGTAACGGAATTTATAATAACTCTGTAACGGGTTCTTGGGGACCAAAAATAGCTGGACAAGAGGTAACCAACTGGTTTGGTGAGAAAGAAAATCTACAGGCCTATCCTGATAATATCAGTGATATCTTACAAAATTCTGTAAGTTCTGTAAACGATTTAAGCTTTACGGGTTCTGGAGAAAAATATGATTATCGCGTATCCTACGGTTATACTGTTGAAACTGGTCTAATACCTAGTAATAAGCTAACCAGAAATAACATTTCTGTCAATGCTTCAACGGATCTTACCGAGAAATTTAAAGTAGGTACTTCATTTTCTTATGTAAATAACGTATCCGATCGAACTCAGGCTGGTAACCAAGGTGCCAATCCGCTTTGGAGAGGTATCTATACACCAAGAAGTTATGATTTGACCAATTTACCATTTAAAAATGCGGAAGGAAACCAATTATGGTTTGCGCCAGAGGATCATCCATACTGGTCGATCGAAAATGTTAGAAATAACAATGAGGTTAATCGTTTCTATGGTAACATCAACCTGAAATATGATTTTCTTGAATGGTTAACAGCCGATTTAAAAGTGGGTGCCGATGTTTTCAGTATGGTATCCAAAGGCTTTGATAATAAAGGTATCCGCAGTAATGGTAATACTAGCTCAGCTGGAGCCGGTGGTGTTCAAGACCGTAATGTGTCAATGAAAAATATCAACTCCTATTTTACCTTAACGGCAAATAAGAAGGTTTTTGAAAACTGGAATTTGATCGCTACGGTGGGTAATGAAATGATTGCAAACAATAGAAATACTTTACAGTCTACGGGTTTAGGTATTGTATTGCCAGATTTTGATAACCAAAGTAACTTCTTGACCTATAATACTTCAGGAAACATCAATCAGAACAGACAAGTAGGGGTATTTGCGGATGTGGTGATGGATTATAAGTCCTATTTATCCTTGAACGTGAAGGCTAGGAATGACTTTTCATCTACCCTATCAAAAGGAAATCGTTCCATCTTTTATCCAGCAGCAGCAGTGAGTTTAGTGTTGACAGAGGCATTCCCAAGTTTGAAATCGAATGTTCTGACCATGGCTAAAGTACGTGCAAACGTAGGTGAAGTGGGTAAAGGAACAGAACCGTATGCTACCAATACCTATTTTGGTAGAGCAAGTGCTTCTGATGGTTTCGTTTCAACCTTGGTAAGCTTTCCATTTAATGGCTTAGCTGGTTATACCTTGAATAATAGTGCTGGGAATAAAGAATTAAGACCAGAATTTACGAGAGAGTATGAATTGGGATTAGATTTATCATTTTACAACGGTAGGGTTAGTTTTGAGGGGTCAGTATACGAAAGAGATACCCGTAACTTAATCTTTGCCGTACCTGCTCCGTCTTCATCGGGTTATACCTCGATGGTAACCAATGCTGGTAGTTTATCGACCAAAGGTGTGGAATTGATGTTGAACTTAGTGCCTGTGCAAAAGGAGAACTTCACTTGGAGATCAGGTCTAAACTTTACAAAATTCAAATCCATTGTTGAGGAATTGGCACCGGGAGTAAGCAATATCTCCATTGGTGGATTTACCTCTCCAAATATTAGATTGGTAGCAGGACAGGAATATGGACAGATCTGGTCGAATGGCTATCAAAGGGATGACCAAGGTAGAATGATCATCAATGCCAATGGATTGCCTAAGCCAACAACCAATGTTCAAAAGGTAGGAAATCCTAACCCTAAATTCAATTTGGGATGGACCAATGACTTTAACTATAAAGACTTGACCTTATCCTTCTTGGTTGATTTCAAATATAAAGGCGATGTGATGTCAAGAACCATTGGAGATTTAAGAATCCAAGGTGTGGCAGAAGAAACAGCGGAATTTGAACGTATTGATGCTTCCGGTAATGTGAATAAGCCATATCTATTCGAAGGTGTTTATGAAGATGGTTCAGCAAATACCACTCACGTTTCGGCTCAACAATACTATAGCTTACAAGGTAAATATGTAGCCTGGGAAGGGTATGTATTGGATGCAACCTTTGTAAAATTAAGAGAGGCTAATCTTTCCTATAAGTTGCCAACAAAATGGTTGGAAGGACAGAACTTTATTAAAGGAGTAAATATTTCGGTTTATGGTCGGAACTTGTTTACCTATGCTCCAAATTTCCCACACCTAGATCCAGAACAAAACTTGTTAGGTATCAGTAATGCGAGGGGATTGGAGTTTGGATTCAGTCCTACACCTAGAACGATTGGTGGAAGTGTAAGGTTTAGCTTGTAAAATTGAAACAACATGAAAAAGATATTTAGTTTATTAACAGTCGCAACATTATTAGGAGTAAGCTCATGTAGTTCATTTTTAGATGTAAATGACGATCCTAATAACGTAACAAAAGTTGGGATTAATCAACTACTGCCTTCAGTTACCGTAAATGTCGGTTTCTTTGGAGCTAGTGATGTAATGCGCGTTGGAAATTTATTTGTTCAACAGTTTAGTGGTCAAGGACCAGTTCAAGGCCACGTGGCCTTTAAGGAGTCAGAAAGATATAATATTAACGATTCAGATATGAATGGAGAATGGGTAACCATTTTCGGAACGACATTAAGTGATATATCTGTTTTGATCAAACAGGCTACCGAAGAGGGAAGTCCACATTATGCGGGCGTAGCCAAACTTTTGAAAGCTTATGTATATCAAGTAACAGTAGATGCCTGGGGAGATGTTCCTTATTTTAATGCTTCAATGTTTGAAGAGAACTTAAAACCAGAGGTAGACGATGATGAATTGATCTATAAAGATTTGATCCGTTTAATCGACGAAGGAATTGCAGATATCAATGCCGGGACATCTGTTCTTTCTCCAAATTCGTTTACTTCCATTTATGCTTCAAACAGCTGGGCAGCATCCAAGGAAAAATGGGAGAAATTTGGAAACACCTTAAAATTGAGAATTTACCTGCATTATTCAGCAAAAGATCCTAACTTCTCCAAAACCAAGATGAATGAGCTGATCAATTCAGGCGCAAAATTCTTTGCTAGCAATGAGGATGGTTTCATTATGAACTTCTTAAATTCTCCCCAACGTCAGAATCCGATTTACAGTATCGAATCGGGTCAGTTCCGGAATCAGTTCTTGCCTAATCGCTATATCGTCGATTTGATGAACAGCAATCAAGATCCGCGTCGCGAGAAGTATTTTACGCCGTTCCCTTATTTTTCGAATCCAAAAACCTATAAAGGTTCCAGTGTAATGGATGCGAATATTTCCAGTGAGTATTCCAGATTACATGAGTATTTATATGGAAATGTAACCTCCTTCAATTCTAGCATGGTAGATTCCAAAGGTGCATTGCAAACAGGAGCTATTGCATATGGTGGTGAAGCCCCAGCTCGATTGTTGACCTTTGCGGAGTATAATTTTATCCGTGCTGAGGCAGCATTGATGAACGGAGCAGCAGCACAGGCGCAAACCTTTTATGCCGCAGGGATCAAAGCTTCATTTGACGACAGTAAATTACCAGCGGCAAGTTTGGCTACCTATATGGCTAGCAAGGGAACTTTGGCAGGAACCAATCAGCAAAAACTGGAGCAGATCATTACCGAAAAGTACATTGCCAATTTTGGAGTAGTAGGTGAGCCATGGGCAGATTATAGAAGAACTGGATACCCTGCATTGACACCTTTGAAAAAACCAACTGCAATTTATGATGAAGTTCCGAGGTCATTATTGTACGCGCAATCTGAAGCAAACAATAACCCAAATATCAAGCAGAAAGCAAGTATGCTGGAAAGAGTATTTTGGGATACAAGACAATAATTTATAAATTTCAATTGTAATCAATTATCAACAATATAAACACAATGAAAAGATACATTTTAATATTATCAGCACTAATTATGGCGATTGCTGTACAGGCTCAACGAATGCCATTAGCAGATAGCACAATTGTTACAAAACACAGTGTTACTGCAAATGGACAGAAATTTGGCTATACAGCAAAGACCGGAACACAACCTGTTTGGGATCAAAAAGGAAATGTTTTAGCGACTGTACACTTCACCTATTACACCCGTGACGATATCAGCAACCGCGCAAAGAGACCATTGGTAATTTCCTTCAACGGTGGTCCTGGTTCAGGTTCAGTTTGGATGCATTTGGCATACACAGGTCCTAGGATTTTAAACATAGATGATGAAGGCTATCCATTACAGCCATATGGTGTTAAGGAAAACCCATATTCAATCTTGGATGTGGCCGACATCGTGTACATTGATCCGATCAATACCGGTTATTCACGTATTTTAGATGAAAAAGCTGATCGTTCTCTTTTCTTTGGTACCAATGCCGATATCAAATATCTTGCGGAATGGATCAATACCTTTGTAACTAGAAATAACCGTTGGGCATCTCCAAAATATTTAATTGGTGAAAGTTATGGTACCACCCGTGTTTCTGGATTAGCTTTGGAATTACAAAATGCACAATGGATGTACCTAAATGGGGTAATTTTGGTATCCCCAACTGAATTAGGTATTAAGAGAGAAGGTGCTGTTGAAAAAGCTAACTTTCTACCTTATTATTCTGCTACAGCTTGGTATCATAAAAAACTAGGTCCTGAGTTGCAAAACAGAGATTTAGAAGAGTTTCTTCCAGAGGTAGAGAAGTTCACTATTGAAAAGCTTTTACCAGCGATAGCAAAAGGATCAAGTATTAGTGCAGCAGAAAAATCCGAAATTATCAAGCAGTATTCCAAATATTCTGGATTGTCTGAAACTGTAATTACACAGAATAATTTGGATATCCCAACCGCATTATACTGGAAAGAGTTATTACGTGATCAAGGAAAAACTGTAGGTCGCTTGGATTCCAGATATATTGGAATTGACTTCCGTGATGGTGGGGAACGCCCAGATTATAATTCGGAAATTACATCATGGTTACATTCATTTACTCCGGCCATTAATTATTATTATACCAATGAACTAAACTATAAAGCAGACGTAAAATATAATATGTTCGGACCTGTTCATCCTTGGGACAGAAGCAATGATAATACAGGTTATAACCTAAGACAAGCGATGGCAGCTAACCCTTACTTGCATTTAATGGTGCAGTCAGGTTACTATGATGCTGCCTGTGATTATTTCAATGCTAAATATAATATGTGGCAAATGGATCCTTCCGGTAAATTAAAATCAAGAATGAACTGGATTGGATACAGAAGTGGTCACATGATGTACTTACGTAAAGAAGATCTAATCAAAGCGAACGAAGATATTCGTCAATTCATTAAAAAATCTTTACCAGCAGCTGATCAACCAGCTAAATACTAGTGTTTTTTTTAAACGGAGCCAGCCTTTCCCTTCGGGCTGGCTTCTATTTATTTCACTCATACTATGCTATTAAAACGGTTAATTCTTATTCTATTTGTCAGTGTAAATTCTGTACATGCCCAAGACTACATCAATGACACGAAAGCGGTCAGGACCTTCCTTGACCAAGAGAAAGCAAGGTACATTAAGGAACTCCATTCAAGTTCTAAAACTAAATATGCTACCTTAAATCAGCTCTTGGATCTCGGAGAATGGAACTTGGTGAATCAAGAATTAATAGTTGGAAAAAATATCAATGCGCAAGAAGCAGCTGTTTTAAAATTTAAATACCATTGGCTTAACAATGATTTCAAGTCTGCAGAAAAGGATCTTTTAAAATTAAGTAAAAAGGATCAGGCGGACCTGAAAGTACAACGTGCCTTTGCCATTCTAAAAATTGAAGCTTGGGAACTGGAAACTGCTGAGCATATGAGTAAAGCGCTATTGCAAAAGCATCCTAATGACATCGAAACAAACCTGGTTTTGGGTAGAGCTTTGATGCTGCAGAAAAAGTACCCTGAAGCTTTAGCGTTAGCCAATAGCCTTATTGAAAAAATGCCTAACCTTGCGGCTGGGTATTTTTTGAAAGCTGATGTTTTCTTCTGGGATCAAAAACCAAAGGATGCGGAAGAGGTTTTGGTAAAAGGCCTCAAGTTAAACCCGCTGAACGCTGATGCCAGATTTTATTATGGATATGCTATTTGGAGGAGAATTGATGCCACTCAATTAGGAGATATGGTTGCCCAATGGGAAATTGCATTAGCGCTCAATCCATTGCATTTTCAGTCGCATTGGCATCTGGGAAATGGTCATACCAATTTGACCTATGCCGATTATGTAGATGAAAATGAAAATACAATCAGACAAGAGCTGGAAACTGCTGATGAATTGTTTACTGCTAATAAAATTGAGGCGGCACTTGAAAAGGTGGATCAAATAGTAAAAGCGCATCCAAATTCTGTATTACCGGAGATGCATAAAGCATCCCTGCTGTATGGTGATTTTGATGCTACTGATCGAGAACAGAGGTTAGCTAAAGCGGAGCAGATTTTCTTAAATATCTTAAAAGAAAAGCATCATTATGGACCGGCGCACAATGGTTTGGCAGCAGTAATCAAATCAAAGAGAATTCCTTACCTAAATACTTATCCAAGTATAAGTGCGGCAATAAAGAATCCTAAGATTAGCAACATGGACGATTTCCTGGAAGTATTTCCTGATCTCGCCTATTACCCTGGTCATGTTGCGAAAGGTATGGCTTGGAATCAATTATATACCTCTACGGTATATTTTCCTTTTCTGGTAAAACAGCATCGTGTATTTGTTGTACCGCCCTTGCACATCGACTTGGCCTTAGCTATGAAAGCCCCTTATTTCAGGTTTAATTCAACCTTTGACAACCGTCAGTGGATGGATATCCGTGGGGTAGGTTCTGGAGCAGCAGCCATTGAATACGTGGAACGTGGTGCCTTTCAGGAAAGAAACGTAATCCTACATGAATATGTACATCTTTTCCATGGACAGGTATTGACAGATAAACAGAACAGAAAGATCCGTGAGCTTTATTATAATGCCATGGAAAATGGCCTTACCCTTGATTATTATTCGCAGAACAATGAATCTGAATATTTAGCTCAGACCTATCCAGCCTATTTTGAAAAGGTTAAAGTTCATCCCTTGGATTTTAAATCGATGAATACCTTGAACGACCTGAAAACCAAGGATCCCAAGATGTATGCTTTTTTGGATGATATGATCAGCAAGGAAAAAGCATATTTGGCAGGTGATAAACAGGCCATGGCATCAAATTGGTCAGAAGTTTATGTGAATCTGGCAAGAAATTCTGCGAAGAATGACTTGAAGGAGGCTTATGCTTACTTGGATACGGCTTTACAATATGATCAGCAATATTTACCCGCTTTTGTTGATTATGCAGATTATTTGTTGTCGGAAGGTAAATATGATGAAGCTTCAAATCGATTGAAAGCGGCAAAGGCGATCGATGCCAATTATGCTCCTATTTATTCGGTAGAGGGAAATATCCTTATGGCCACTCAAACTAATAACTTAGCTGCCCAGGCAGCCTTGCTCAAAAAGGCCTATGATATCGAGGTTGATTATATGGAGAAAGCTAAAAACTCCGGAATCTTGAGGAATTTCTATTTCCAACGCGGAATGTTGAAGCAAGCCATGGATGTAGCGGATGAATATGTGAAAAATGGTTCGGAAATATCCACCTATTTAAGAGATAGAAAAGATGATTCCAAGACTTTCAAAGCCTGGCAGAAATCATTGCTGGGATATGAGGAGGAGATTGCTGTCCTATCACATTTGGCGGCCCAGAAACCACAGAATTATTTGATCCGTACGCAACATATTGAGGCTTTGACTGCGAATGGAAAATATGATGAAGCCTTGAAAAACCTACAACAGATCTATCGTACCTTGCAAGCTTCTCAAGTAAACAGACCAGAGTTTGAATTGCTTTTTGCTGAGGTTTATGCCAAACAGGGAAAAACTAAGGAATTGAATGAGTTCTTGGACAAATTGATGGTCAGAGGTGGTGACCCGATCAGATTGGAGCCTCTATATAACCAAAGGTTAGTCAGGTTATTGGCTGATAACAATAGATTGGAGGACGCTAAGGTATTTCATCAGAAATTAAAAGCGAATACCACTTTGTTTTATAAATCATCCGATTTAGTTAGCCGGGCCTTGATCAATTTAAAAGAAAACAAATCGGACGAAGCATTAAGTCTTCTGGACGAAGCACTTGGAATATATCCTTACGAGGTTGACGGCATCAAATTGTTGAAGGAGTTAGGGAAATCTAATGCTAAAGCGGATAATATTTTAACTAATCGTTTAAAAGGAATGGAAATTCCAGCAATTTTATAGCATCTTTACAAATTAAAATTATTACATGAATACATACGAATTAATTTCCATTGGCCTTTATATGCTATTAATGGTTCTGATAGGGCTTTATTCCTGGAAGAAATCAACGAGTAACTCAGAAGAGTTTTTAATTGGAGGTCGTAAAATGGGCGCTGCAGTAACAGCATTGTCAGCTGGTGCTGCGGATATGAGTGGTTGGTTATTGATGGGATTGCCCGGCGCCATGTATGCCGCTGGATTATCCAGTTCTTGGATAGCCATTGGATTGACAACGGGAGCATTTCTAAATTATGTTTTAGTAGCGCCAAGGTTGAGGGTTTACACGGAGGTTGCCAAGAATTCCATTACCATCCCTGTCTTCTTTGAAAACAGGTTTCATGATAAGACCCAATTGCTAAAAATCGCATCTTCTGTATTTATTCTAGTGTTCTTTACACTTTATACCTCTGCAGGTATGGTTTCAGGAGGACGTTTATTTGAATCGGCCTTTAATATGGATTATTATACTGGTTTGTATGTAACGACCTTTGTCGTGGTTCTATATACCTTCTTGGGCGGTTTCTTAGCTGTGAGCTTAACAGATTTCGTGCAAGGTACCATTATGGTTACGGCTCTTGTGATATTGCCTATCGTGATGGTTACCCAGATCGGTGGATTGGGTGAAACCTTTAATATTATCGATACTAAAAATTCAGATTACCTTGATTTGTTTAAAGGGACAACCGCTATTTCCATAGTTTCCTTACTTGCTTGGGGCTTAGGCTATTTTGGTCAACCGCATATCTTGGTTCGTTTTATGGCTATTGATAACGTTAAGGACATTGCAAAAGCAAGAAATATCGGGATTACCTGGATGATCTTTACCGTGGGAGGAGCTATGTTGGTAGGTCTATTTGGTATTGCTTATTTAGCCAAATTTGATACGGCTACCATGACTAAATTTGATGGTTCAAAAGAGATGGCTGAAACCATCTTTATCTATACCTCCAGGGTGTTGTTCCATCCATTGATCGGTGGATTCTTACTGTCTGCTATCTTGGCTGCAGTTATGAGTACCATTTCTTCTCAATTATTGGTGACTTCAAGTTCCATGACGGAAGATATCTATAGGACCTTCTTCAATAAGCAAGCATCCGCAAAGACCATGTTGCAAGTCAGCAGGCTGTCTGTTTTGATCGTTGCAGTAATTGCTCTTTTATTATCCCTAAATCCGAAAGATAGTATTTTGAATTTGGTTGGAAATGCATGGGCAGGATTCGGAGCAGCTTTTGGACCGATAGTATTATTATCCCTGTTGTGGAAAAGGACCACAGCTATGGCAGGATTGCTTGGAATGTTAGTTGGAGGTGCCGTAGTTTTATTGTGGGTATATGTTCCGCACAACTATAAGGAGGTTTATGAAATGATCCCTGGCTTTATTTTGAGCTTTTTGACCATTGTCATTGTTTCCTTATTATCAAAACCTGTGAGTCAGGAAATTCAGGATGAGTTCGATGAAGTAAAACGCATCGTCAAATCATAGATAAACAACAGATTGATTATTAAGCGCTGATCGAATTCGATCAGCGCTTTGCTTTTTTAGGGTAATCTCGTTGGATTAAAGAACAGGGGTCACTTTATATCCTTTGTCTTTCAATAATTGAATGACACCATTTTTGCCTAATAAATGACCTGCACCAACTGCAAAGAAAGTTGAGTTGTTGTTCATCATTTCAGGCATTTTGTTTATCCATTCTTGGTTTCTTTTGGTCAACATCATTTCCTCTTTTTCAGGGCTCATTGAAGATGTCTTAAATAACAACTCTTCCACTTGCCCAACTTCATTATTGAAGTATTTTGAAACCAATTGTTTTGTTTGTTCCTTCATTTTATCTAAATCCCTCAAATAGGTATAAAGGTCTTCCGCCTTGAAGAATTCGTTCATGAGATTGATCTGAAATTCTGCTGTTTCCAATTCGTCAACTGGTTTGCCAGCAGCTCCTTCCAATTTCAACAATTCCAATTCCATGGATTTTATATCCCTAGGATCTTGACAATCGAACGCCTGCATGGATAAAAGTGAAATAAGGACCGCTGGGCCTACCTGATCCAACATCGCTGGAGATAGGTTCTTGGCGGTTAGTACGCTATCGATCAGTTGTTTCTTTTCTGGAGCCAAGCCGTCAAAGAAACCTGGTACTGGTCCGATATGGGCCTGTAATGATTTTACAGTTTCTGGATTGCTAGCATTTAGTTCTAGGGCAATACGGTCAGTTGTTTTTACGGCTTCTTTTATTTTGTCTTCCATTTTGAAATCAGGACCACATGCCATGTGAATGGTTCCAAGGACATACGAATCCTTTTTTAACCCGTTTCCGGAAATTTTCCAAAGGAATGTCTCTTTGTTCTGGGCAAATAAGGCAATAGTCATCATAAATGCCATTGCAGTAAGAATGAGTTTTTTCATATTGTTTTAGTGTAAATTCAAATAGTAAGTATATGACCAAGATTATTCGTTACAATAAATGTGCAAATAATTGTGAATGGTATTTCAAAGACATAAAAAAAGGGACGAATTTAAATCGTCCCTTTCTATTGTTTTCCAGTTTACAACTTGAAATCTCCAAGAGTTTCAAATTTGATTTTACTTGGATGGTTTTTGTCAAAGTATAACTTATGGGTGTTCTTGATATAATCTTCAGCCTTAGCCTTGTAGATATCCATAAATTGGTTGGGATTTCTGTCCGCTAATGGGAACCAGGTATGTTGGATCTGCACCATGATTTTGTGGCCCGGTTTGAAAGTGTGGGCTACATCTGGAAGCACAACACGCACAGGCGTGATTTCATTAGGTTTGAATGCCTCTGGATTACTGAAGCTATTACGGAACTTGCCGCGTAAAATTTCTCCTCTTACCAACATTTGGTAATTAGGCATTACGACCTTTTCGTTCACTGCAGATGTTGCAGTAGTAGTGTCTGGATATACATCGATGATCTTAACGATAAAGTCTGCATCGGTACCCGTCATGGATACATTGAGGTCTGCAACAACCGGACCTGCCATGGTGATAGCTGATGTTAATGTTTCAGTCTCAAATACAATTACATCTGGGCGATTTGCCACGAAACGTTGATCTGCGATCATATATTCCCTGGTTCTGTTTTCAATCAGACCTTCTTGAAAAGGAACAGGTTTGTTTGGATCACTCACATATTCCACGAAGGATTCAGCTTGATCGTCTGCTGCCTTTGAAATCTTTCCGTTTGCATTCAGGAAAAGTTCACTTGTATGAGCATCCTTTGGTGGCCATTGGTCAAAATTTTTCCATTCATTGGCTCCTGTGAAAAAGATATTGGCTTCAGCAGGATTGAAGGAACCTTCACCTTTTAGATAGTATTCGAAGAAAGGTGCTTCAAATTTCTTTTGGTAGTCCAAGCTTGTTTTTTGTCCAAAGCGGATGTCACCAAAATGATCACCTTCTCCACGAACCCATCCGCCATGGAACCAAGGTCCCATGACCAAAATGGAATTGTTCTTTTTGTTGCGTTTTTCGATTTGCTTATAGGTTTCAAAGGCGCCATAGGTATCCTCTGCATCGTAAAGCCCGCCAACCACCATTACAGCAGGTTTAACGTCGTTTAGGTGATTGGTGATAGTTCTTGCTACCCAGAATGTGTCTAGGGTGCTGTGCTTAGCCAAATTGTCCCAGAACTTAACGGTATGGCTTAAATATTCATTCTTTAATCCAGATAGGGTTGGGTTGTCCAAGAAGAATTTGTAAAGGTCCTTTGATGGTAATTGGAATCCTTTTGGTCCATTTTCATTGGTAATAGGTTTTGGTCTTGGGGCATCAAAGGAATACATGAATCGGAATGCATCAGCCAAGAACAGGGCTCCTCCATGATGAAAATCGTCGCCGATGAACCAGTCTGTAACTGGAGCTTGTGGAGAAACCGCCTTTAAGGCAGGGTGACTGCCGACCAAACTAACCGTAGAATAAAAGCCAGGGTAGGAGATACCATATATCCCAACTTTACCATTGTTGCCTTTTAAATTCTTGACCAACCAATCTATGGTGTCATAAGTATCCGTACTTTCATCAATTGTATGTTTGTTTTCTTTGGTTTTAGTTGGGCGAATGTCTTCAAAAGTACCTTCACTCATCCATTTACCACGTACATCTTGATAGACGAAGATATAGCCATTCTTCATCATCTCTGGAAAATTCCCTAAACTGGCCTTGAATTTCCCTTCGCCATAGGGGGCAACGGTATAAGGAGTTCGGTTCAGCATGATAGGGTATTTCTTCGACTTGTCTTTAGGGCTGTAGATTGAGGTGAACAGCCGTGTACCATCTCTCATGGTGATGTACTGTTCGGTTTTGTCATAATGCGTTTTTACATAATCGGCATTGGCATCCTGACCTTTGCTTTGTATACCCAATAGGAGGAAAAGGATACAAAGAATTAATAATTTCTTCATTTGGATAGGTTTTTTAATTTAGTTTAATAAGGTTAAAGTTATACTTTTTTTGATAACTTAGGTTAACATTAATACATTATTTATATGAGCATTAAAGAAGGATTTTTGGTAGAATTGGAGCGCGAAACCAATAACACAAGAAGGATCTTAGATCGATTGAAAGATGAGGACTTGTCTTTTAAACCTCATGAAAAATCCATGTCATTAGGCAATTTAGCAGGGCATATTGTTGAGCTCCATAACTGGGTTTCTGATGCTTTGACGAAGAACGATTTTAACCTAGCAACAGACTATAAACCATTCCACCCGAGCAGTGTGGAGGAACTTAAAAAATCATTGGATGAAGGCTATAAAAGGAATGAAAAAACTTTAGATGAATTTCCTGAGGAGGATTGGTTCAGCAAATGGACGATGAGGGTGGATACCTATGTGGTAGGCGAAATGCCAAAACTAGGCGCTCTTCGCTTTGTCATCAATAATCATTTGATCCATCATAGAGGTCAGTTAAGTGTTTACCTAAGGTTGTTAGATATTCCTGTACCAGGTTTGTATGGACCTTCGGCAGATGAAAAGAAATAGGTAGATTTCAAAAGAATTAAATGCCAGGAGAATTTCTTCTGGCATTTTTTGTTGCTGAAAATAAGTGATTTATGGTTATTTTTCAGTTTTTTTATTTTTTGATGTAATAGAAGGGCAGCGTAGTCTTTCTTGTTAATAAATAAGCAATAATAATGATGAACCAAGAGACCTTTAAAAATACGGTATTTGTCCTGAAGGATAAGCTTTACCGGTTTGCAAATAGGTTTCTGGAACATCAGGAAGACGCTTATGATCTGGTACAAGAGGTGATGCTGAAACTGTGGGAGCAGAGGGGTCAATTGACACAGTTGAAAAGTATTGAAGCTTTTGCCATGCAAATGGTCAGGAATATGGCTTACAACAAAATTGATAAACTGGGAAGGCATGCGAAATATCTAAATCAATTGCCCGCAGATGTTCAAAAAGAAAAGTATCCAGCGATGACCAAAGAGCTAATCTTGAAAATGATCGATGAATTGCCGGAAAAGCAAAGATTGGTGATGTACTTAAGGGATATTGAAGAGTATGAAATCGTAGACATCGCCGAGATGGCAGGACTTGAAGAAAATGCAGTCAGGGTGAATTTATCAAGAGCTAGAAACAGCATAAGAATAAACTTAACTAAGGTTTTTGAATATGAAAAGAGAAGAATTGGATAAGCTGAGAGCTAAATACTGGGAAGGAAAATCTTCCCTGGAGGAAGAACGTAGGCTGAAAGAGTTGGAAGATGAAGAATTCTTTTCCATGCTCAGAAAACCCGAGGAAAAGATGGACTGGGATTTTGAGAGCTTTATGGATCTGGCCGAAAAAGAAATGCCAGCTGAGAAGAAAATTATTCCATTGTCTCGAAAGATCATCATGCTGACTAGCATCGCGGCTTCATTGCTGTTGGGTTTTTTCTTGATCCGTCAATTCAATGATCAAAAGGATAATCAGGCAATCAATAAAGTTGCTGAATCACATGAAAGTCCTAAGGCTCTGGACGTGGAGTCGCCAAAGAGCACTCCTGCAGAGCTAGTTGAGTTGAAGGGTCCGAGTGTCCAGGTTGAAAGAAAGGAGCCTGTAAAAAGCGTGCAATTGGCCTCTACAAGGAAGTCAAAAGAGAGGGTGCCAGAAACTATGCAAACAAACCCCGGTCCGGATGAGGATTTGTATGTGGAGGTCAATGGTGTCAGGATCTATGACGAAGAGAGAGCCCTTGAAGTAACTGAGACAGCTCTACATTTCGCGGCATCGAATCTGAAAAAAGGGATGGAGGGTGTTGAAAACATTAAGTATCTAAAAATTGAAATCTAAAAAAATGAAAACTATGAAAACGTTCATGTTAATAATCAGCCTATTTGTGGCAAGCATGGCACAGGCTCAGATCTCTAAGCTAGATCAAATTTTTGAGCAATATAAGGAACAAAAAGGGGTTACTTCGATCAAGATTGGAAAACCTATGTTCAAGATGTTGAACAAAATGAAAATCAATGATGCCGATGTGGAAACCATCAAACCCTTATTGAGCAAGATCAATTCCATCAAGATGTTGGTTTTTGAAAACGCAGGTTCTGCCATCCAAAAGGAAGTTAGTTCTGCCATTGGAAACCTTAAATATGAAGAATTATTGGTGATCAATTCTGATGGAGACAAAATCCGGTTCTTGGCTGAAAATGTTGAAGGTGATTTCCTGAACAACCTTTTGCTAAGTATCAACTCCGACGAAGAAACAGTTTTTATGATCCTTGACGGTTCCTTAAAATACGATGATATCAATGCCCTTGTAAACAATAACGATAACTAACCTTAATAACACTAACATTATGAAACGCTACATTGGAATTATTTGTGCCGCTATTATTTTCTTCAGCATGCAGAGCTGCATGATCAAAAGGGGTGCTAACATGGATTTCGCAAAAGGTACTAAACTCTCAGCTGATGCTGAAATTGTATCAATCAATGTTCCAGGGATCCTGATGAAAACATTTATCCGTGGAAAGATCAGGGAATTGCGTGAAGATGATCCTGCACTAGCCCTGGCATTGAAAAAGATCAAGAAAATTAAATTGATGGCAGTTTCAGGCGGTGGAAGGAATTCCAACCTTTACGATAAATTCAACAGTTATCTGGTGAAAAATGATTTCGAGGAGCTGATGAGTATCTATAGTGACGGCTCAAAAATCTCCATCAACACAAAAACAAAAGGGGATAGGATAAAAAGTGTAATGCTTGGCATCACTGACGATGAGGATCAAGTGTTTGTAGATCTGAAGTCTGATATCGATCTCAATGAACTCAATCAATTGATTGAGCATTATGAAAGTACACAGCAAGATAAAAAGGAAAAGGAAGAAGATCCTTCAGAACAATCTTGAGTTTCGTTGTTTAGTTAATAAAAAAGCCTGGCTCATTTGAGTCAGGCTTTCTTTATGATTTTCGCTGTTAGAATTATTTAGCTAATTCTTCAGCAATTGCTTTTCCAATTTCAGCAGGTGATTCAACCACACGGATACCGCACTCTTCCATGATTTTCATCTTAGCAGCAGCAGTATCATCTGCACCACCAACGATAGCACCAGCGTGACCCATACGGCGTCCTGGAGGCGCTGTTTGTCCAGCGATGAAACCAACAACAGGTTTAGTTCCGTTTTCCTTGATCCAACGAGCAGCTTCAGCTTCCATACCACCACCGATCTCACCGATCATGATGATACCTTTAGTTTCAGGGTCGTTCATCAACAATTCAACAGCTTCTTTGGTAGTAGTTCCAATGATAGGGTCACCACCGATACCGATTGCTGTAGTGATACCTAATCCTGCTTTCACAGTTTGGTCTACTGCTTCGTAAGTTAAAGTACCTGATTTAGATACAACACCTACAGAACCTTTTTTGAAGATGAAACCTGGCATGATACCGATCTTAGCTTCTTCAGCAGTGATGATACCAGGACAGTTAGGACCGATTAAACGTGAGTTTTTGTCGCTCAAGTAAGATTTTACTTGAATCATGTCTTTTGTTGGAATACCTTCGGTAATACAAACAATTAAAGCAATACCAGCAGCTGCAGCTTCCATGATAGCGTCAGCAGCAAATGCAGGTGGAACAAAAATAATAGAAACATTTGCACCTGTAGCATCAACAGCATCTTGAACTGTGTTGAATACTGGGCGGTCTAAGTGTGTTTGGCCACCTTTACCAGGAGTAACACCACCTACTACGTTTGTACCGTACTCAATCATTTGAGACGCATGATAAGTACCTTCGTTTCCGGTAAAACCTTGAACGATTACTTTGGAATCTTTATTTACTAATACACTCATTTTGTCTTATTTTTTGCAACGCAAATCTACTATTTTGATATGACTTCTAAAAATCAGATAGGTAGGTATTTTGTTATTTTTTAATAAACTTGGTTTTATTGATTAAATCCCACAGTACTATACCTATGGTAACAGAAACATTGAAGGAATGTTTTGTTCCAAATTGAGGAATTTCTAAGGTGCCATTGGCTAATGAAATGATATCCTCTTCCACGCCATGCACCTCATTGCCAAATACTACCGCATACTTCTTGCTTGTTACAGGCTCAAAGGTCTCTAAAGAGACACTATTGTTGGTTTGTTCGATCGCATAAACTTCAAAACCTTCTGCTTTTAGTTTTTTGATGGCTTCAACACTATCCTTTTCGTACTCCCAAGTAACGGACTGGGTTGCTCCCAAGGCTGTTTTCTCAATTTCACGATGCGGTGGAGTAGCAGTAATACCACATAAAACGATCTTATCGATAGCAAAGGCATCTGCAGTACGAAAGGCCGAGCCAACATTGTGCATGCTCCTCACATTGTCCAAAACAATGACCAAGGGAGTTTTCTCTTGAGATTTAAAGGTTTCAACATCAACTCGATTGAGCTGATCCATGGATAATTTTTGCATCTTGCAAAGATAATGATTTCGAAAAATTAAAAATGATTTTGAATATTAGATTTTCTGTGCTATTTTTGCAGTCCGAAATAAAGTATAAAAGATTTAAAATATTATATAGCTAAGAGAAATGGCAAATCATAAATCGTCGATCAAAAGAATTAGAGCTAACGCTGCGAAGCGTTTAAGAAACCGTTACCAAGCGAAAACTACTCGTAACGCAATCAAGAAATTACGTAACACTACTTCAGCAGAAGAAGCTAAAGAATTATTGCCACGCGTGGTATCTATGCTTGATCGTCTTGCAAAGAAGAATGTTATCCACAAGAAAAAAGCTTCTAACAACAAGTCTAAGTTGACTAAATTCGTTAACAAATTAGCGTAATCTAAGCTTTTTTTATAAAATATTTTAGGGGTGTTTTAAAACATCCCTTTTCTTGTTTGTATACTTTTCTGATTCTGTGTTCCGAATTCCTAGGTGGAATATCATGAGCACCATAAAAAAAGCTGCGCTGACCAAAAGGTCAGCGCAGCTTTTTTTATGGGCATATTTCTTATTTGCTCAGGATTGATTTTACAACCTGATCTAATTTCTGTTTGTCACCCTTATAGGAGTCTAGGTCATAAAGTTCAACTTTACGGAAATCAATGGGATGGCTTTCACTTTGTAAATAGATATAGCCTTTGTCCAATAATTTACCATCTTGTTTCACCTTAGGATCCACTGGTGATGCACTTCCACCTCCAATTTGCGGTTTGTTGTATTCCAAAACTACCTGTCCATCCAGAACGTGCTGGATCAATGAATCTCCAAGTACGACAAACTCAGCGGTTACCCATTGGTCACCATGGTAAGTTTTCGATTTGGAGCTCAAACAATGTGGGGTGAATAACTTATCGTCAATTACGACATTGGTTCCGGGGGTACATAGGTTGGAAGTTGTGCGTTCGTCCTTACCATTTCCGCCCAAGAGCTGTCCTTCGATAGAGATCGGGAAATCTTGGTCTTTCAACATGGTTTTAGGATCTTGTCCATGCAACATGGCACCGCTATTGGCCCATGCCCAGCCTTCACCACCTTTGGTCTGTTCGCCTACAAACCTGTATTCTAGCCTTAGCACATAATAACCATATGGTTTATTGAAGGCTAAGTGTCCATACTGTTGGTTAAAATCATCATATCCATCATAACGGACTTTCAAAAGCCCATCTTCAACTCGGAAGGTATTCGCATAGTTGTCGCCTACTTCATGCAATCTAATCTTAGGAGTCCAATCTTTGATATCCTTGCCATTAAATAACTGAATAGGTTTAGGGGTTTTTACGGTTGTTTTTTGGTTGACTTGTGAGGTTGCTGAGCAAGAAAACATAGTTCCCAGCAGCAAACCGGCGATAATGTCCTTGAAATTCATTTATTAAGGATTATAAAAGTAAATTACGGTTTTTTACATATTCACTAGGACGCACGCCAATAACCTTGTTAAAGGTATTGCTAAAGGTAGGCAGGCTATTGTATCCTACTCGCAATGCCACTTCATTCACGCTAAGTTTGTCGTCCAGTAGGAGCTTCAAGGAGGTCAGCATCCTTAAGATCGTGAAGTATTGAATATACGACATGGCCAGTTCTTTCTGGAACAATCTTGCCAATGTCCTCTCGGAGATATCAAAATGCTCTGCCAGGCTCTTAAAACTGATGTTCTCGGCAATATTCTGTTCCAGATAATTAATGATCTGCTTTAGCTTGTCATTTTTAGGATAGGGAAGGGCCAAAGGCAACTCCGTTTGGGAAAGCTCAGGCAGGATAAGCTTGAAGGCTTTCGCAATAGAATAGCGAGGTTCTTCCTCAGGAAAGATGTTTCCGTTCCAGCGATTGGTAAACATGATCAATTCGATCAATAGATCGTTGACCGGATAGATATTGACCTTATCGAAAAATTCTGTGTCGGTCTCGTACTTAGGAAAGTACAGGTTTCTCATCACCACCTCGGAGCTACTCGGGTGAATGCTATGTTTTACATGTGGGGGAATCCAGATATAGTGGCGCGCAGGGAGAAAGTAAGATTTCTCTGCCGTCTTCAAAAAGACAACCCCACCTTCCGTATAAAGGAATTGACCTTTTTTGTGTGAGTGCTCAGTAACCGAGTCACCCATTACTGCATGATGACAATAGATACTGTTGTCATAAGTATCTACTTCTGTCATATAATATTTATCAATATATTCCTTTTGCATCCAGATGAGGCGTTAATGTGGCATAAATTTCCTGTTTTTATTTGAGAAAAGCAAAACAAGGGCGTTTTGAGGACCACAAGCCACAAGTGTTTGCCTTACATTTTTGAAATAATTTAAAAAAAAGATATCCACATCTTTTGAATATTATCGCATTTGCTCTAAATTAACAGCATCTAACATCAATCTATGGCGATTTCTTATCCTATCCACAAGGAATCTATAGTAAATGTGTCTAGTAAGTAATCAGTTACTTTTTATTTGTACAAAAAAAGTAACTGGCTATTATGAATAATTTAATAAATAAAATATTGACTAATATTGCCTCACTCTTTTAGAGGGAACACAAATGTATTGATATGTTGGACAGAATACGTCTTGAAAGACTTAAAGAAAAAGTTACTACTGCCGAAGAAGCTGTCAAATTAATCGAAGACGGTATGGTTGTAGGCTCCAGTGGATTCACCAAGGCTGGAGACAGTAAGGTCATCTTACCCGCATTAGCTGAACGCGCCAAAAAAGAAAATATTAAGATCACTTTAATGACAGGAGCATCCCTAGGTCATGGTACCGACGGGAAACTTGCTGAAGCTGGTGCCTTGAAAAAGCGTATGCCCTTTCAGGTAGACCCTGTCCTGAGAAGCAAAATCAATAATGGTGAAGTGCTTTTCATCGATCAACACTTGAGCGAAAGCGCCGAACTCTTACATAATAAAAACCTTCCAGATGTAGATATCGCCGTTTTGGAAGTAGCCTATATCGACAGAGATGGAAGCGTAGTTCCAACGACTTCCGTAGGAAATTCCGTTACATTCGCTGCCTTGGCCAAGAAAGTAATCCTGGAAATCAATACCTCGGTCCACGAGAATGTTTATGGAATCCACGATATCTACCAAGCGGAAGATTACCCACATAGAAATGTAATCCCGATTGTCGCGCCATGGAATAAGATCGGAAGGAAAACTATTCCCTTAAATCCGGATAAAGTAGCGGCCATTGTCTTTACCAGTCAACATGATAGCCCTGCAGATATCGCTCCACCTGATGAGAAAACCACCAAGATCGCTGAGCATATCCTGGAGTTTTTCGAAGAGGAGGTAAACCTAGGACATTTATCAGATCGTTTGCTTCCAATCCAGGCAGGAATCGGAAAAGTAGCCAATGCCGTTTTGACCGGTTTCTTACATAGTAATTTCTATGATCTGACCATGTTCTCTGAAGTATTGCAGGATTCCGCATTTGACTTAATGGATGCTGGAAAATTGAGCTTTGCTTCGGCATCATCGGTTACCGTTTCCAAAGAATGCTATGACAGGGTATTTGATAACCTTCAGAAATACCGCGACAAGTTTGTGCTTCGTCCACAGAACATTTCCAATACGCCAGGTTTGATCCGTCGTTTGGGAATCATAGCCATCAATACCGCTATTGAATTTGATATTTATGGAAATGTGAACTCTACCCATATCGGTGGGACCAAGATCATGAATGGAATCGGAGGTTCGGGAGATTTCGCGAGAAATGCCTATCTAAGTATTTTCGTGACCCAAGCCGCTTCCAAGGACAACAAGATTTCGCATATCTTGCCAATGGTGTCCCATACGGACCATACAGAGCACGATGTTGACATCTTGGTAACAGATATCGGTTTGGCAGATTTACGCGGTCTCGCGCCAAGGGAGAGGGCGCAGAAGATCATTGACAACTGTGTACATCCAGACTATAGAGAAGAATTACAATCTTACTTCGACCGTGCTTGTCAGCGCGGTGGACATACTCCACATCTATTGGAAGAAGCCTTCAGTTGGCACATTCGCTTCAACGAAACAGGAAGTATGAAAAAATAATAATAGACTATTGTTTTATTTATTGCAAAAAAAAGCTTAGCGAAATTTCGCTAAGCTTTTTTTTGGAATTTAATTTTTGATTGAAATCTTATCTGGTCAACCAGAAAAGGTATTAATTCTACTATCTGTTTCTTCCTGGCAAATAAATCTGGAAACCAACTGATAAGCCAAGGCCATTCTGAGTTCCAGAAGCATTAATATTGGCTTTTGAATAATTGTAACCAGCCATAACTTCCAATGCCACAGTTTGTGTTATGAAATGGGCATAACCTACATTTGCTCCCAGGTTAAGCGATACATCATCACCTGCAGAGCTTCCGCCGATTCCGACATCACCCTGTCCAAAGAAACGACCTGTTGCGCTAGCACCTCCAGGGAAGTAATAACGGACAAATGGTGAAATACCATATCCCCAATTATTAGGGTTGTCATCTTTTCCCGAAGTAAAACCCAGATTTGCCTGTGCACCTATTGCAATACCATCTGAAATAAAGTATCCAGCACGTGGATTCAACTGGATATTGAAGGATTCTCCTTCAAAGCTATATCCTAAACTTCCTACAGATCCACCAATCATCCAATTTCCTTGTCTGATCGGAGCCATACCAACATCCGCTGAAGATTGAGGTACGGTTTTTACTTCTACCTGTGCTGTGCTATAGGATAAGCAGCCTACTGATAAGGCTAATGTTAGTAGTAAATTTTTCATAATAATCTTGTTTTCTTATTAACTAATCAACAAGATGCAATTAATAATGTTTTCGTATTGATAAAATTTTATCTTTTGTAGGATATGGGTTACAACATATAAAAAGCCTTGTTAATCCACATTAACAAGGCTTACGCTATATTTTCTCTGAAAAATAGATTAATTAATGAAAGGTGATTCTAAGTTTCTTTTTTTGATATAGAAATCCAATGCTTTCCACGCTTCAAAGGGTCTGTCAGTCGATAGCACATCTGCTCCTCTAACGATAAAATCAGCATATAGCTGGTATCCCGCTTTTTCAGCCGATCGGTCTAAGTTGCCGATTGTCCCTAAAATGGATTTAATCCCATGCTGTCTCAACATCGTATATAGAGCAGTATCTGGCTCGCGAGTGCCCACAAAAGCGATTAATCGGGTATCTGGAATACTCAGTTCACTTAGGCGGTTCAGATCATCCCTGTTTTTGATCGTAGCCGAGATCATGAGATCTGGAGCCAACCTATTCACAACCTCGGCTTGGTTAGCCGAGTAGGTGATGATAATGCTGTTCGCTTCTGCTTTTGTCTTTCGGATCAATTCAATAACCTTCTCATAAGGAACCGATCTCTTGACATCCAATGAATAGATAACCCTTCCGATACCCCATTGCAAGGCATCTTCTAAGGTAGGGATCCTGTAGTTTGTCAGCTCGCCATTGTTATCCCTTAGCTTGAGGTCTTTCAGTTGCTCATATGTTTTATTGGAAACCCGTCCTTTTCCAGTTGTGGTACGGTCTAAAGTTTCATCGTGCATCAGGACCAGAACAGAATCCTTGGTCATGGCAATGTCGCATTCAATGATGGCTGGCATCTTGCTGGCCACCTCTGCAAATGTCGGAATTGCATTCTCAGGAAAACCATCACTTGGACCACCACGATGGGCACTGACCAAAGGGTAGGAGTTCTCATTGTAAGTCAGGAAATGGTAAAGGTCATCTACTGTCTTCAGGTTGAAAACCTGATCCACCTGTGGCATATTGCTTATACTGCTCGAGCTATTGGTCCTAAAACAAGATGAGGACAGCAACGCAAGCATTCCAGCGATAAAAATAGATGAGTAGAATCTATTGCTCATGTAATTCAATGTTTGCTTTTACCAAGGAGACTAGGTCCTCCAAAGGTGTATTGATTTGATCGACCAAGATATGTGCGCGATCATAGAATGGGTTTCTTTCTTCCAGTTTGCTCTCTATAAAGTTCAAGAGTTCATCCCCAGTAAAGCCTTTCAAGGCCGGTCTCTTTTTGACATCAGATTGGCTTAACCTGCTCCATAAGGATTTTGGGCTGTGCTTCAGATAGAGGACGGTTCCATTTTCCAATAACCAATCCATATTGTCGAAGTAACATGGCGTACCACCGCCCGTAGAAATAATGCCAGATTTGTCCTTTTGGGCATGCAATATTTCTCTTTCGATTTCCCTGAACTTATTTTCGCCATGTAAAGCAAAATATTCAGGGATGCTCATGCCGATATGCTCAACAATTTCATGGTCCAGGTCCACGAAAGGAGCCTCTAGGGCATTTGCCAATTTCTTTCCCCAGGTGGTCTTCCCACTTCCCATAAAGCCAATCAGGAAAACTGGTCGCTGAATCATTCTACTTTGTCTAGATATTTAGTTATTAACTCATGTTTGCTAGGAAAATTGTACTGCGACCATTTTTTTACAACGGTACCATTCAGCATCAGCATAACCCCAGGGTTTGCGCGGACCATACTTTTCAATGGAACGGCATCCACATAGAATGTCTCCAGCACAAGGTCCATTTGGTCATTCAGGTAGTTTACTTCATCAGAAGATGAAGCAGTCGCCAGAACGGCCCTGATATTATAGTCTTCAGAAAGGTCCCTGATCGTCGTGTTGATGCGGTCCAATGCCGCTAAATCAAAAGGAGACATCTTCTTAAGGTCTGTACTTACCACAATAAAATTGTAATATGGGTTTTGGATCACTTCCTCTGTGCGATCTGTACCGTCCATATCCGTAATAATCAAATCAGGTATTTTTACTTCATATCCTTTTTTGATCAACCTAGTCTGTGGATCACCCACAACTTCCCAGTTTTCATCCTCCCACAGCTTCTGACCCATGTATTCTTTGTCAGTTACCTTTTTTGTCTCATTCGTGGTTTTATTCTTCAACTCGTAGATATGTTCAAATACATCAGGCTCAGCACCTTCCGGTACCTTCATCAATTCAGGTACATTGTTTCCTTCTTTATAAGGAAGGAAGTCTATAAATGGAAGGAAATAATAGGTATATATCCCAATACCAAATGAACCCAATATGATGAGTGCAGTCAACAGATTTCTGGTAAATAGACTTCTAATGAAAGGTTTGATCTGATCTCTTTTAATAAAGATAAAAACGATCAGGATCAATAAAATGAGGTCCTTAAAGAAAGATTGCCAAGGGGTCAATGGAATGGCATCGCCAAAACAGCCGCAAGATTTGACTACCTCAAAAAATGCAGAGTAAAAGGTCAAAAAGGTAAAAAATATGATCAAGAGCAATAAGCCCCACGCGACCTTCTTGCCAGCTACACCCAGGATCAACAGACCACCGAGGATGATCTCGACAGCACAAAGGAAAATAGCGATCCAAGTGGCATAATCACTTAGGAATCCAAGGTTGAGGACATGGAAGTATTCTTGCAGCTTATAGCCAAATCCCATCGGATCATTGGCCTTTATCAATCCGGAGAAGATAAATAATAATCCAACCAGAATTCTAGCAATCCATAATAAAACATTAGGTTTGGGTTGTTTTGTTTGGGAATAGCTCTGTGTATAAGTCATGTTGTTCGTTATTTTGCCAAACCTAATTTGATCAGTGCAAAGACTGCATAGTTCAGCATATCTTGATAGTTTGCTTGTAATCCTTCCGATACCAAAGTTTGGCCATCATTGTCCTCAATCTGTTTTACACGATGCAATTTCATCAAGATCAGATCGGTCATCGATGAA
Source organism: Sphingobacterium sp. LZ7M1 (assembly GCF_024296865.1). Classification (GTDB taxonomy): domain Bacteria; phylum Bacteroidota; class Bacteroidia; order Sphingobacteriales; family Sphingobacteriaceae; genus Sphingobacterium. The sequence goes on along the minus strand of NZ_CP101134.1, from coordinate 3,544,042 downwards.
ACACGCATGTCCCGCCAAGCCTCGCCATAATCATGGTTTTTGGCAAACATCAGGTCGCGGGTCTCATTCACCTTTTCGGTATATTTCTCCGCTACGATTTTGGGGTCCAAGTTCTCGTTTTCCGTATTGCCAATTTCCAGTTGAATCAAAGCAATCACACAATAATTGATGATTCCAATGAATTCATCGACTACTCCTTCGCCAACTTTCGATTCCTTTTTTTCTTCCAATGAACGGATACGGGCGGCCTTGATATAAATCTGATCAGTCAAAGAACTTAATCGTAAAATTCGCCAAGCTGTACCATAGTCTTTGGTCTTTTTAATAAATAGCTCTTGGCATATGTTGATAATACGATTGTATTCTGTATTTGTATCCATAAATTGATTTTGCATTATAGTATGAGTCTCACAAATATAGCTAGAATATCCTTAACCTTTAAGTCACTTTACAGTACAATTTCCTCGATTTTCAATATTTATGAGCACTTTAGATTAACTTTGAAGGATGGAATCTGCTAGGTTTTATGATCTTTCCTATCTCAAAATGGGCACTGCACTGCAAAGGAAATCTTATGATTTGATCCGGAATCATAGGATAATGGAAGTTTTGCAGGATTTCAAACCCGTCCTTATTGGAACCATTCCCATTTACATTGCCGTGTGGAACAGCGATTTGGATATCGCCTGTGAGGTCTATCACCTCGACATATTTGAAAGAAAATGTCATGAAAATTTCGAAAAACACAATGGATACAGCTTTAAAGTTGAAACTGTGCGTGGAATAGAAGTTGGAATTGCTAACTTTAAAATTGATGATATGTTGCTGGAAGTCTATGGAGAAGGTAGACCGGTGGCTGAACAGTATGGTTTTCGACATCTGTTGATCGAAGCCAAACTTTTGGAGACCTTCGGCGAGGAATTTAAACAACAGATCATCAAGCTGAAGTCGCAAGGAATAAAGACTGAACCGGCTTTTGCCAAATTATTGAAAATCCAAGGAGATCCTTATGAGGGTCTCCTAAACTATAACATAGAATAGATGCTGGAAATAAAGAGTCCTGAAATTAGAGAGGTGAATATCATCCGATATGTCCAACCTTTTCGCGAAGGTGGTTCGCTGCCCGGATTGGTTGATGCGGATGATGGATTTAGCTATGTGATCAAGTTCCGAGGAGCTGGACAGGGGAAAAAAGCCTTGGTCGCTGAATTTATCGGTGGAGAACTGGCTAGGTTCTTAGGACTTCGGGTTCCTGAAATGGTGTATGCCGATCTGGATGTAGGCTTCGGTAGGACCGAACCGGATGAAGAGATCCAAGACCTGCTCAAGTTTTCAGTAGGCAAGAACCTCGGTGTAAGTTATCTGAATGGAGCTATCACCTTTGATGCCAATGTCGATGAAATTTCCTCCGAGGAAGCTTCCAAGATCGTTTGGCTGGATGCCCTTTTGATGAATGTAGATCGTACCGTGAAAAATACCAATATGCTGATCTGGCATAAGGAATTATGGCTTATAGACCATGGGGCAGCACTGTATTTCCACCATAACTGGGACAATTGGGAAGAAACCGTTGATAAACCTTTCGTTCAGATCAAGGACCATGTCCTCTTATCCAAGGCCAAAGATGTTCCCCTTATCGATGCAACCTATAAAGAGCTGTTCAACAAAGAAAATATCAGGAAAATCCTTGATGTAATACCCGATGAATGGTTAATTGATGAGGTTCGCGATCTTAGTGCTGATGAAGTGCGTGAAGTGTATGTGGAGTTTATTACCAGAAGAGCGAGCCATTCTGAAGTTTTTGTAAATCAAATTCAACATGCAGGATAGGACTTTATACGAATATGCTGTGGTAAGACTGGTTCCGCGTGTTGAAAGAGAGGAATTTGTCAATGTAGGCGTGCTGTTATATTGCAGGAAGCAACGATATGCCAATATCCTGTACTATGTGGATGAAGGCCGTTGCGAATTGTTATGTAAGGATATCGACTTTGACCAGATCCGGGCTCATTTGGAATCCATGAAGCAAGTCTGTTTAGGGAGCAAAGAGGGTGGGGCCCTTGCCCAATTGGATCAAACCGAACGTTTTCGTTGGCTAACCGCTAAACGGAGCACCTTGATCCAATGCTCTGCCGTACATCCAGGCTTATGCTTAGATGCAGAAAAAACACATCAAGAACTCTTTGAAAAACTAGTGCTTTAAAATTTTTAAAATAATTCAACCTACCCATGATAATGGAGGATTTCTATCAACATATATACGAAAAACAACAGGCTGTCCAAGATATGCCCAGCAATAAAGCCATTGCTCATTGGGCAGTTGAATTGCTGCATCTGTTGTTCCCTGAACGGAATTCAAGAACCTTCAATACGGTTCAGGAAATTGAAGCTGCATTCAAGCAGGCTGAGGCAGATCTCTATCTTTTGCTTTTCAAAACAAAAGCATGCTCCAGCTGCAATATCAAGAAAGTATCCGAAAAGTTCTTTGCTAACCTGCCTTCCATCTATCAGCGCATGCTGACTGATGCAGAAGCCATCATGGAAGGCGATCCGGCAGCACAGAGTCTGAATGAAGTGATACGGACCTATCCCGGTTTTTTGGCTATCAGTATCTATCGATTGGCCAATGAACTGTGGATCCAAGGAATCCCTTTGATTCCACGGATACTGACGGAACATGCACATTCAAAAACAGGCATTGACATCCATCCAGGAGCTTTCATCGATGAGTACCTACATATTGACCATGGTACCGGTATCGTGATTGGAGAAACCTGTAGGATCGGCAAGCATGTCAAGCTGTACCAAGGGGTAACCTTGGGTGCCTTGAGCGTGGAAAAGAACATGGCCAATACCCAGCGGCATCCCATTATCGAAGACCATGTCATTATCTATGCTGGAGCGACCATCTTGGGAGGTGAAACCGTAGTGGGCCATCATTCTGTGATAGGAGGAAATGTGTGGTTGACCAGCAGCGTTGACCCTTATACGACCGTATATCATCAACCCAATTCAAAATTTATTGACTCTAAACCTTTAGCATAATGGCGAATATCATAGACTTAATTGGAAATACACCGATGGTGGAAATCAAAGGATTTCATCACAACCCTAAGGTTAAAATATATGCAAAACTTGAAGGGAATAATCCCGGAGGTTCGGTAAAGGACCGTGCCGCTTTAAATATGATCCGCTCTGCCATGGAACGTGGCGAGATCAATAAGGATAGCAAGTTGATTGAAGCCACAAGTGGCAATACCGGTATTGCCTTGGCCATGATCGCAAGTATGTATGGCTTAGAGATTGAACTGGTGATGCCATCTACTTCAACAAGGGAGAGGACCTTGACCATGGAAGCTTTCGGGGGTAAGGTGACGTTGTTGGACAATATGGAGGTGAGCCGGGACTATGCCGAAGAAAAAGCCGCAAGCGGTGAATACTTTATTCTCAATCAATTCTCCAATCCTGATAATTACGAAGCCCATGTAAAAACTACGGGGCCCGAGATCTGGCGTGATACCGATGGAAAGATTACCCACTTTGTCAGTGCAATGGGAACTACAGGAACCATTATGGGCTGTTCAATCTATTTGAAAGGCCAGAATCCAGAGGTACAGATCGTAGGTTGTCAACCTACTGAAGATTCCTCTATTCCCGGCATCAGAAGATGGCCAGAGGAATACCTTCCAAAGATTTTTGATCCAAGTAGAGTGGATAGAGTTATAGACATCGACCAAAAAGATGCAACCCAGAGAGCTAGGGAATTAGCCAGAAAAGAAGGGGTATTTGCAGGGATGAGCTCTGGTGGAGCTTTTCAAGCAGCCTTGACCGTGGCTAATGAAATCGAAGAGGGCGTTATTGTATTTATCGTTTGTGATAGAGGCGATCGATACCTCAGTTCAGACCTCTTTGGTTAAGAGATTATCATAAAAAGAATCGGGGCATTCATTTGAATGCCCCGATTCTTTTTATGATAAATTTCTATTTATTGTCCCTAGACCAGATCTCAAAGATAGGGTCACCTTTTGAGCTCAAGCCACTGTGGTTCCAAGCGCCATCTTTGATTTCGCCATCAAAGGACAAGGAAGCACCGACACGGCTATTGTCTCTGGAGAAGAATAAGATGTTTTCGGTATATTTCTTATCCTTAAAACTGTATTTTCCTCCACCGGTACCATAAAAGCCCTTTTCAGCAGGATTTATGGCAATCCATTGGAAATAGCCGTCAACCAATATTTTGATAGTCTTTCTGTCGCCACGTGGTATGTTGGACATTTTATCTTTTTCTTTTCTGCCGGTTATCCGCCACAGACCATCCAAATCCTGTTTATTGGCAGTTTGTTTCGCGAAGTTCAGGTTTCCCATTTTGATGCCTTTACCATCCAATTGGGCGTTTGTGGCCTTTTCAGTGCCTATTTCAGCTGGATTGGCATCATTATATTCCACGTTTACCTGTATATCATTGTTTGATGTGGTAAATGGACCTCCCCAGGTAGAAATATACTTGTTGTCTTCATATTGGATATATGAACTGTAGCCATCTACAAATAGCCATAGGTGATTGACATTTCCATCTTTTGCGAGGTAAGCTCCATGTAGGGGCTGCTTGGATTGAGCAATGACTGCAAAGCCCATCAGCAGAATGGCCAAACTTAAAAATAGTCTTTTCATGTTGTGATTCTGTTGGTTATCCCTTAAATATAATTAAAACCATTTAAAGCGCAAACTGTTTTGAACCTGACAAAAACGCTTTGTCACGAATGGGTAGGAATCGAAATTTGAGTTTTCGCTTTCAGGCTAATACATTAATTTTACGCCAAATTTAACTTCTATAGCATTGCAACTAAATCACAGGACACTATTTCTTCTCACGTGGGTCTTAATTTTATCCACTTTAAAGTCACTAGGTCAGATAGAGACCAAATCTGTTACTGACACGATAATATTTAGAAAAGACAGCTTAGCTGTCCTTCCCGATGAACCTGCGTTTATCAAGGATACCTTAGAATGGGACCTGAATCCCAAGAGGGAAAAGAAGTTTTGGCGTGCAGGAGCTCAATGGTTTTTGGCTCAAGCTTTACCGGCTTCCTTCAATCGCTTTATTACGAAAGATCCTTATTCATATATCAGTTTCCAGAACTTTTTGGACCATCAGCGATTTAGTGCCTGGGATTGGGATGACAACCAATTTACCACCAATCAGATTGACCATCCTTTCCATGGACAGATTTATTTCAATGCCTTTCGTAGTAATGGTTACAATTTTTACCAATCCTCCCTGGCCACGGTAGCCGGAAGTTATATATGGGAGACAGCTGGCGAAACACAGCACCCTTCCATCAACGATTTAGTCAATACCACCTTTGGAGGGATATTGATGGGGGAGATGATGCATCGGGTTTCCCGCAACATCCTTGCGAGAAACCGTACGGACCATAATAGGATCGGAAACGAGATCGTAGCGACTTTGGTGAATCCTATCAACGGATTGAATCGCTTTTTAGATGGTAAATGGGGTAAACCGATCGATGATTATTATGGAGCCGACTCTTCTGTCATCAAGGCGGAACTGGATTTAGGAGTGCGACGCTTTGATGCCAAGGAAGGTGATTTCCTGAATGAAGGAAAGAATGCTTTTTACGGTCGATTGCGATTTATCTATAGCAATGGTGACCATAACTATAAAAGACCTTTTGATCAGTTCTCTGTAAACCTAGAATTGGGAAATGGGGACAGTTCATTTATTAATGGGGTCAATGTACATGCCCTACTTTATGGTGCAAAATTCTTTAAGTCTAAAAAGGGGAATCATTATGGTACCCTGAATGCCCATTATGACTTCTATAACAACGATGCCTTTTTTTACGGAGGACAAAGTTTGAACTATAATTGGCTTTCTGAATTCAGATATAAAAAAGGCAATCGCTTGAACCTGTCTGTGGGAGCGGGAGCGGTGATATTGGCCGCAGTTCCTGATCCATATTTGTTATATGGAGCCAGTAGAAACTACAATTATGGGCCAGGTGCATCATATAGGTTCCGTGGAGATTTGATGCTCTTAGATCGCTTTATTTTAAGTGCTGACTATAATGGTGGGGTGTTTTTTACCATTTCGGGTACGGATTCATACTATGTCCTCCACGGACTGAACGTCGAAGCCAGCCTGAGATTATATAAACGTTGGTCCATCAACTTGAGTTCTGGTTATTTCAATCTCCAAGGTCATTTCTATGATCAGCAATATCCAGACTTTAATCGTGAATATCCTTATGGTAGGTTGTCCGTAGGGTATAATATATTCTTTTAGAAGTTAACACAAAAGACATTTATTTTTAATAAAGTATAATTTTGTTCTATATTTTTAATTTTGTTGCCCTTATTTTTGCTGCAAATTAAAAATAGACAATGACTAAATCTTTACTAAGCAGCTGGAATAGGGGAATTCTTCTTTTATTTATCTTAACAGTATTTTCTTCTTCATCTTATTCCCAAGAACAGGACTCTAACAAACATAAAACAGTTGATCCTGTCGATTTTGTAAAACCAACCTCTAGTATTCGAGTTTCCTTAATTGCTCCAACCTTAACTTTTCAATACGAAAAACCAATAGGTCCAAAAACTGTATTTGATGTCAATGCAGGGCTTCTAGTTAGCTTTGGGGTAAGTAAACTTTCGGTTGATATAGATCAATATAGAGATTTGGAGGTTAATGCTAGGTGTTTTGCTTTAATGCCACTAATGTCTGTTGGGGTAAAACATTTTTATAATATTGAAAATAGGCTCCGAAAAAATAAAAGCATTGAGAATAATAGTTCAAATTATTTTGGAGGAAGGTTGCACGGTCCTATAATTGGATGGATTAGGGATACTAAAAATATTAATGCAGAAAAGTCCAAAAGAATACAGTTCAGCAGCCGGACTGCAGTAGGATTGGTAGCCTTGTGGGGGATGAATAGAGACCTCGGTAATAATTTCAATTTCAATCTGGAGGTGGGACCAAGTTTAGTCTATAATTTGGATTCTAAAATAGTGCCTTCTTTCTGGCTTCATGTTGGTTTTTCAAAGACCTTTTAAATAATTGGTTTATTATTTAATCCTAAGAATTTTTTTTAAACCATGAGATCTGTTTTAAAATTTATTCTGCTATTCCTGTTTATTTTACCATTTACCCATGCTCAAGAAATCAATGCACTTGATCATGATTCAATCCGCTCATATGTTGTAGAGAATCATAGTATCCATGCGAATATCGTAAAACCCATGTTAGCATATCAGTTTGAAAAGCCAGTTTTTCAAGATGCTGTCCTCGAGATGCATGCAGGTCTTACATTAGGAGGTTTAACACGCTTTCATGCTTTACCAATAGGAGATAAGGAGCGTTGGAATCATTATAATAGAACAATTGTGTTGATGCCGACCTGGTCCTTATCGGTCAAGAAATATTATGGTTTTTCAAATCGATTACAAAATGGCAAATCCATTAAAAATAATTCATCAAATTTCCTCGCTCTTCGTTATTTAGGCCTAATGGCAGGCTGGACATTTGATACAACGGTGGGAGAGAAAGAAGCTAAAGAAAAACCTAGTTTTGATAAAGGTGTAGCCTCAGGTTTCGCTGCAACTTGGGGAATCAATAGAGATATTGGCAAAGACTTTAGTTTCAATTATGAAATGGGACCTATTTGTATGAAAGCCCCCCAAGGAATCTGGGGTTTAGGACTATACCTGAAAGTAGGCTTTCAGTGGAATATATTGTTATCTGCTAAACATTGATATTAATAAATTTTTAGGTAAAATATATTTGTTCTTCGTTTTTAATTTCATAGATTTTTCGTTTAATGCGGTAGTTTACAATTCTTTAACCGAAGACGCGGGCGTACGGGGGACTTTCCTGGGACAAATTGATCCAAATCTTGGCCCATCCTCCCATCCTCGTTGGGAGATCGAGGCAAATCCCGATCCTGGTTCAACATAGAGAACAGTTTCTTAACTTTCGGTTACCCACCATGCTGTCGTCCTGACGAAGGAAGGATCTCGCAGCAATGCGAACCTTGCTTGTATTGGCGTACAGTTCCTTTACCTTCGGTAAAGGATGACAGGACTTGGGAAAGGAGAAGCGTACAGATTCTTCACTAATCGTTCAGAATAGCACATGGGCAATGTTCTTTTTTTACTGTCAACCTGAGAATAAAAAATTTGGACTAAATTTATCGGAAGGTGATGACAGCTTTTTGGCAACGAAAATAAATTAGCTCTTTTATTTTTTTAATATAGAACCCCTTTGGGGTTCCATTATTTTAGCTGGCATGGCACGTTAGCCTGTAAGTAGCAAAAACTGATGTTCGATTAATCGAACATCAGTTTTTGCTACTCCTGTTTTGTTCAATACCATTGCTAAAATAATTCATCCCCGCTGGGGATGTATGGCGGATAAAAGGTTTCCCGTTCCGGTGTCAACCTGAGGTACGAAGGTTCTCGGAGGTATGCAAATATTGATTGTATAGGTGTACAATTCCTGCACCGAAGGTTAAGGAAGACAGGGGCATAGGGGGCGGGCGTATGTAATTCAGCCCTACCGTATGTTGGACTTTCCAGCGAATTGTTGATCATCATCATGGTCTATCCTCGAATCTGTTAAATCCTGGTTCAAATCCAAATCATGGTCTATCCTCCCATCCCGCTAATCCGGGTTCAAAATACCCTACAGTCCCATTCCCTTCGCTTAAAGGCACCCCCGAGTCTAATTACTTACTACTAAATACTCCATAAAAAAAGGTTAACGAAATTGCTCCGTTAACCTTTTTTTATTTTATAACTAATTCTTGTAATGCTTATTTGTCAAGCTTTTCGAATTTGTCGAAATCGATCTTTTTAGATTTGATTTTCACTGTATCTTTCAATTGATCGAACACTTTTAAAGCTTTTACTTCTTCGAACAAACGGTTAGCTTGTTCTCTGTCGCCTAATAATTGCATTGCGAATTGTTGCAATTGCTCATCTGTTGGCTCTTCGTTGATGTTGTACATTTTGATTTGCGCGTAGATACGTTCTTTAGCCAAATCAACCACCTCATCATATTTAACTTCTAAGTTGTTTGCTGTAACGATGCGGTTTTCGATGATCGTCCATTTCAAGTTGTTCAAGAAATCTTCGAAACCTTCTTCGATTTCAGTAGCATCCAAGTTAGGGTTAGTTGCTTTTAACCATTTTTTCAAGAAATCCTCAGGGAATTTAGCGTCAACTTTATCCATACCGAAAGTATACATATCGTTGCGTAATTTTTGAGCTGAGTTTTGTTTGAATAGGTTTTCAACTTCTTCTTTTACTTTTTCGTTGAATTGCTCTTCGGTAGTTACTTCACCAGCAGGGAACAATTTGTCGAAGAACTCTTGGTTCAAGTCAGACTCTTCTAATCTATTGATGTTTTTAACCGTCAATTCGAATTTAGTAACGTCTAGGTTTTCAGCCTCATCTTCAGTGATACCTAAGATACGAGCAAGGTCAGCAACTTTGAATGCTTTCTTTACGTCAAGCTTTGCAGTATCATCTTTTTTCAAGCCAACCAATGATTTTTTGATTTTGGCATCTTCAATGATGTCCGTACGGATTGAAGTTGTTTTTTCGATACCGTCTTCTTTATCTTGTTTCAATTCAGCGTAAAGAACGTCACCTTCCTCAGAAACTTCAGGGTTGGTCATTTTACCATAGCTACGACGTAAGTTTTTGATACGCTCAGTAAGCGTTGCTTCATCAGCTTTAATGTCGTATTCAGTGAATTCCGTCTCTGCTGAGAAAGGAATGTCAAACTGAGGAGCTAAACCGATCTCGTAATCGAATTTAAAAGTATCTTTGAAATCCCAGTTGTATTGACCATCAGTATCTTCTTCTTTAGGAAGAGGTTGGCCTAATACTTCCAGTTTTTGCTCACCGATGTATTCAGCAATTTTATCATTGATAATTTTATTGATCTCATCAAATAAGATCGCTTTACCGTACATACGTTTGATATGTCCAGTAGGAACCATTCCTGGGCGGAATCCTGGTAATTTAGCTTGTTTTGCTTGGTCTTTAATTGCTTTATCAACCTGTGGGTTATAGTCCTCAGGCGCTATTTCCACTTGGATACTAGCGTTGATGTCATCAATGTTCTGGTGTGAAATATTCATACTCTTGTTTTAGCTTTTCGCAATTAATAAAAAAAAGTCCTCCTGATATTTTGTTTTCAGGAGGACATCAAGTGCGGAAGAAGGGACTCGAACCCCCACGCCTCGCGGCGCCAGATCCTAAGTCTGGTGCGGCTACCAATTACGCCACTTCCGCAGTTAGGATTTTATTGAGCCACAAAGATAGAAACCAAACCTATATATGTCAAGCTTTTTCTTCTCTTTTTTCTATGTTTTTTTGTAACTCTTTGTTTCTTAAAGCCTAATTTTTTAAAAAATATTGAAAATAGCCTGGGCTAAGCTCAAAATACGGGAAGATCATGCTGTTTTTGGAGCGGATTCGATAGGTAAACATCCTCTTTTGGTCTTTATAATTATGGAAAACTAAAAGGACATCCTCCAAAAAAACTCGAAGGTGGGGAGGCTCATGTTCCTTTTATATAATAAATCAATAAACACTATTCAATAGAAATAAGGATTCCTTCAAGAATCCTGACCAGGATAATGGAGCATAATTTGACCTCATTCGAGACACATTCCGAATTTTCCGAAAATGTCTCGAACAAGGGTAAAGTGATGGTCGAAGGCCTAAGATCAATAATTGGATAAAAAAACGACTTTCCAGAACTTGGTTTTATTGATGGAATGGGGGAGGCTTTATAAAAAAATTGAAAAAATATTTGCGCAAGTACTTTTTTCTCCTTTACTTTGAAACACAAAGTACTTTTATGGACCAGAAAGATATCTTAAAAGAAATAGGCCAGATCCGCTCCATGATGGAGAAATCATCGAAATTTATGTCCATCAGTGGGCTTTCGGGCGTATTGATCGGTTGTTTAGCTTTATTGGGGTCAGCAGCTGCATATTTTGTGGTTTATGGAACCAAGAGTGTATTTGGTTACCGTGACTATTATGTGCTGGATGAACAGGTGCTATATAAATTGATCATCATTGCCATTTTGGTCTTGGTTATTTCCGTAACGGTAGGGGTGATCATGGCAAGGGCAAAAGCCAAGAAAGCGGGACAGAGCATCTGGAACCCGACCAGTAAAGCGTTATTGAAAGCGATGGCTATCCCATTGGTGACTGGCGGTCTGTTTTCGATCATCCTGATCAGTAAGGGTGTGGTCGGTTTGGTAGCTTCCACCTTGCTGATTTTTTATGGACTGTCACTTGCGGCAGCTAGTGTATTCACTTTTCGGGAAGTCAGGGTACTTGGAATTTTGGAAATTGTATTAGGCTTGTTAGCTTTGGCCTTCCCTGGATATGGCGTCGTGTTTTGGGCCTTAGGATTTGGTGTTCTACATATCGTTTACGGGTTAATTGTCCATAAAAAGTACGAAAGAAAGTGAGCTTGGATTTAACATTATATGACAAGGTTTTTGAAAATAGGGTCAGGTTGCAAATCATGAGTATCCTGATGGCCAATGATTCCTATGATTTCAATTCGTTAAAGGAATTGTTGGAGGTAACCGATGGTAACCTGGCATCAAACCTGAAGAACCTTGAAAAAGAAGGCTATATTTTGGTGACTAAAACATTCATCGATCGTAAGCCGAATACAAGTTATAGTAAGACGGATCAAGGCGCTAAAGCATTTGAAAATCATATCATTGCCTTGGAGAGCCTCATCAAACAGCAGTACAAATAGAATTTTTTTTGTTCATCTACTTTGAAAGACAAAGTACTTTATAGATAAAAATATGAGAGGATTAAGATTGAAATTTATGCTATTCCTGTACAATTGGTCATCCAAATTGTATGCAGAGCTGTTTAAGGGATATAAGGCAGCTTGGGGAATCAGGAAAGAAGAGTTTTTGGAATATCAAGAGGGGAGTTTAGGCTATGCCTTAGGGATGTTCTACAAAGAAAAAGGTTTTGACGTCATGCCGAAATTGGAGAATCACGATGTCTTTCACCTGATCACAGAAACTGGAACAGAGATTAACGATGAAATTGCCATGCAATATCTGCTATTCGGAAATGGCAAGCTGAGTTTGTACCTGCTGGCCATGATCTTTATCGGGACCTTTATATTTCCGGAGCATAGCGCACATTATTGGTCAGCTTACAGAAAAGGGAAGGCCATGCATAAATTTCATCATATAGAATTTAAGGGCTTCCTCACAGAATCACTGAGCACATTACAACAATCACTAGATAAAAAACAATTAAAACTACAACTACAAGTAAATCCTATTCAACATGGAAAATAATTCAACTAACGAGGGATTGGAGAACAGTTCTCAGAAATCCCTGATCGAAAAAATCACCTCTTCATTGATCGTTAAGATCTTTGTCATTTTCTTCCTGATGTTAATCTTGCTCATTCCATTGGGCTTGATCGGAGACCTGATTTCAGAGCGCAACAATAGGGAGACGAATGTATCTACGGAGATCGCTCGGAAATGGGGGATGGACCAAGTGATCACAAGCCCTATCTTAGCTGTTCCTTACGAGGTGGTCAGAGAAAGGATGAAAAGTGATGGGGAAGGTACGGGAACCAGTACGTTGGTGACAACGGTAGTGACAGAATATGCCTTTATGATGGCAGATCAGATCCAGATTACAGCTACCGTAGAACCTGAACCTTTAAAGCGTGGCATCTATCAAGCCATCGTCTATACCTCAAAGATCAATATTAAGGGGAATTTCGAAGCCTTTGATTTCAGTAAATTAAAGGTACTGCCTGCTGATCTGAAATGGCAGGACGCCAAACTGGTTTTCGGTATACAGGATGTGAAAGGACTATCAGAAAATCCAACGTTTAAATGGGATGGTAAAGCCATGGATATGGGGAAATATGATCTGGATATCGATCTGTTCAAGCAGAATTTAACGGTTGACCTTCCATTAGAAAACAATGAGTCCTTGAACAAACCTTTCGAGATCAATTTTGACCTGAAAGGATCCAAGTCCTTGAATTTCTTGCCGCTGGCAAAAAACACGAAGATCAATGTAAATGGTAATTGGGCAAATCCTAGTTTCAATGGTAACTTTTTACCGGATGACCGTGAAGTTGGAGAAAGCTTTAAAGCTAACTGGACCATTCCGGATTTCAGCAGAAAACAGGCCCAACAATGGACCGGAGAGCCTTATAAGGTCTATAACTTCCAAGGTATCGATCTTTCTGACGAAGACGCACATCCCAATGAATATGCTGCACGCACCTTTCCAGAACCACAGAGCGCTAGCACAGACAATCAGTTGACTGCAAATGATTATGACATGGTTCAGGTCAACTTCTTGCCACAGGTCGATAACTATCAAAAAGCAACCCGCGTAACCAAGTATGGTGCTTTGGTGATCGCATTGACTTTTGTTTCCTTGGTCTTCATGGAAATCATCAAGAAACAGCGCGTGCATATCATTCAGTATGTATTGATTGGTTTTGCCATGGTGTTGTTCTATGCTTTATTACTTGCGATTTCGGAACATATTGGATTTAATTTCGCATATTTAATTGCAGCAATTGCAACAATTATCCTGATTTCATCGTTTATCAAAGCAATAACCAAGGACATGAAATCGGCCATGAATTTCGCCGCCATATTAGCTCTATTCTATAGTTTTATCTTCGTACTTCTTCAATTACGTGACTACTCATTAATCGTTGGAACCATTGGACTATTCATCATCTTGGCGGTATTAATGCGTATTTCAACAAAAATTAACTGGTATCAATTTGAAAAGCAATGATAAGGTTAAGTAGAACATCCATACGAATGTACCTCACGAGCATTTGGCTCTTATTTTGGAAAGCCAGTCGTGTAAATTAGGTAATGATTTCGGTTTGCCTGTCAACTTTAGTAAATTGGCAGGCAAATCGTTTTTTATATGCATAAGATATCATGGATTGGAGCACTCTTATTGATCAATAATATGGTTATTGCACAAGAAGGAAAAGAAGTTCCCCAAAAGGTGGAGCGACCAAAAGTAGAAGATCGCGTCAGACGTTCAGGCAATGTGGAACCCCTTAGTCCCCAGAAGCTATGGGAATTGGGCCGGGTTTCCGGAGAAGGACTTTCAGCAGATGGCACCCAATTGATTTACGGTGTATCGAATTATCAGTTTGATGAAAACAAATCCGAGAAGGATCTTTTTGTTATTCCGGTAAAAGGAGGGGTTGCCAAGCAATTCACCTCCGAGGCAGGTGGAGAGTCTGTACTCAAAGTGGAAGGTGACGATGTCCTTTATATGTTCAAAGGACAGATCTGGAAAAAAAGCCTGAAAGACGGAAATGCCGTTCAAGTGACCAATCATGAAGGTGGATTGGAAAATGTGAAGATTTCACCTGATGGGAAGCATATCTTGTTCAGCAAACAGGTTCTCTTAAAAGATTACCATAGCACCGATAAATATAAGGACCTACCAAAATCCAATGTGTATATCTATGATAATCTAGATTACAGACACTGGGATACTTGGAACGATGGGAAATTCAACCATCCATTTATCGCTAGTTATGATAACGGAAAAATTGGGGAGGCTAAGGATATCTTAGCTGATGAGCCTTTCTATTCGCCAACCATGCCATTTGGAGGTGCAGAGGATTTTGCTTGGACTCCAGATAGTAAATCCGTACTCTATGTATGTAAGAAAAAATTTGGAACGGAATACGCACAGAGTACCAATACAGATATCTACAAATATGACCTGGCTTCAGGACAGACCAGTAATCTGACCGAGGGAATGAATGGGTATGACAATACGCCAAACTTCAGCCCTGATGGAAAATTGATGAGCTGGATGAGCATGAAAACCGATGGCTATGAATCGGATAAAAATGATATCTACATTAGCGAGCCTGCCAGCGGAATCAAACTGAACATGACGGCTCATTGGGATGGAACAATCAATTCCTATACTTGGAGCAAGGACAATAAAAAAATCTATTTCTTGGCACCAACCGAAGGTACAGTTCAGATCTTTGAACTATTGATCCCAACCAACCTGAAGAATAGGGCATTGCCAATTATCAATAAGATTTCAGATGGAGAATTTGACATCAACGGTATCGTGGGAGAAACCAAGGAGGGTCTGGTAGTTTCCCTGTCAAAAATGACACGGGCCAATGAAGTATACCATTATGCTTTCAAATCCAAAAAATTAACCCCAATAACGACTGTCAATGATCAATTGTATAGTAAGGTTGCGGATACAAAGGTGGAAGCAAGGGTTACTAAAGCATCGGATGGTTTAGACCTATTTTCATGGGTGATCTACCCGCCGAACTTTGACCCTAGCAAAAAATACCCAACCCTATTATTCTGTCAGGGAGGTCCACAAGGAGCGGTTACCCAATCGTATTCCTTCCGTTGGAACTTCCAGTTATTGGCCAGTCAGGGATATATTGTCATTGCGCCTAACCGTCGTGGAATGCCAGGATGGGGGGTGAAATGGAATGAGCAGATTTCAAAGGATTGGGGTGGTCAGGCGATAGCCGATTACCTATCCGCAATCGATGACCTGTCCAAGGAATCATACGTGGATAAAGATAGGATTGGAGCTGTAGGTGCTAGTTATGGCGGTTATTCCGTATTTCAATTGGCAGGTGTGCATGAAGGTCGATTCAAATCCTTTATTTCACATTGTGGATTGTTTGATATGAAGTCATGGTATGGTACAACAGAGGAATTATTTTTTGCTAACTATGAATTAGGTGGACCTTATTGGGAACAGGGTAATGCGAAAACCTATACCGAATTCAACCCAAGCACACTGGTATCGAAATGGAATACGCCGATCTTGATTTTCCAAGGCGGTAAAGATTACAGGGTTCCAATCGGACAAGGGTTGGAAGCTTTCCAAGCAGCTCAACTTAGGGGGGTGAAAAGTAGATTGGTCTATTTACCAGATGAAAACCATTGGGTGCTTTCAGGTCATAACGCACAGGTATGGCAAAGGGAGTTTTTCGGATGGTTGGATGAAACCTTGAAAAAATAATAAATAAATAAAGAAGCCGATTCAAATTGAATCGGCTTTTTGAATGCACAGAAACAAGAGACATTATAGGATCTATAACTTGCTTTTTCATTCATTACTTAATAAACAACATTTAAAGAATATTTTCACCTTTCTTCATTAGGTCTAAATTTTCATTCAAATCATAGAGCTGGTTTTCTTCCGCCTTTGTGATTGCCTTTTCCATCAAAGAGATTCCTTTTTCTTTTTCTCCCACTTTATAGTTCAACAAAGCGTAGTTGGAAAGATTTTCGACATCTTCAGACTTTTCAAAGGCATCTCTCGACCAGGTCAACAGTTCTTTGATGAGTTCAGTCTCCTTGGATTTTTTTGCAAAAACACCCACATATTCCATTTTCATTCTATCACTGATGCTATGGTCATATTTTTGGATATAGGCTTTCAGGGCAGGGACATAATCATGCATCAGAAGGCCATTTTTATAGAAGTTTAATTTTATAAAATCCAATAGTTCCGTGCTATGATTTGGGTATTTTGCAACTAAGGTATCTTGGAAAATAGACCAATCCGGATTGCTGGTCAAGATATAATAGCCCATAGGAGATTTACGGCCGAGCTTGTTGGCGGCATCTTCAAAATTTATTATTCCTCGGTATAGATCCTCGGCCGCTGTTTCTCCTAACAAAGAGTCAATTTTTTTAGCTTGATTCAAAAGTAATGGGAAGCCAATGTCTTGGGAAGAACGGGTTACATCCATGATGACCTGTGCTTCGGCTTTCGTTTCAATAGCTGGTTTCTGGGAAAGATAAGCCTTGATCAGATCTTGTTTGTCCTCGGGCTCAGCTTCCATAGAAGCATTTAAAAGTTTTTTTAATATGGTTTTGTCCTGCTTATTTTCCTCATACTTCTTTCTTAAGGTGTAATATTGGAAATCTGGATTCGGGACCTTTTGCAATAGGTTTAGGAAATTGCTGATCTCTCTCTTGCCATAGGCTTTATGTACTATTTCGCCAATGGGATTAAAGAAGAGATAGCAAGGGTAGCCATCCACCTGATAATTCTTGTCAAATTCCTTGCTTAATTTCATCCATTCTTTTTTGACTTCATTCGCCTCAGGGTCATCATCAAATTGCACTTGGACAGACACATAGTTTTGGTTGCTGAACTCGCCAATTTTACTGTCTGTGAAAACCTGTTGTTCCATGATTTTACAAGGTACACACCAGGAGGTTTAGCAATCCATCATGATGTATTTGTTCTCCGCTTTGGCTTTTTCTTTGACCTCTGCCCAATTCAAGTTATTGCTGAATTTTATTCCTTTTTCCTGAGCAAAGAGAACGGTTGGTAGCAAGAATAATATAAGGATGAATCTTTTCATGATTTATTGGATTAATAGCTTTAGAGCACGTACGGAAATAGCGTTTTTCATGACCATCTGTTGTTTGTTGCCTTCAGGCGTAGCTGAAGGAATGGTCTGAGTAGAAGAAACTACACCAGCCAGATTGCCAGCTTCCGATAGGATAGGAGCACCGCTTGATCCGACCGCATAGTCTGCACTGATGGTCATCCTATATTGTCGGATTACCGGTGTCCTCGGGTTCAACATCAAACTGTTTTTGTTGACGATGCCTTCACTCAGATAATAATAGATATGGTCTGGATGGGAGATAATATATACGGGTTCGCCGGGTAATAATACTGGACCTAATGGAATAAAAGGCAATTTCTTTCCATTCGTTTTAACCTTGAAAACGGCTAGATCATTGCTGGAAGAAAAGGCCAGTAACTCATCCATCACATATACCTCACCATCTATGCCTTCAATAAAATAAGTGCTTAGGTCTTTGCTTTGTTGCAAAGTATCTGTTGGCTTATCCGTATGGATCAATTCAGCGAGCACATGGTAATTCGTGACGCAGATGCCATCAGAACTGATAGCAAAAGCGGAGGCATATAGATCGGCATAGGGATAATCATTTTTATCTTTTTGGTTCATTCGGCCCATCAAAAAGACAGCTGTTTTTTTTGCCTGAAAAAGGTCCCTAGGCTTCAATGCCTCTGTGGATGGATTACCCACTAATTTCCATGAAAATGATTGTTCATTTTTTAATGCCTTGGCTTCGATTTGAAGTTGAGGTACTGTTTTTCCTTGCTGTGATTTAAATGCAGCCTGTACCTTTTCCTCCAAGCCTTTGTGGAATAAGGCATCGTTCATGAAAATGCTGTCTGTTTGGTCCTGTGCTTTGGCCTCCTGCTGTAGACAGGATAAAGCCAGAGCCAAGGTAAATACCCAAAAAGGATGTGTTTGAAACAATTTCATGGTTAAAACAGTTCTTCGAGTTTTTTGATTAATTCTTCACCTCTTAAGTTTTTGGCTATGATCTGTCCATTTGCATCAACTAAGAAGTTGGTTGGAATCTGTACGACATGGTACATTTTAGCCACATCACTATCCACCCCTGTAAGGTCGGAAGTTTGTTTCCAGGTCAGTTTATCCGCAACGATTGCTTGTCGCCACATTTTTTCCGCTTCTTTTTTGTCTAGGGAAATACCTAAGATTTCGAAACCCTTTTTGTTGAACTGATTATAGGCAGCAACTAAATTCGGGTTCTCGGCGCGGCATGGTGCACACCAACTTGCCCAGAAATCGATCAGTACATATTTGCCTTTGTAATCTGAAAGGTTGACCGTTTTACCTTCTGTATCTGGAATGGAGAAATCGGGTGCCGGCATGCCAATATCAACGATAGCAGATTGCATGATCAGTGAATTGATCATTTCACCACCTGGAGATTGCTTTAGCTCGTCGGACAGTCCTTGGAAAAGCTCTTTCATTTGACTGTTTTCCAAGCTTCCCACAAGATTGTATAATTCGGTTATCGAAACGGCACTGCTGCCATGGTTTTTGATAAAGGAAACTGCAAATTCATTACGGCTGACATATAATTCGTCCATCAGCTTGTCATACTCCTCTTGCGAAATCTTAGGCTGCGGATTATTAAATTGATCATCCAATTCCTTGATCCTTGCAGCTAATTTAGTTTCAAAGTCTTTGATTTCTAGGTAATCAGAATAGGTCTTAGAACCTGTAATTTGTACTTCATTAATCTTGTTGAAGTCTCCATTGACTTGAATATTGCCGGGTTCCACGAATAAAAAGAAAGCGGTGCTTTTATCATTGGACTTATTGACCAAGAATGAATTGGTTGGTCCTGGAATGGTTCCTTTAAATTCAAACTTTCCGTCGACCACCTCTGCGGAATCTTGGCCAGGATAGTCGCCGCGCTGTTCAAGGTGGATATATTTGCTAGGCCAATTCTTGATCTCGCCCTTGATGCTAAAGGGCTCTTGCGCAAAAAGAGGAGAGCTGACTGCTGCAGTTAAAAATAAACCTGTTATCGTCTGGATGTATATTTTCATGATTGTGTTGTTCTAATTTTATCTATAAAGATCATTGACCTTCAATTTCTTCTTCTTGTTTATCCTTGCCCATCAATGGAAGGTTTTCGGATAGTAAAACGCCCTCTGGACTTTCCTTGATATAAAGGCTTAGGGAATTGAATAGAGCAACCAATTCGCTGTTCAGCAGGCTGTTGTTTAGGGTCTGGATTTCCGATAAGCTAACGATGCTGTTCGGGTGTTTTTTAATAAACTCCTTGGAATATTCAATATCCAGAAGACTTAGGCTATCGAGGCTTTTATAATATTGCTTCAGTACGGTACTGTCTTCTGTTGTGAATTGAAGTTGTACATATTTGCTCATTTCCTGGTCGTATTTTTCATGACCTTCCCTGAGTTCAATAAAGTCATTGTAGGTAGTTGATCCTTTGACTTCCACATTTTTAAAATCTTCGAAATTGCCATTAACGGTGATATTGCCTGGTTCCACGTACAATAATTTTGCAACTCCGCTCTTTTTCTGGGTAATCAGGTATGCTGCGGTTGCACCTGGGATACTACCACTGAATTGGAAGCTGCCGTCTGTGGTGCTAACTGAGTCCACTCCAGGATAATTTCCTTGACGGACCAAATAGACCGTTTCTGTTGGCCATCCTTCAATTTTACCTTTTACGGTAAAGTTATCTTGGGAAAAACCGAGTTGCGTGAGTATAAATAATTGAATGAATAGCGCAGATAGAATTGTTTGAATTTTCATGTAATTAAGCTTAAAGTGTATGGTTATTTAAATATTTCTTTCAGTTTTTCCTGCAGTTTATCGCCAACAAGGTTCTTGGCAATGATCTTTCCGTCGGGGGCCAATCAGAAAGTTGGATGGGATAACCTGAACTGCATAGGTTACTGCGGCTTCGTTCTTATTGCCTTGCAGATCAGAGACCTGTGGCCAGATGACACCATCGTTTTGGATTGCCCTTTTCCAGCGCCATTCCTCAGCTTTGGAGTCAATGGATACCCCTAGGATTTCGAATCCTTTATCTTTATAGGATTTATAGGCTGCCAGGAGATTGGGATTTTCTCTGCGACAAGGAATGCACCAGCTTGCCCAAAAGTCAATAAGAACATACTTGCCACGGAAATCCTGCAGTTTGATCGTATTTCCGGCAGTATCTTTTTGTGCAATATCAGGGGCTATTTTCCCTATTTCGATGTTGGATAAATTTTTCATGTAGGCGTTGATGTCTTCTGCCTGCACAGTTGCAATTAATTTAGGGTCCAATACATCGTATAGCTTCTTGAGCTCTGTGTAGTCCAGTTCCTGGCTTAAGCCTGCCAATTCGTAAACTGTGGCTGGACTAGCTGGGTGTTCTTTGATAAATGTTTTTGAAATCTCGATGTTTTTTTCAGTCAGGTTTTTGATTTCATTACTGATTCCTTTCTGTTTACTTTCATCATTTTCCCCGTTTAAGACTTGGTATAAGCTGTCGATCTGCTCTCCCAA
Organism: Sphingobacterium sp. LZ7M1; assembly: GCF_024296865.1. Lineage (GTDB taxonomy): Bacteria > Bacteroidota > Bacteroidia > Sphingobacteriales > Sphingobacteriaceae > Sphingobacterium. The sequence goes on along the minus strand of NZ_CP101134.1, from coordinate 3,523,057 downwards.
TACCTTGTGGACTTTCTTGATTTCATAATATTCGTTAGTGGATTTTGAACCGGTCACTTTGGCCTCTTCCAGATTGGCATATTGGCCATGGATTTCAATGTTTCCGGGTTCTAAAAAGAGGAATTTATACTTAGGTTCCTCTCCATCTAAGGAAACCAAGAAAGCATTGGTTGGACCTTCGATCTTGCCACGGAATTCGAAAGAGCCATCCTTATTTTCTACGGAGTCCTTACCCGGGAAATTGCCCTTCCGCTCAAAGCGGATATACTTGGAAGGCCAACCTTCAATTTTTCCTTTGACTACATACTCACTTTGGCTAAACGCTTCTTGGCTAAACAATGAACCAACTAATAGAAGCAAGGGGGTGATTTTTCTAATATTTAATAAAACTGTCATATACGTAATTTTTAATTTATACCTTCTATTTCTGAAATATATGGGAGCCCAAATGAGCTTTCAATAATGTTGAACTTGAAGAATTTTGCTGTTACGGGATTAATGAATTTTAGGTTCTTCCTATCGGGTCTATCTGCTGAACTTCGGTTGTCAATATCGCCTGCTATAAAGATTCCTTCTTTTTTCCAGGTCTTGCCATCATTGCTGGAATAGGCTTCCACTTTGGAGAAGTTGTAATAGATATCATAAGAACCTTGGTAAGAAGGGGTGAAGATGAAGCCTTTGAGGGTTTCGGTTTTTCCCATATCGATAGTGATATCCTTAGGTGTGCTACCTGCAGCTTTCCAAATTGTAGCTATTTTACCGTCAAAAAGATTGGTAACCGGGAAATCTTTATTGTTGTCATTTACTTCGGCCGTTGCCTTCCATAAACTACGGTCCATTTTATTGCCTTGCAAAGCTGGCAATGGGTAAGCGATATTTTCTGTGTTGTACTCTTGGATATTGATTTCTATCAAGGCATAATTTGCGCCAAGTTCTGTCATTGGTTCCACGAAATTATTATTGCTTGTATTTTCCAATTCAAGTATTCCGATATAATTTTTATCGTTTTGTTTGAGTTGCTGGTAGTCGATTGAGAAAGCAAAGCTATCTACGGATACAGAATCGCCCTTAGGGAAATTGACGGTTGATTTTATGATCTTGATTGCGCTTTCAGGTATTCTATTGTACGTGTTCTTTTTAATCCCTTCCACCCAAGTTTTTACACTGTCTGTATTGTTTAACCTGATACCTCCTTGAACGGCGATGTCCAATGGATGGTTTATCCGGGCGGAGAATTTGAATACCTTGATTCCATTCTCTTGGTTATTGATTTTAGTTACGGAATGGTATCCATTGATCACATAGTAACCACGTATAAAATTGGTGTTTAATCCACTTTCTGGTTTATACACATCCATTTGAATCAAGGAAGGCGTGATGGATACCTTCATCTTGACAAACATGTACTTACTCTTCAACTGTGCTTGTCCAGAAACGATTTTAAGTTTGATAGGGACAAGGTAAATGGTATTATGCTCTAAGAGACTGGCGTCTTTTAAGTGCAGTTTTAGGGAGTCTGTTGAGGTTGATAATCCGGGTTGAATATGAATGACACCTTTATTGCTCAATTCAAAAGCACCTTCTTTAAATTCAGGAGATTTGGTATGGTTGAGGCTATCATATACTGCAATCAGGGCAGGGTCTATTGTTCCTTGGACCACTACTTCCTGAGCGGCTTTGCCTTGCAATAGCACTGGTAAACCCGGTGCGGAAAGGGTCCTGTTGTTTACGGCAGAATCACCAAGCTTCATGGCTGTGCCCGTTCCGATCGTAGTGCTCAGGTAGTTGCTGAATTCATTGGCTACCTCTTGATATAAGTCTAGCTTGTCCTTCTTGCATCCATGAAAGCTGCTGAATACGATAAGTACGAGCAGTGCTGAGAGGCCATGTCGAAAAAGTATATTTATTAATCTATTCATGATATTAATGCGTTGTATTCCTTGACCTAAATCACTCATTATCTAGGATTTGGTTTGATATCTGGATTGTTGTTGGTAATCAGCGGAGCAATCTCCATTAAATAGCGCGGTGAATTGGGCTTGATAATGGCGACTGTGGTATCTTGATAGTTATAATTGTCATAAAAGCTTCGAATGATATTTTTACTGAACCTTTCTTCACGGTTCAGTCTTTTTAAATCGAACAATCTCAAGCCACCATGGCAGAACAGCTCTCTTCTTCTTTCCTCCAAAACTGTCTTTAAGATTTCACCATCCGCTATTACTAAATCAGTTGAATTTTCAATGCGGTTTTTTCTCAGCAGATTTAGGATCGGCAATGCCTCTTTAGGTTTGCCTGTCCTAGCTAGGCATTCGGCTTTGATGAGCATAACTTCCGGTACAGCAATGCTATAATTGAAATTGTATTTTCCATCTTGATTGGCAAAAACATCATAGTAGTCGAAGTTGATTCTTCTTCGAAAATCAGAGGATGTTAATAGAGAGTCTAAGCTTTTGCTGATCTGTATCCTAAAAGAGTAAGTCAGGTTTAGATCATGGTCTACACCTGTTTTTCCTAATAAAACTTCTGGATTTCGACTTTGGTCTATAAGGTTTAATGGAGCTGCAGTAAGGGTCTGGTAATTCAATAAAGAAGATTTCAGGGCTAGGCATTCGTCCGCTGATTTCAAAGCTTCGGCATAATTTCCCATCAGTAAATGGGTTCTGCTCAATAGGGCCAAGGCCGATGCTTTGCCCGGGTGGATGATCGTATTGCCCATAACAGGGAAGTCCTCGGTAGCGATGGCTTCAGTTAACTCTTTAATGATTAAAGTATATACCTCTTGGACTGTTCCTCTTTTTGGTTTAACACTGGCATCTGGGATCAGTGAAATTGGAATTGCCAATTCTGTTGCAGCTTTCCCATTGGTATAGTCTTGGCCATATATATTTGCCAACTGTAAAAAATACCAAGCACGGTTCACCTTTGCTTGTGCGATTGCAATAGCAAGGCCTTTTTTCTCATCTTCATTTTTCGGTTTTACTTCAGCGGCCTTGAGGATCAGGATATTCATTTGCAGGATTCGCTCATAGGCGCTTTTGTACATGAAGTCCATCTCGCCTGGACCCCAAATATGTTGGGCATACATATAAGCATTGCCGTAATATTCATTTCGGGCGAGGGCGGGAAAGCTGAGGTCATCGGCCATGAGGTCTGCAAGAATAAAATTGCAACGTGCAATGGAGTCGCTATTCAGCATTTCCTGAAAGTCCTTAAGGGTAGAGGGGTTTACATTTCCGGTGCTTGGCATAATATCCAAGAATTTCTGACAAGAGGATATTGTATATATAATCACAAGACTCAGAACGAAAAAATAATGTTTTGTCTTCATGGTGTTACGATTAGAAAATTACGTTTAGTGTAGCCCCATATTGAATAGGAGTAGGTAAACCAAGTCTACCACCTGTATCCACATTATTAGGGTCATATTTATATCTGTTTTTCGCCCAAACGGCTACATTTTGCATGTGAGCAGAGATGCGCAGGCTTTTTACATATTTTTCGTTAAGAAAGCTCTTTGGGATCTCCCATCCGACCATCACTTCTTGGAGTCGGATAAAATTGGCTGACATAAAGCTATTGCTGGAGTTCTGAGCTAAGAAACTACGGATGGATAAACCTGTATCATTAGTCAGCGCAGGGACATCGGTGAACGCTTCGTCGCCAGGTTTTTTCCAACGCTGGCTGATCAAATTAGAATTTTCGTATTGAGCCCCCGAATTGGCAGGGATGAACCGGCGCATAATACCACCGAAACTACCCATAAAGGATACACGGGCGAAGAATTTGCCGTAGGTAATATCATGCATGAAACCACCTGTCCATGGTGCCCTTGTTGCTCCCATGTAGATGATATCATTCGCCAAAACGGAAGAGTCTGGGTTGGCTGTGATGTTGCCCTTTGCATCATAGATTTGGGGGGCACCTTCTGCATTTAGGCCTGCCCAACGATATCCCCAAACATTGGTCGTGCTATAACCTTCGCGGAAAGCCGTTAAAAATTGTCTGCTGGCGGAATATGGCGTTTTTGGAATCTTCTTGGCCATATTTAAATTATAGGCTCCATTGATGGCGAAACTATAACTGAATTTCGGCTTCCTGACGATGTCAGATTTATAGAAGAATTCGACACCTTTATTCACAATGTTACTGAAGGTAATCTGATTGTCCAGTCCTGTTGAAGGGTCGGTAGGAATAGGGATGTTATTGGTGATTCCTTGGTCTGACCGGTTATAGTACCTTAGATCAATTCGATGGCGGTCATTGTTCAGACCAAATTGAAAATATATTTCAATGTTTTTGTTTCTTGGTGGCAAAACGGAAAAGGTACTATTGGTCGCCAATCCAAAACCTCCGCCCGCACTGCTGTTGGTTCCCATCATCAATCCCAAACCCTGGATGGAAGATAGGTCTTGATAAGTTGCACCAATCATTAAGGTACTGATCCCCTCAGAAGTGAAAAAGGATTCCTTCTTGATATCATAGGAAATATTACCATTGAATTGCTTTTGGCCTTCTGGGGAGCGATCAAAGGTTCCGTTGAACATCAATGTTCCGTCCCTTAATGACCCTTCCAATCCCGCACTGAAATACCTGAGGGTCCGACGCTGGTTAAATGAAGCGGAGTCAGTCAGGCTTCCGCTAGGGGATATACCACTCAATTTCATGGTATTGTAACGACCATACACGGATAGGTCTCCACCAAATAGGTTCAATCTTAATTCTTCAAAAATATTGAATGAGGATTGGCCAGCCTGGGGTACGGGAATAAAATTATTGACCCAGATGGCGTAGTTGTTCCATTCTGCCTGTCTGTATCGGTTACTTCCAATTGTAGTAGGCAGGTCAGGCATTTTATTTCCCATCAGACCAGCAGAAACCATAACACCTGATAGCCAATCGGGCAGGTTTTTATGTTTGAATTGGTAACCAACGATGGAATTAAATGTCCTAGTTGTAGCAAATTTCTCCTTTCCATAGTTAGGACTGAAAGCCTCGCTATAGTTAGCATTGAAATTTATGGTCTTCTCTTTATAATCGTAATTGATTCCTGCATTCCAGTTTAAGTTCCTAAAGATCGAAGTGTCACCTGATGAAGGAGTCAATAGAGCAAATGGATAGATCAAGGCTGCAGTACTACTGTATAGTCTTCTGAAGTTTTCAACACCTTGATTTTTATCTCCTGCAGGTAGAAAGATTGCCGAACCTTTTCCAGTATTTTTATTGTATCCATAACGGGTTACATTTCCTGGTCTTTCCCTGGTTTCGTTGGCCCCACCAGCACCAATATTGGCTGTAACGGTATGTTCATCGATCTTTAAGGAGTAACTAAGACCGGAACGGATATTCCATTGTAAATACTTATCCTGGCTATTGTTTAAGATGTCTCCCGGTGGTACATAAAAGTCTACCGAACCAAAGTTTGGTGACCCATAATTATTAAAGAGTTGTCTTCCTTCACTGCTTTGTCGGTCTGTAATTCGGTCATTGTTGTTGCGTGTCATGCGATAGAATACGGAGTTGTCCCAACGTAAGCCTTTGAACAGATCCCATTTCATTTCCAGACGACTTTGTACCAAGGTGTTTTTGGATAGGCTGTTCATCAAGCGACTGTCTTCCAACATATTGATACCATGGTTGAAATAGCCGTTTTTCATGATAAGGTTATTGTAGACTTCACCAAGTACCTTTTGATCATAGATATAGTTTCCTTGTCGATCCAGGAACATCTGATAGGCAGGGGGAAGGTTATAGATAGACAGTTCATTTGCACCACCTTGCGCATTGGTCCTGTTGGCATTGATCTGCCAGTTTGCTATTAACTTGCCTTTTAACAGGTTGAAGTTATTTTTCAAGTCAACCCCATAGGTGTTGGAATTATTGTTGAGTCCATGGGATTTGAAATTGTTATAGGTCCCGGTCAGGGTAAACATATATTGAGGAGTACCTCCAGAAAATGACAATAAATGGTTTTGGGACATCACGTTCTGTTGGAGATGAGCCACCTGCGCTTCATTGGATAGGATCGAAAGCGAGTCAATCCTCCGATTGAACTCTGCTTCGGTGATTTTGTTGTCCCTGCGCCAAGCGAAAAGTCTTTCGGCTAAATTTAGGTTTTCAAAATCGCCATCTCCCGGGACAAGATCCATTGTTGCAGCACTTTTCAGATAGTCTATAATATCTGAAGAGCTAGCTAATCCTAATTTGGCCATATCGTATTTAGGAGCAGGTTTAAAGTACATATTGGCGTTATATGTAATGTTGACCTGGTTCTTTCTTCCGGTCTTGGTCTTGATCAGGATAATACCTGCTGTAGCTCGAGGTCCCCATTTGATCAGTTCTTTAGGGTCTTTGATAACTTCTACCGATTCCACATTTGCCATTGGATAGTCCGCTGGGAATTCCTCAACGGGGAAGCCATCGATAATGACCATCATCCCTTCTGTATTACCAAAACTGGCAGAACCTCTGAGTTCCGGAACTAGGGTAACACTGGCTTGATTGGAATACTCGATAAAAAATCTACCTGCATCTCCACCACCCGGAAGGCTGGTTTTATTTTCAATGGCATCGATCATCCTTTGCCCGTTTGGATAGAATTTCTGAAGGAATTGATCCAATGTATAATAGGTTTTTCTAAGTCCGCCGCCTTGACCAGATTGGATAGTTCCAATTTCGGTGATGCCGACAATCTTTCTTTTGTTAGAAGGAAGGACCTGTAAGGTCAATCCCGGAACAGTTCCCTGCAGTAACTGACCAAGGTTCATATATGACCTGTTGGTCATATCGATCTGGGTATTCAGGTTCAGGTTTTTCTTTACGCGCGCCTCTACCGTTACTTCGTTTACCGCTAATACTTGGTTGTACAGCGTCACGAGCATGTTTCTTTCCCCCCGAAATAAAATCGTACTCTCTTTGTAGCCTTGGCAGGAAAAAGTAACCAAGTCGCCCCTGGAGGTTTCTATATTAAATCGCCCATTGATGTCGGAAATGGTCCTGGAGTTTTTTGGGTCTTTGTTGTTCACGATGGTCACTCCTCGAATGGGTTTTCCGGCTTGATCTCGAATCTCTCCCTCGACCATTCGGGGCAAGTTAGGTCTTGTCAGTTGATCGATGTTGACCTCAATGACCGTTTCCACGATCCTAGGTCTCTTAGGGACCAAGACAATGGTATTGTTCGCAATGGAATAAGATATGGTCTGGTGATGGAAGATCTCATCCAATACGGTTCTAAGATCTTGGTCCGTAACTTTTATCCGTACTCTTTTTGATTTCTTGAGTATTTCAGTGGAATAAAAGAGATCATAATTCGTCTGTTCGACAATCTTTTCCAGTACGTCCTTTAATCTGCTGTTTTTTTCATTCAGGGTGACCTTTTGAGCAAACAAGGGTAAGGAAAGCATCATCAAACAAGTGATAATAGCTAATTTGATTCTATTCATTTTAAGGTTATGGTAATTAGGGTTATTGGTACTTTTCTTTAGATCATGGGATTACGGTAAGTTTGTTGTTCTGGAGCTGTGTTTTGATTCCACTTAATTCTAAAACTTTCAGCACTTCAGAGAGATTTTGGTTCATGCTCGTGCGGCCGGAGAAGGTTTGATTTTGATCTACCCCTGCTTGGAATTCGACTTCAATGTTGTACCAGCGTTCAATTTGTTTCATAATTCCTGCTAAGTCTGAATCTTGAAAGTTGAAATATCCTTGGACCCAGCTAATGGATTGTTTGGCATTCACCTCCGATTTGGCAAGTTTTTCCTTGCGACGGTCATAAGTAATTTGTTCGTTAGGTGTTAAGAAATGCTCTTCACCTTGACAGGAGATCTTTACCTTTCCTTCCAAGAGGGTCGTTCTGCTAGCGTTTTCGTTTGAATAACTATTTATGTTGAATTGAGTTCCCAAAACCTGAATGGTCTGGTCTTCGGTTTCAACTATGAATGGTGAATTTTCATTTTTAGCAACCTCAAAATACGCTTCGCCAGTCACCTGGACTTTGCGTTGGTTTTCTGCAAATTCGATTGGGTATTTAATGGTAGATTCGGCATTTAACCAGACATTGGAACCGTCTGGCAGTTGGATCTCGAACTTCCTTCCTTTGGGCGTGTGGGCGGTGTTGAAAGAGGTCTTTCCGGCCTCGCCTTTATAATAAATGGCCCCATCTTTTTTATAGATCTCAACGCCATCCTGACTCGCTATGAGTCCGTCTGCTAATGAGTCGATTTCAACGGTTTCACCATTTTCTAGAGAAAGGACCAATCCTTCTGTACCGGCTTTTTTATCTTGAGATGTTATTGTGTTTTCTGGGGTTTTATTATCTGTAACAAACCAATAAGACGCGATGCCTAGGATCATCAGAAGGCTTGCTGCAATACCTAGGTAGGTTTTATTTCTGTACCACATTGGTTTCGGCTCTAGAATTTTGCCATTAGAAACCTCAAGTTTTGCCAATAGACCTTCTAGGATTCTGGTTTTATGTTCTTCTTTGCTACTCGCAATATGTTCAGGGATATTAATAGGGTCGTTCTGGGCACTATTGTACCAAGCTGCATATTCCTTTGCCTCATCGTCAGAAATCGAACCATTGAGCCATTTCTGCTCCAGTTCGGCTAAGCGATTTTGTTCCGTCATCGTAATTTAATTATAGGTCTATATAACTATAATCAAGGTGAGGGCCCTTATCCCTATATAGGAAATGAAAAAAAGTATTTTTTTTTTAATGATGTCTTAATAAAACAAGCAGATGATATAATTGAGGCCTGATTTTATTTTCTTGAGTGCCCGGGTTAAATGGGCTTCCACGGTCTTTTCTGCAATTAATAGCCGCTTTGCAATTTCTTTTTGGGATAGTCCTTCTTCACGGCTCAACTTGTAGACCAGTTGGCATTTTTCGGGAAGCTGGGTAACCAATTTTTCCAATTTGGTCTTGAGTTCTTCAAATTGGAGGTAGTTTTCCATAGAATAGAACTTCTCGTCCTCCGATCTTTTACTGTAGTCAACAAACTTTTGTTCTACTGCCAGTCTATGTCTATAATTAATGACCTTATATTTTAGGGCTGCTGCAAGGTATCTTTCTATTTGGTCACTGAGTTTGAGGCTCTGCCTCCGTTTCCAGATATCCAAGAATATATCCTGGACTATTTCTTCAGCTACCAGGATGTCGGAAAGTTTATTGCTGGCTATAACCAAAAGTTTGTCCCAATACCTTTTATAAATTTCTGTAAATGCTTTAGGGTCGCTGTCTTTCAATAGGACCAATAACTTTTCATCGGAATATTTATCAAAATGGGACATTTTAGTGCTTAAATATCAATCCTCAGTGTTAAAATAACTTCAATATGATTTAAACGGATAGTAATATTTATCGCTACATCAAATAGAATTAATTAAACTTTGATTATTTTAAGTATAAAATTATTAAAATAATATTTTATTGTTTTAATGTAATATTGGTTATAATTAGTAGTCAATTAGGTAAGTTATTAGTTGATAGTTGTTTAAGCAATTTAAGCGGTTTGAAATAATTCAATAAAAAAGCTCTAATCGATTAAAATTAGAGCTCTTTGTAAAATTGATTCGTTGAATCTATTTTGTGTCTTTCTTTCCGAAGATTGAAATCTTCAGGTATTTACCTGGATTTTCTTTCAGGTCTTTCACCAATTGGTCCAGATTTTCGGAAGCATTTGTTAGGTTATTGTATAGCTTTTCATCATGGATCAATTGACTTAGTGATCCATCTCCAGTATTGATCTTATTGGTTATTTCCATTACATCCTTCATGGTTTGGTTGGCATTGTCAACGGTCGCCTTGATTTCGGTTTTTGAAAGGTCATCTGAAAGGTTATCCAGATTCGCTAAAATGGAATTGATCTTTTCGTTGTTGTTTTTGAAGTTCATGGTAATGGACTCCATATTGGCAAGGATCTTACTCAAGCGGTTTTTCTCTGCACCCATCAATCCATCTACATCACCGGTAATCTTTTCAAGGTTCTTCAAGGAAACAGAGATACTATGTACACTGCTCTTGAAATCTCTTTGGAAGTTTTCATCCAATACCGAGTTTACACCCGATAATACGGAATCCAGTTTTACGACCAAGTTTTCGATTTTCTTTTGCAAGGGTTCAACTTTTTCCATCAGGTTAGCCTGTACATCCGATAGCAATGGATCTCCATTTCTGGCCATGGTGGTGCTGTTCCCTAATTCAAAGACGATGGCCTTACTACCCAATAGGTCGGCACTTACAATTCTTGCCACTGTATTGGATGGGATATCATAGTCATTGTTGATCTTGAATTCAGTCCTGATTTTTCCGTTCGGTTGAAGGGTAAGTTTAGAAACGCGGCCAATTTGGAAACCACTGACCAATACAGGTTTAGAAACCGCTAGGCCGTCCACGTTGTCATATTCTGTATAAAAAGTATTTTCGCTGCTAAAAACATTGTTCCCTTTGAGGAAACTGTAACCGATAAATAAGATTGCAATAGCAATACTAGTTAATGCCCCGACTTTAGTTTCGTTAGATATTTTCAAAATTACCCTATTTAAGTACTACCACTCTGTTCTAACCGCCAATTTAAGAAAAAGTTTATTTTTCTATGCTTTTTCTGTAGGTATTTATGGCATTGAACAAATCGGTGACAATTGATTCTTGTCCAGCGGATGACATCATGAAGCGTTCCTCATCTGGATTGGAAATAAATCCGATTTCGGTCAATACTGCCGGCATACCTGCTGTTGCCAAAACCGCTAAAGATTGTTCCTTTACACCTCTGTCCGTACGGCTAGATCCCGCAAATTGATCTTGCATATAGGATGCAAGACGGATACTTTGCTCTCTAAATTTTCTTTTCATCAATGAAAATACGATGTAGGTAGAGGGGTCTTTAGGGTCAAAACCACCATAGTTTTCTTTGTAGTTTTCTTCCATTAGGATGGATGCGTTCTCACGGATCGCTACATCTTGGTCACCGGTACGGCTAAAACCTAGAACCAATGTTTCGGTTCCTTTCGCGGAGGTGTTCAGAACACGTTGCGTGACATATCGACCGCGGCTGTTTTTTACCCTACGGCTACTGGCACCACCTGAGTTACAGTGTATGGAAATAAAAAGGTCCGCATGATGCTTATTTGCCAATGCAGGACGTTCATAAAGTTTAGGATATACATCCGTGGTACGTGTATAGATCACTTTGATGCCTGGGAATTCCTTCTGGATCTTCTTTCCCAGTTTCAAGGCCACCTGTAGGGCAATGTCTTTTTCCTTAGATTGCCTACCTACTGCCCCAGAATCATGTCCACCATGCCCAGGATCTAATACTATTGTTTTAATTTTTCTAGGACTTCCACTTTGGTCGCTTTGTAAATCTTTTGGTTTAAAACTCGCTAATACAACCACTGAGATACAAGTCAACAATAACCCAATTTTCCGAATCACGTTTGTCTTTTTTGTTGTCAATTTCTCCAATTTCTCTTAATCGTTTCTGTTTCCTATCAAATTCTATTCCTACTGTGCAATTGAATTTGATTTATATTGCTTGATGGCGTCCACTAAATTACCTACGATTTCATTCTGTCCAGCTTCAGAAGCCATGAACTGTTCTTCATCTGGGTTAGAAATAAAGCCGATTTCCGTCAGTACAGCTGGCATAGCTGCCGAAGCTAAAACTGCCAGGGATAATTCTTGTACCCCGCGGTTTGGACGGCCTTTTTTAACATATTCATTTTGGATATGAGTTGCAAACCGAATACTCTTATCGCGATATGTCCTCTTCATTAAAGAGAAGATAATATAGGTAGAAGGGTCATTTGGGTCAAATCCGCCATAGTTCTCCTGATAGTTCTCTTCAAAAAGAATATCGGCATTCTCCCTAACGGCTACTTCCGATTCTCCTCGCTGCAACCTGTTAAAACCACAAACAAAAGTTTCGGTACCACTTACTCCAGGGTTCCTGATGGTCCTGGTGGTATAGCGCCCGTTCTTACCTTTCACTCGGCGGTCGACATCGGCCGAGTTGCAGTGGATAGAGATAAAAAGGTCAGCATGGTTTTTATTTGCCAAGGCTGTCCTTTCGTGAAATGGAACATCCACATCAGTTTCACGGGTCAACATAGCCTTTACGCCAGGCATTTCTTTTTCAATCGCTTCTTTCAATCGTTTTCCCACTTGCAGCGTAATATCCTTTTCCACGGTGGTCCTTCCTCGAGCACCGGGTAGATTACCACCATGACCTGGGTCAATAACGACCAATTTGAATGTTTTATTGGATTGCGAAGTTTGAGGAGGATTATTCTCAGGATTTTTCTTTTCAGTGGAATGAACAATACCGCTCAAGAAAATCAAGGGAAGAAGTACTGCTGCAAACGTAATCGATATTTTTGTTGATTTATTGAAATTCATAGTTAACGTTATTATTTTAGTCCTATCAATAACATTGCAAATGTAAACTGTTAAATATGATTAACTTTTGAAAAACCTAATCGTTGTTATTGATTTTTGACTATTTTTGCCAACAAGAGTTTAAAATTAGCACAAAAATAACATTCATATTTCATTTTGAAGGCCTTAAGTTGTTTTTTCCTTTCCATTCTGTTTTTTTTTATTGGGATGTCTGTGCTACAGGCTCAGGTGGAGACCAATTCTCGCACTCAAAATGTTACAATAGACACCCTTCAAAGAGATACAATTCCGACCGATACCAGCAGAAATAACTTCAAGGAAGTAAATGGTCAGGATACAGTCCACATGAAAGATCAAGGTGGTTTGGAAACCGTTGTGACCATTTCCGCAAATGATTCCTCATGGAACCAGGTCAGTAAAAACGTCCTTCACTTATACAAAGGCGCCAAAGTTAAATACCAAGGGTTTGAATTGGCAGCGGATTATATCCGTTTGGATAGAAATACCAATGTCCTGTTTGCCTCCGGGGTAATGGACCATAACGGCAAATATGTAGGTCGTCCGGTCGTGATCATGCCCGGTGAATCGCCCATTGCGGTCGACTCCCTTCTCTACAACTATAAGACTCAAGTGCCCAAAACCTTCGGTGTAATGACCGAGGTTGACGGGGGATACATTCAGGCCAGAGAGGTAAGGAAAAACATCTATGATGAAATGTCCCTCTACAAAGGGCTTTACTCCACCTGTAACCTACCTTATCCACATACCCACTTTGGTATTCAGATTACCAAAGGGGTCATCACCCAGAAACAGATTATTGCCGGACCTTCCTATTTGGTCGTAGCAAATATTCCGATTAAGTTTTTGGCCATCCCATTTGGTTTTTTTCCTAAACAGGACAAGAAAAGTTCCGGATTCCTATTTCCCTCTTTCGGTGAAGATGCCGCTAGAGGTTTCGCGATGCGTGATCTAGGATGGTACCTGACATTCAATGATTATTGGGACTCGGAAATCAGGGGTACCTTATATTCCAAAGGAACCTGGGAAGCCAATGTGAGGACCCAATACTTAGTGAATTATAAGTTCAATGGTAACTTCGCCCTTCAATATGGCTCATATGTGCAAGGGGTGGAAGGAACCGATAATTATGGTCGCGAGAAAAACTTCCGATTCACTTGGAACCACTCTCAACGTCAAGAAGCAAATCCAGGTACATCATTCTCCGCATCGGTAAACTTCGGTTCTCGAAATGCTTACCGTAATGCTGCCACAACAGGTGGCTATAACCCTCAGCAAGCGATCAACAACAGTATGCGTTCATCGGTTGCTTACGGAAAAGTGTTTGCTGATGGCAAGGTGAATTTCACGGCAAATATGTCCCATGAACAGAACCTATCGACAGGTGCCTTGTCCATGGACCTACCAACCATCAGTTTAAACGTTGCAACCTTCAACCCATTCGATTCCAAAGACCGTATCGGTGAACAGAAATGGTATCAGCGTATCACGGTAGGATATAGCTTGCAAGGTCAAAACCGAATCGTAACGACAGATTCCCTGTTGTTCAGAAAAGAATCACTGAATAAATTCACCAATGGTGTACAGCACAATATCCCAGTAAGTTTAAGTTTAAACGTGATGAAGTACTTCCAATTCAATACTTCATTCAACTATACAGAACGCTGGTACCTTCAATATGTAAGGAACAGACTGGTGAACCAACCTTATGGATTTCAAAACGTAAGAGATACCCTTCAGGGCTTTAAGCGTGCTTACGACTATTCAGTATCTTCAGGATTATCGACCAAGATCTATGGTCAGATGAACAAGAAGATCGGGAAGATCGAAGCCATGCGACATACCATTACCCCATCGGTGAATGTGAACTATAGACCCGATTTCTCGGATGCCCGTTATGGTTTCTATCGGGACTTTACGGATGAAAATGGGGTGTACAGCAGATACTCCATCTTCGAGAACGGTATTTATGGAACACCGAGCGCAGGTAAATCCTTTGGTATTGGATTCTCCGTGGATAATACCCTCGAGGCCAAGATCCGGAACGATAAGGACACCACCGGTACCGGGATCAAAAAGGTGCCCATAATCCAAGGTCTGACCTTCAGTGGTAACTACAACGTGGCGGCCGATTCCCTGAAACTTTCCCAGATTACTTTCTCTGGTCGTACAGCCCTGTTCGACAAAAAAGTAAATGTGAACTTCAACGGGGTATTCGATCCATATACCTACGATAAATATACCGGTAACCGTATTGACCGTTTTGCAATCAAAGATGGTACGCTAGCACGCTTGACCAACTTTGGTTTATCCTTCGACTATAGTCTAAACCCGAAAGCAAACCAAAACAGAAGCGATAATATTGACTCCCTGAGAAGCTCTATGCCTAACCTAACGCCTGAACAGGCGCAAGCCTTGGCAAGGATCAGTACCGACCCGAATGCATTTGTGGATTTCAATATTCCATGGAACTTGGCCGGTTCATTCAGTATGAACTATGCCCGTGTATTCAGTCGTGAAAAGCAAAGAATGGAGACCAGACTGACCAGTACGGTAAACGTGCATGGTGATTTTAATGTTACTCCAAAGTGGAAGGTACAATTCAACACCGGTTACGACTTTGTGCAGAAAGAAGCATCCATGACCCAGGTCAGCATCTATAGAGATCTGCACTGTTGGGATATGTCGGTGGGCTGGGTGCCATTCGGAACCTATAAGAGTTATAATATTACCATACGTGCGAAAGCATCCATATTACAGGATTTAAAATTGACCAAGAGACAGAGTCACTATTCGTACTAATAGACATTCTGTATAAAACTATATCTATGAAAGCTGAAATTATTACCATTGGTGATGAAATCTTGCTCGGACAGATAGTAGATACCAATTCTGCTTGGATAGCCCAAGAGCTATTCGCCCAGCAAATCCAAATACAACAGATCACTTCTATCACAGACCAGGAAAGCCATATCCTGGAAGCATTGCATGATGCTGCCAGCCGTGCCGAAATCATCATCTGTACCGGTGGTCTAGGGCCTACCAAAGATGATGTGACCAAGTTTACAGCTGCTAAATTCTTTAACACTTCTTTGGTCCATAATCCAGAGGTGATGGAACATGTCAAACAGATCTTCCATCGTTTCGGACGTACCATGCCTGAAATCAATAAGGGACAAGCTGAAGTATTGGCCAATGCCGATGTGCTGTTCAATGATTGGGGTACTGCTCCCGGTATGTGGGTAGAGCATGATGGCAAGGTCTATGTGTTCCTTCCTGGGGTTCCATTTGAAATGAAGAACCTGATGACTTACCGTGTCCTTCCTAAATTGAAGGACTTTAAGACGGAAGAAAAGGTGGTCAACAAATATATCCTGACGGTCGGAATAGGAGAGTCCCATCTAGCTGAACATATTGCAGCAATTGAGGATCAATTTCCTCCTCATATCCATTTAGCATACTTGCCTAAGATCGGCTTGGTTCGATTAAGGTTGACTGCAACTGGATCAGATCTTGAAAAGCTTGAAGTCGAAGCAGAGGACTGGAAAAATAAATTGGTCGATCGAATAGGCAATGCGGTGGTAGCTACTGAGGATATCAGTTTTGAAGAGGTCATCGTCCATGCTTTTTCTGAAAAGGGAAAGACCTTAGCGACAGCAGAAAGCTGTACTGGAGGCAATATCTCCAGGTTGATAACCGAAATTCCGGGCTCCAGTAAAATGTTCAATGGAGCGGTTGTTGCCTATGCCAATGAAGTTAAGGAGCATGTGTTAGGGGTAGATAGGGAAACCTTGATCGCCCATGGAGCCGTAAGTGAGGAGACCGTCATTCAAATGGCAAAGGGCGTTCAGCAAAGGTTAGAAGTGGATTATGCCATTGCTACCAGTGGAATTGCCGGCCCAGATGGGGGTACGGCCGAGAAACCTGTAGGGACGGTCTGGGTGGCCATTGCGGGTAAGAATGAGGTGAAAACAAAGCTGTTTCACTTCCATCATGACCGTTTAATTAACATAGAACGCACTACTGCTCAGGCATTACTGATGCTCTGGAACTTATTTCAACAAGAATCAGAGTTTTAACAAAACGATATTTTGTTAATTATATATGATAAAATATTTAATTTTGTTCACTTGTCAAGTAAGTATTAATAATTAACTTAGTAATCTAACAATCCAAATAATAATAGATGGCAATATATAAACTTTTGTTACCTAAGATGGGGGAGAGCGTCTCTGAAGCGACCCTGACCAAATGGGTAAAGCAGGTTGGGGATCATATTGAAGAGGATGATGCAGTTGTAGAACTTGCTACCGATAAGGTCGATTCTGAAGTTCCATCGCCAGTATCTGGAATTCTTAAAGAAAGATTGTTCGAAGAAAATCAGGTAGTTCAGGTCGGTGAGGTCATTGCCCTGATTGAAATTGAAGGACCTGAGGAGGAAAGCCAAGAGCCTCAGTCTACCCAACAGGAAGAACCTACTGAAAGCTCAGATACGCCTGTAGATACTGCAAACGAATCCGAATCCATTCATAAGGACCTTGCTGATGTCGAATCACCGGCATTGGAAATACCAGACCATGATATCCCTGGTCTTGATCAGGTTCAGGAAAAAAATATTCAAATCGAATCCAACCATCAGGAGATCCACTCCGGCATCCGCTTCTATTCTCCTTTAGTAAGGAATATCGCTCAGCAAGAGGGTATTTCCCAAAAAGAGCTTGACGGTATCCCAGGTACTGGCGGTGAAGGAAGGGTTACCAAACAAGATATCTTGAATTACCTTGAACAGAACAAAGGCGTGCAAGTGCCAAAGCCTGTTCAACCCGCTACGGAAGAAAGACCTCAGCCTAAAATAGTTGAACCTCAAACCCCAGCAGCTCAGGTCGTGAAAAGTAGTAATGGTGATTCAGAGATCATTGAAATGGACCGTATGCGTAGGCTGATTGCAGACCATATGGTGAACAGTGTCAAGACTTCTCCGCATGTTTTCTCTGTAGTCGAAGCCGATGTAACCAATTTGGTGAATTGGAGAAACAAAGTAAAAGATGGCTATAAGAAATCTGAAGGTGAGAATATTACCTTCACACCATTGTTCATTGAAGCTATTGCAAAAGCCATCAAAGATTTTCCAATGGTGAATGTTTCAGTAGATGGTTATAATATTATCCGTAAAAAGAACATCAATATTGGAATGGCAACGGCACTGCCTACTGGCAACCTTATCGTTCCGGTAATCAAGAATGTCGATCAACTGAGCTTAACCGGAATCTCCAGGTCTGTGAATGACTTGGCAAACCGCTCTCGAGGCAACAAACTTAAACCAGACGATACCCAAGGTGGTACTTTCACTTTCACTAACATCGGTGCATTTGGTAATATCTTTGGGATGCCGATCATTAACCAACCTCAGGCAGCTATCCTAGCCGTCGGAACGATCAAAAAGAAACCCGCAGTTCTTGAAACTGAATTTGGTGATGTCATTGCTGTACGCCATATGATGTATATCTCCATGTCCTATGACCATCGCGTTATTGACGGTGCATTAGGTGGGCAGTTTATCCGACGTGTGGCTGATTACTTAGAAAATTGGGACTCTGAAAGAGTTATCTAATCCATAATAAAACAAAAACGCTCATCATCCGATGAGCGTTTTTGTTTTATCCATTTACCATAAGCTGATGCCTCGGTAATTTCATCATCACCATATAGCGGTATCTGAAATATAGTAATATCGAAGAGGTCAATAAGCCCAAGGTCAAACCGTACCATATTCCCTTAACGCCAAAGTTCAGTTGAATTCCCAAGAAATAGGCTGTTGGTAAACCGATCACCCAATAGGCAAAGAAGGTAATAAAAGTAGGGGAATTCACATCACCCATACCCCGTAATGTACCTAGACCTACCACCTGCGTACCATCAAATATTTGGAACATTCCTGCAATGATCAATAACTGTGATGCCATAACCACTACTTCATGATCCTTGCTGATGATGTATGGCAGGTATTGATTGAACACAGCAAAAATAATTGCACAGATAACCATGAAAATCAATACCAAATGGTAGGACACCGTTGCAAACTTCTGTAAGCGGAAGAAGTTTTTGTTTCCATAGGCATTGCCCACCTTGATGGTAGCCGCAGAAGCAATTCCACTTGCCATCATATAGGTCATTGCCGCCAGTGTTATGGCCGTTTGGTGAGCTGCCTGCTCTACAGCACCGATCTTACCTGCAATTAGCGCCGCTCCTGCAAATGCTCCGATTTCAAATACATATTGCATCGCCACAGGACCGCCTATCTTAAAGATCTGTTTTACTCTATTGAAGTCAATAAACTTGGCCGAGAAATGGTCGATATAGCGCTTGAAGTTTTTCGATTTCAATACATACCAAGCCATCACGATCATCATCAAGATGCGGTCAACCAAGGTTGCAATACCCACTCCACGCACGCCCATCGGTTCGATTCCGAACATCCCTTTCACAAGGATTACGGCAATGATGACGTTCAGCACATTCCCCCAGATGGTAATGTTCATCGCCTGTTTGGTGAATCCCAAACCTTCTGCAAACTGTTTGAAGGTATTAAAGACCATTAAGGGCATGATAGAAAGACTCAAGATCAACAGATATGGCTTCGCAGTCTTAACTACCTCAGGATCCTGATCGGCATGTTCCATGGCAAACATAGAACCATAAAAAACGAATAGGAAGAGGAGGATAGCTGATACAATGTTCAACCAAAAACTATTGGATAATAATTTTGCACATTCCTTATAATTCTGCCGACCGTTTTCTTGGGCGATCAAAGGTGTCAAGCCGTAAGCTATCCCCAAGCCAATCACCAAAACTACCATGAAAACAGAGTGTACCAAGGAAACTGCTGCCAATGGGATGGTCCCTGCAAAGTGACCGACAATAATGGTATCTGCTGTTTGGACCAAGGTATGCCCCAATTGTGAAATCACAACCGGACCCGCCAAAGCCATCGTACTTAAGTAATAAATTTTATTGGATTTGATTTTCTGCAGCATATACGAAAAAAGTAAAGAGCACAAAGGTACGAGTTAAAACTTGCTTAGCGAATCATGTTTGGGTTAACTTTTTGTTTCTAAATATTTACATCAAAAAATTGCTGAAAAAAAATAATAGACTTACCTTAGCTTATTAACAATTAATAAAGTAGAGATGAATTTAGCGTTTTTGAACATTGGTACCCAAGAGATGATGCTTATTATTTTAGTTGCATTATTGCTTTTTGGTGGCAAGAAATTACCAGAATTGGCTAGAGGACTGGGACGTGGTATCCGGGAATTTAAAGATGCTTCTGAGGGGATTAAGAGAGAGATTTCAGATCAGATCAATAACTTCGAAAAAGAAATTGACGATATAAAAACAGATATTGATAAAGAGCCTGAAACCAATAAACCTGCTGCAACACCTATCCAAGATTTTGAACAGGTAAATGCAGCCACCGAAACAGAGGAAGTGTCCGAAGAGGGTGTAGTAGAGAAGAAAGTTCCTCAATTTACGGCTCCTGCTGGAACCTATGAGCATAAGCCATACAGCACGCCAACACAGGACGATTACTATAGCTATGGTTATAATGATCACTTTGGAAGCAATGACAGCCCAGCTGCTGATGACACCCAAGCAGTAGCTAACTCAACGGAAACCCCTGAACCCGAAGTTGAGCAAAATCCATTAGAAGATAATAATTCTAAAAAAGCCTAAAACAATTAAGAATTCTATATCGATAAGCTGTTGGAATCCATTCAACAGCTTTGTTTTTTCATTTTAAAATATTTTATGAGTACATCCCACGAGATTATCGTATCGAAAGAATTGTCGATTAGCGAGAAACAAGTGCATACCACCATCAACCTATTGGATGAAGGTGCAACGGTTCCTTTTATCGCGAGATACCGTAAGGAATTGACCGGAAGCTTGGATGAAGTGCAGATTACAGCCATCCGTGATCGCATGCAGCAATTGAGAGACTTGGACAAACGTAAGGAAGCCGTCCTGAAGTCGATCGCTGATCAAGGTAAGCTTACTCCGGAACTAGAGATCCAAGTGAAATCAGCCGAAACCATGGCTGCCTTGGAAGATATCTACTTGCCTTACAAACCTAAGCGCAAGACCAGAGCTTCTGCAGCGCGCGAAAAAGGCCTGCAGCCTTTAGCTGATCTCTTGCTTACGCAAGATAAATTGGATGTGGAATCCAATGCTGCCAACTTCATCGATGATGAAAAAGGTGTAGCAACCTTGGAAGAAGCACTCGCTGGTGCTCGTGATATCATAGCCGAGCAAATCGCTGAAGATGCAGAAGTGCGCGCTCATGCCCGAAAAACATTGTTGAACAAAGGACAGTTCGTTTCGCGTGTTGTTCCAGGCAAAGAAGAAGCTGCACTGAAATACAAAGATTATTTCGAATGGACTGAATCCCTGAAAGAGGCCCCTTCGCACCGTGTCTTGGCCATGCGAAGAGGTGAAAAGGAGGAATTATTGTACCTCGATATTGATATCGCTGAAACAGATGTCGTTCCAGGCATTGAGAAGCTATATATCAAAGGAAACAATGAAGCGAGCAAACAAGTGTCATTGGCACTGTCCGATAGCTATAAACGTCTCCTAAAGCCTTCTATGGAAACGGAAATCCGCGTATTGACGAGACAGAAAGCTGATGAGGAAGCCATTAAGGTATTTGCGGACAATGTTCGTCAATTGTTATTGGCGGCACCACTTGGTCAAAAAAGACTGTTGGCCATTGACCCTGGGTTCAGGACTGGTTGTAAGACGGTCGTTTTAGATGCGCAAGGGAACCTTTTGGAAAATACAGCTATCTTCCCGCACAATGGCGCGGCCGGACAGGCGGAAGCTGAGCGTATCATCAAAAAATTGATCTCAGCACATGATATCGAAGCCATTGCTATCGGTAATGGTACTGCCGGTAGGGAAACGGAAGATTTTATCCGTAAAATGAACATGCCGGGAGCAACAATCGTAATGGTCAATGAAAGTGGAGCATCTATTTATTCTGCTTCAGAAGTGGCAAGGGAAGAATTCCCTGACCATGATGTAACCGTGAGAGGTGCAGTCTCCATTGGTAGAAGATTAATGGACCCTTTGGCCGAGTTAGTGAAGATCGATCCTAAATCAATCGGGGTTGGACAGTACCAACATGATGTGGATCAAAATAAATTGCAGTCAGCGCTGGATGATACCGTGATGTCCTGTGTGAACTCGGTTGGGGTGGAGCTGAATACAGCTTCGAAACAGATCCTATCCTATATATCTGGATTGGGACCTGCTTTGGCACAACAGATCATTAACTATAGGAAAGAAAATGGTCCATTCAGTTCTCGCAGGGAATTGAAAAAGGTGCCTAGGCTAGGGGACAAGGCTTTTGAACAGGCCGCGGGTTTCTTGCGTATCCGCAATGCGGATCATCCTTTGGATGCCTCTGCAGTTCACCCCGAGCGTTATGCTTTGGTGGAACAGATGGCGAAAGATATCCATGTTTCCATCCAGGACCTGATGAAAGATGAAAAGGTCAGAAAGAGTGTTGACCTGAAGAAATACATATCGGATGAAGTAGGGTTGCCTACCTTGAATGATATCATGGCTGAATTGGCTAAACCAGGGTTGGACCCTCGTGATAAGTTTGAAGCCTTCTCATTTACCGAGGGAGTGAATAAGATTTCAGACCTGAAAATCGGTATGAAACTGCCAGGTATCGTTACGAATATTACCAATTTTGGAGCATTCGTGGATATCGGTGTTCATCAGGATGGATTGGTTCACCTCAGCCAACTGGCTAACCATTTTGTTTCTGACCCCCATGAGGTCGTAAAAGTTCAACAGCAGGTGACCGTTACAGTGACTGAAGTTGATGAAAAAAGAAACAGAATCAGTCTGACCATGAAAACGGAGGAAAAAGCCCCAAGGAAACATTCGGAGAAACGTTCAGATAAACGTTCCGACAAACGTCAGGAGCGAGCACCTGAAACCGATATGGCAGCTAAACTGGCAGCCTTGGCAAGCAAGTTTAAATAATAAAAACAAAAGGGCGATAATCGCCCTTTTGTTTTTAACTATCTCTTGAAATCTATCGCCTCGAAAGCCGCACGATTTCCTTTATCTTAAAAAAATGAATATCTTAATTCCATGACTTTAGAAGAATTTAAATCAACCTTGAAAGACGCTCAGCCAAATCCAAACTGGAATGTACAGGTTCAAGCACTATGGTATGATGCGAAAGGGGACTGGAAAAATGCCCATGACCTGATCGATCACCTTAATGATAGGGAGTCTGCCCATGTACATGCTTACCTACATCGTGTGGAAGGGGATCTATGGAATGCTAGGTACTGGTACAACCGTGCCAAGCAGCCTGAGTTTACTGGAAGCCTGGAGGCGGAACATAACCAGCTTTTGGAGCTTTACCTGGATTAACGTTCGTACTGCTGTCAGACGAGCTCTTGATGCTGTCCTGTGGGATGTTAGGGATAGATGGGATGCTGTCGCGCTTAGGCTTCCATGTCCACATCTTACGCCAAAACTCACCAAGGGTATTGAATTCCTGACGGTATACCAAACCGACAGCATTGATATAATCGTCCGTAGGGGTAAAGAGAATATTTCTTGTATTCAATCGGTTATATGCCCTAAACATCAAGCTACCATCTCTCCTGATCTTATAGGTCAGTTCAGCATCGGTCGCCACCTGGTTAGAGAAAAAGGTCAGGTCGGTCGTCTGTATGTTCCTACGGTCCACAATTCCTCCTGTCAAAACCAATCGGTCATCAAAGAATCGGAAGGATGCAGAGGCATCGTTTAGCGATCGGATGTTGAAATCCAGGAAGTTGATCTTTAGGGATTGCGCCAGAATATTGTTCAATTGGTTAAAGGCGATTTCCGTTCCGGCAGATAATAAGGTATTGTTTACCTCCCTGCCAATTTCTCCCGAGTTTCCAGCGGTAAAGCTTCTCCGGATAATTAAACTCAATGCCTGTTGATTGACATTATTGGCGTCACTGAAATAGGCTTGCAGTTCATCCTTGACATATGGTGTTTGTGGGAAGTTCAGGTCAAAGGAGACATCGGGCTGGCTCAAGGTTCCCTTGATGATCATGTCAGCCTGCGCCAATACTCTTTCGTCCGTGCCGGCACGCCCAGCTGCATTATACAGATCACCAATGGAGGTGCGCTGCTGATAAACTGCCGTGATATTGACGGTTGCTCCTGAAGGAGATCCCGTCCAGCGAATCGTTCCACCTTGCTTGATGTCGAAATATTTGTTGATAAAATCCTGCGCCGTAAAGTGGAATTTTCCTGAATTGATGGCGTAATCCCCGAACATCTCAAAATCGCCCAAACTGGAAATCTTCAAACTGATTTCTCCGGTTCCAGTACCTTTCAGCGAACCAATGTCGGTCTGTAGGTTGACCTCTGCACTCGGAGTCAACTCCAGGTCCATATTCATCGTCATGCCCTTTAGGAAATATCGGTTTGCATTTTCCTTGTTTACGCTGGAGTCTTTACTGACAAAGTAGATAAAGTCACTTTCTGAGATCGTCATGGCCGTATTGAATGGAATACTGATTACCGTATTGTCCTCTGACCTGGCCTTGATATTAATGTCGATCGCCGAGGTATATCCTTTAAATTGATAGGTTCCTGTGGCATATGCAGTACCATAATATAGGTTATTGTCCTTATAGGTTGTATTCAGGATCATCACATTATTGGTCGCTACATTCACATCGATATATGGATTGCTCAATGTTGAAAGATTGACTACTCCACCCGCTACGGCCTGATGCCCTTTAGAGTCGGTAAAGGTCAGGTTATTCATCATGACCGCGTTATTATCGATCATCACAGACTGATTGTTCAGGTTATAGGTGGTCTTTAGGTAATTAACCTTGAAGGATGCACTTTCAATCTTCGCTGAACCATTGATTTGAGGATTTTGAAGTGTTCCTGTGATTTGAAGGTCCGCATCCATTTTTCCTTCCAGGTCGGATGCCAAGCTACGGATAAAAGGTTGGAACAAGATCAATTCGGTCTGGTTCAGGTTTCCCTTTAAATTTATGGCTTGTTCACCGGATACCACTTGGTAGGTACCGTTCAGGGTCAATCCTCTTTTTCGGTCGTCCAATAACTGGAAATCCAAATTGGCCACCTTCGATTCCGGATCGAAATCTGCTAACAGGACCAATTGCCCAATTGGTATTTGGTTCCACACCAAAGGTGTGGTAGTTACGTTTGCAGATAGGTAAGGCTTTTTGAAAATGGAATGCAATTCGATGTTTCCGTTCAATTCACCATCTAAATGAACCCCTATTGGCTTGGTTACCGTTTCCAAAGAATGCAGGTTGAACCTTTCAAATTTGATGTCTAGTTTATCGTCTTCATTGGATAATACGCCATTGAATTCCACCCTTTGGTTTCCTTGGGATGCAATTAAGTTGTTTAAATAGAATTTCCCCTTGGACACCCGCATTTCAGCATCTTTGTTGAAAGCCCAAGGTTCATAATTCACAACGATGGTGGACTCCTCAAAACGGATATATGCAGGTTTATTGTGGGCGAAGTGAATGTTACCATTCAAACGCATGTAATTCTTTTCGGTTTCTTCTGCCCCTTTGATATTAAACAATAGGCTGTCCTTGGAAAGGATATTGTTGATTTCAACATTATTGACAAAAACGGAGTCTGTCAGAAATGCCTTGTCCGCTTTCAGGTTGAGGGAGAAAGCATTTTCGTCAGCAATCTCATCGATGCTCAGGTTTTGCAGGTTAATGCCCTGATACTTTACAAAAGGACTAAAGGCATTGAATTCGGCCGTAAAATCTTCTGAATTAAAGTGGGCCTCTAAGGTTGCTCCATCCTCCAAGGTTAAGGTTGGGTCCAAAAATGCGGATACAGGTTCAAAGGATTTGACCTTGAGTTCAAGGTCGAAAATTTGAGGATTGTACGGTTCTGTTTCCAAGCCAATTGCCGGTGCATATTTCATGGCCAATGCCTTGAAATAAGGTACAAGTGTGTTCAGGTCTATCACACCTTTCATCTCTCCATCCATCACATTGGATTTTAGGGTCAAGAGCCTATCCGTTTCATTGCCTTCAGCGGCAAAGAACACATCATCAATGCTGAATTTCCCCTTACTGGTCTGCATGTTGATCTGATTGGCCCGAAGGTCTCCGTTCAGGTTGTTGAGGTTGTTGCCGGTCAGGTGCGTGCTGATATTGGAATCATAGATGATGATGCTATCCTTATTGACCAAGCCTAATTTCTTTAGGTTGATTTGATCGATCTGGGCATCAACATTATAGATGTTGAATTCACCGGATAGGTTAATTTTCGAATCATAAGCCAAGGCAATGTTCGGGTCACTGATGTGGCCATTCATTTCAATCTGCTCCTCAAATAGGAAGGCATCCACGGATACGCTGTCGTATTGGTAATTATTAAGTTGTAGTCTTCTCAGGTCTCCTATGATGTTCAATTGAATTTCTTTGAAATCCAAGTTTTGCCCATCAAAGTCCAGATTAAGCCCCGTGTTCTTGATGCTATTGCTGTTGATCAAATTTCCAATCTGAAACTCTTCAGATTGCATGTTTCCAGCGTACTGAATATTCTTTTGGATGTCTATTTTAGCGTTGGTCTCTAATTTTCCCAATTCCGTGTCGAAGGCCCCCACGACATCAAATAAGTTATACAGCCCTTTAAAAGTCCCCCTAAAATTAATCTGTCCCAATCTATGAAGCTGCTCAGGTAAGTCAAAAGAACCTCTGTTAGAAAGTTCAGGTACCAGTTTTTCCACGTCAGAAGCGCTGGTCTGCAACTGATTGGCATTGAAATCAAAAATTGTCCTGTTGATATCGGGTAGCCCCTTGATGCTGAAATCCCCCGTCAATCGGGTTTCCTCTCCGGTCTGTATATCGGCATCCTTCACGAACATATTGGCTACCGTACCCTTGACACTACCTTGGTTTACTTTGGCTTTAAACTTGACAAATTTCATGTCTGGCGCAAAGTATTCGATGTCCTTGGAATCAACAAATACATTGCTCATGCTTGACTCAATCTGTACTTTCTTCACGAAATCACCAAAGTCGCCAAAATCTTTATAACTGAATTTCAAGTGTCTTCCCAAAGAGGAATTGTTGGTGATCAGCTTTAATTGGTCAAATTCCATGGATTGGTCCGTAACGAAGGCATCTGCACTCAGTTCTCTTACGATAAAACCAGATTTCTCCTGGAATGTCAATTTCTTGATCTTGGCTTTTATCGAACTGCTATCCTGTTCTATCTTGCTGAAATTGCCTGTGAGATGGGTCAGTTCGATGTCCGAAAAATCCACTCCACGGTTATAGTGTTTCTGGGTATGGTTAATGATCTTGACATGGTTGTCAACCAAATTGACTTCGTACAATTTCAGTTCCATTTGCTTCTTAGGGCCAGTTTTTTTCTTCTTTTTCGGGCTGAAATAGTCGATAAGGAATTTGATGTTTGAACTGTCTTTGTAGACCTGAAAATCCACATAGGCCTGCTCAATATTTAATTTTTCAATGATGACCTTGTTCCGGAAAAAATCCGTCAGGATAAGGTCTGCATTTAATTTCTTTGCAGAAAGAATAAGGTTTCCATTTTGGTCTGCCAGGTTGAAATTATAGAGATTAAGTTCGGAGAAAGGCTTGAAGTAAATGCTTCCGATTTCTACTTTGGCATTAAGCTCTTTGGAAAGGTATTTTGCCACTTTTTTGGTGACAAATGTTTGAACAGATGAAAATTGTAAAGAGAATAAAATTACCGACAGCAGTGCGAGTATGCTGAGCAGGCTAATAAGCGTTATTTTAAGTATTTTTTTGATACTTTTGTAAATTAAATTTTATACTTCTCTCAAAATGGCCATTATTCTAGGAATAGAATCTTCATGTGATGAAACTTCGGCCTCTATATGTATAGACGGCGAAATTAAGTCAAATATTATTGCAAGTCAAGCAATTCATGCTAAATATGGGGGTGTGGTTCCTGAGTTAGCTTCTCGCGCACATCAACAAAACATCATTCCAACAGTAGACCAAGCTATCGCTGCTGCTAAAATACGGAAAAATGACATAGATGCAGTAGCTTTTACACGCGGACCTGGACTTTTAGGTGCTTTATTGGTGGGGACCTCCTTCGCAAAATCATTTGCCTTGGCCATGGATATCCCATTGATCGATGTCAATCATATGCAAGCACATATCTTAGCGCACTTCATTGATGATCCAAAGCCTAATTTCCCTTTCCTATGCCTTACCGTTTCGGGTGGTCATACGCAAATCGTATTGGTCAAGGATTATTTTGAAATGGAACTGTTGGGCGAAACTTTAGACGATGCAGCAGGGGAGGCCTTTGATAAGACTGCAAAGATTTTAGATCTTCCTTACCCTGGCGGACCTTTGATTGACAAGCATGCCCAAAACGGAAACCCCGATGCCTTTAAGTTGCCCGAACCTCAAATCCCAGATCTGAACTTTAGCTTCTCCGGATTGAAAACCGCAATTTTATATTTGGTACAGGCTGAAATAAAACAGAACCCTAATTTCTTGAATGAAAAAATGGATGACCTATGTGCATCTGTTCAGAGCCGTATCGTTTCCATCCTGTTGAATAAATTAAAGAAAGCAGCCAAGCAGACCGGAGTGAAGGATATTGCCATCGCCGGTGGGGTATCTGCCAATTCTGGTTTAAGGAATGGTCTGACTGAAATGGGGAAAAAATATAATTGGAATGTATTTATCCCTAAATTTGAATACTGTACAGATAATGCAGCCATGATTTCCATTGCAGGCTACCAAAAGTTCTTGAAAGAAGACTTTATTGGACAAGAGGTTGGACCTGTAGCTCGAATGGGAGTATAATCAAGCTCAAATAGAGTTTTGTTCAATATTATCGGTCAGAAAAATTTTAGTATTAATATTTCAGCTCATACTTTGACCTTATTCGAGACATATTCGGAAATCTGGCAATATGTCTCGAATATGTCTCGAAGCATTCTCGAAGAATTTTCAGAGCAATAGATAGGATGAATTCATGATTTATCCTTTTTTATTTTAGCAAGATTAAACTTTAAAGGGGATGTATTTTATCTGAAATTGATCTTGACTTCAATCTTTTTGCCATCATTACCTTTTTTCCAATCTGGTCCATTGTGGATAATCTGAATGGCTTTCTGACTTAGGTCAGGATTGCTTGATTTCTTGATGCTGATGTCAATCGGCCTACCGAATGTTGAAATATCGAAGATCAAGGTAACGGAGCCTTTGCCCAACAGGGTTTGGTAAGAATTATCGTTGATGTACTTCTTGTAGGCAACCCAACCTACTAGAGGTTCTGATTTTACCTTTTCCGTTTTATTTCCATAGCCAACGACAACTACTTCGTCAAGTGCTCCAAAGCTTGGTTTGAGTTGCACGATCTTATTGTTGCTGGCAGTGATCAATTCTTTCTCGTAACCTAGGGAAAGGATTTCCAGTTTTTGATTGTCTGAAGTCAAGGGCAGTATATATTGGCCAGAAGAATCGGTCATGACCACATCGTTGGTCTTGACATCGCGCACCGATGCACTAACGATCGGCCTTCCAGATTGCTGATCTAGGACACGGCCGGTCGCTAACTTTTTAACGTCTTGTAGGGAGCTAACGCGGTCTGCCGAAGCAACTGCAGCTTGGCTAGTTTGTTTTGACTTCGCTGGCGTCTTTCCATTCATCAGGATGACATTGGTTTTGTCTATCTTTTTGAAGGATCCCATTTCGTTTGAAGCTATTCGATTGTCAATTTTATCATGGAAAGTACTTGTGTCCGATCGAGGAACTTCCCTTAAGAAAACATCGGAATTATCAGCAAGCACTTCTTCTACCGTAGGCTTTGCAATATTCGCGTTTTTTTTCCTTTGGGCTGAAGCTTCCGCTCCAGCTGGAGCAGGTTCGGCTGGTGTAGCAAGGGCAATCAGGTTGTCCTCTTCGGAGAGGCCATCTAAACTGTCCAAATGTATACTGTTCAGCGTGGTATCCGTCGGCACATCGGCTTTGTTGTCCATGGCCACGGTTTCCATCGTCTCAGCGACCTTGTTCTGGTCCCTGTTTAAGTACCAAATCGTACCGATACCTAATGCCAGTAATACCGAGGCTGCGATCGATAGGTTTCTATAGAAGCTGAATGGTCTAACCTTCGCAGGATGCGTCCTTTCGAAAATTGCGGAATGAAGATCTGCGACTTCAAGAGGGTTGTTCAGTTTTTTCTCTTCCTCCAATCCCATCAATACATCCATTAAAAGTTCATCTTCATGGGATGCCTTTTCAATAGCATACATTTCGGAGTCGCTCAGTTCTCCGTTCACGTATTTGCGTAGATATGCTATGTCAAAGTCCTTATTCATGAGAATTCCTTTCCATACAGTTCTTCAAATTCCTTTTGCCATTTTGGATATAGCTTTTTACATCGTTCATGCTGTAGCCGGTTATATCAACCACTTCTTTGTAGCATTTCTGTTCGATGAAAAAGAGCTGAATACTTTTCTTTTGCTTTTCTATTAAGGTATCCAAGCAGCTTTCCAGTCTCAATAACTGTTCCTCCCTTTCTTGATAGTTTTCCTCCTGATGCAGGTTCATTGAAAATTCCACAAAATTATCTGTAACAATTTCTTGTTTGTTTTTTGCAGATCGCAGTGCCATCAGGCAGTGGTTCTTACTGACCACGTAGAGCCAGCGGGGGAAATCCTGTATATCTTGTTTTTTGACTTTGTCGATGAGTTCCTCAAAGATTTGCATGACCGCATCCTTGCTGCGTTCAGGCT
Organism: Sphingobacterium sp. LZ7M1; assembly: GCF_024296865.1. GTDB lineage: Bacteria > Bacteroidota > Bacteroidia > Sphingobacteriales > Sphingobacteriaceae > Sphingobacterium. Next base: position 3,492,788 of record NZ_CP101134.1, on the reverse strand, counting down.
CTTTAAAGTATCGTAAACACACATAATAGACCATTTCACTATGCTTTTGATAGAGGTCTCCCAGATGGTTGAGGTCGCCATCCAGCAGATAGAGTTTTAGCAGATCTTCATCCGATAGATTTTTCTGTTTTGACAAGGTCCTAGTGCTCATTTACTGCTGAAAATTAATTTTTTTTTCTCGTTTATGGAAATTTGATTTTTTCTGCATCCTTTGGCAAAACTTACTAGTCATGAATAAAATATTTGCATTATTAGTCTTTTTGCTTACTCTAGGTGGTAGCGGACTAGCCCAAGAAAGAATGATCAAAGGTATTGTAACTGAGGCGGGAACACAGCTGGCACTCGCCGGTGTGGAGGTTCGCGTGGAAGGAAAGCAGCAAGCAACGCTGACCGATCAGCAAGGAGCATTTTCCATAAAAGCTGCTGAAAAAGATATTTTGCTGTTTAAATTTTTAGGGTACGAAACTAAAAAAGTAAAGGTAGGAAAGAAGAATAGCATAAAGGTAGTACTGCAAGCAAGGGAAGCCTTATTAGAAGAAGTTGTTGTTGTAGGCTATGGTAATAAAGCACAAAAGAGGGTAACCGGCAGTGCAATGGCACATTCAAACGGTTTATATTTGCAACCTAGACCTCAAAATACGGAAACTTATGGTCGTTTTGAAGAGAACGGATTTATTTCGCCTACGAAAGAAGCTTTGTCAACTTTTGCTGTAGATGTGGACGCTGCTTCTTATTCTAATGTAAGAAGAATGATCAATGCAGGGAATCTGCCGCCTAAAGATGCGGTAAGGGTAGAGGAGATGATCAATTATTTCCAATATGACCTACAAGGTCCGACCAATGGCGAGCCCGTGAAGATCTATACAGAGCTAACCACTTCGCCCTGGAATAAGGAGCATCAGTTGATGCGTATCGCCTTGAAGGCAAAAGATATTCCTAAGGAAAATTTGAAGGCATCCAATTTTGTTTTCTTGATCGATGTATCAGGATCTATGATGGGAGATAATAGATTACCATTGGTGCAGTCTTCCTTGAAGATGCTGGTGGACCAATTGAGACCAGAAGATAAGGTTGCCATTGTTACCTATGCAGGCTCTGCTGGAGTAAAATTAGAAAGTACCCGTGGGGATCAAAAGATGAAAATCAAGACTGCCATTGATGAACTGACAGCTGGAGGTTCTACTGCCGGTGGAGAAGGAATTAAGAAAGCCTATCAGATTGCCCGAGCAAATTTTATTAAAGATGGAAACAATAGAATTATCCTGGCATCGGATGGAGATTTCAATGTGGGTGAGTCCAGTGATGAAGCGATGGAAGACTTGATTGCCAAAGAACGCGAAAGTGGGGTTAACCTGACTGTATTAGGTTATGGAATGGGAAACCTGAAAGATAGTAAGATGGAGACTTTGGCGGACAAAGGAAGAGGCAACTATGCCTATATCGATAATATTTCAGAAGCAAGAAAGGCTATGGTGACTGAATTTGGAGCGACCTTATTTACCGTTGCCAAGGATGTGAAAATTCAAGTGGAGTTTAATCCGGCTTATGTGCAAGCCTATAGATTGGTGGGCTATGAAAACCGTTTATTGGAAGCGGAAGATTTCAATAATGATGCTAAAATAGGCGGAGATATGGGGGTTGGACATACCGTAACTGCGATCTACGAAATCATTCCGGTAGGTGTTAAGAGTTCAATTATTGGAACGGTTGATCCATTGAAATACCAGAATAACGATAAACCAAATCTGGGGTCTAAGAATGGGGAATTGGCAACCGTGAAATTCAGGTACAAAGACCCTAAATCGGACAAGAGTGAATTGCAGCAGACTGTCGTGAAAGATGCTCCAAAAGCATTTGATACCGTGAGTGAGGATTTCCGTTTTGCAACAGCAGTTGCTGAATTTGGGATGTTGTTGCGTAATTCAGATTATAAGCAAAACTCAAGTTTTGCAAGCTTGATCGCCCGTGCAAAAGCTGCAAAAGGAAAGGATGATGAAGGCTATCGTGCAGAGTTTATCCGTATGGCAGAAAATAGTAAGTCAATTGTCGATACAGAAAAGTAAAAGTGAGGAGATAAATAGGTTTTTAATGTTTTTATTTTTAAAGGTTCGCGAAAGTGAACCTTTTTTTCTATTAAAAAAAAGTCTGGAAGATGAAATTTACCAAAGGGCGTAAATATCATCGACTATAGGAACCTAAAGGATCCTCAAGTACGAAGTCGAGTTGACAATAATTTTCTTTGTTACTTTTTCAAGTTAATCTGAGGCAAAAAGATTATCGAAACCATTCAAGCAATGAGTTTTTTGGCGTACAGTTCCTGCACCTTTCGGTGCAGAATGACAGGGCCTGATGGAGGAGAACCGAACGGATTCTTTACTGACCGTTCAGAATTGGAAATGCGCTGGAGTTGTATTCATAGAAAGCTAAAGGAGCAGAGTCGAGCCACATCCTAGTTCATTCTCCGTTCTTGGTCTATCCTCGAATCTGTTGAATCCTGGTTCATTCCCAGATCTTGGTCCATCCTCGAATCCCGAACATCCTGGTTCAAAAAACGGACCTGTTCAATAAGATTTATCTACTTATCTTTCTGTTTTTCTTTCCATTGCTGGGAAAAAGATTTATCGGCAATTTTTGGAAGTTCGCGTTGGTTACCCCAAGCTTTCTTGAAGAAGTTTCGGACAAAGAAGTTTTTGGTCTTTCCTCCGAAGAAATCAAGGAGTTTTCTTTTTTGGATTGCCCAAGTGAACATGCTCCAGCCTTTCTTCTCTACTGAAGAAACCAGGTCTTGTTGAACAGCATCCCTTCTGTTTACCAAAAGCATCTTTTGAATATCGATGCCTACCGGACAGACCTCTGTACATTTTCCGCATAAGGAAGAAGCATAGCTGAGATGCTTGAATTCTTTCATGCCATTCAAGTGAGGTGAGATCAGGGAGCCAATAGGACCTTGATAGGTTGTTTCATAAGTATGGCCACCAATATTTTGATAGATTGGGCATACATTGAGGCAAGCGCCACAACGGATACAGTACAATCCTTGGCGTTGCTCTTTCTGTTCAAGTACATTGGTACGGCCATTGTCCAAGAGGATGACATACATCTCCTCAGGGCCATCGTATTCCGTGTTTTTCCTTGGGCCAGATAAGACGGTATTGTATACCGTTAGATTTTGACCAGTTCCATGGGTGGCCAATAAAGGCCAGAAAAGGTCTAGGTCGTTTATGCTCGGCAATATTTTTTCGATCCCTACAACGGCGATATGCACTTTAGGGAAGGTGGTAGTCAATCGGGCATTTCCTTCATTTTCGGTAATGGCGATGGCACCGGTATCTGCCAATAGGAAGTTTGCTCCTGTGATTCCGATATCGGCTTGGGTATATTTCTCTCGCAATATTTCCCTGGCTTTCATCGTGAGCTCTTCAGCTGTAGCTTCCAATGGGGTATCAAACTTTTCATGGAATAGTTTCGCAATCTCCTCCAAGCTGAGGTGCATGGCAGGAGTGACGAAGTGATACGGTTTTTGACCAAGCAGTTGAATGATAAATTCACCCAAGTCACTTTCAATGGTCTCAATGTTTTTCTTTTCCAGGAAATGGTTGAGCTCAATTTCCTCGGTGGCCATGGATTTGGATTTTACTACCGATTTGGCTTGGTGCTGTTCCATGATCTTCCAGATTTCCTCCCGAGCTTCTTCAGCATCGTTTGCCCAAATGACCTTGCCGCCATGCGCTGTAAAATTGGATTCAAAATCCAGGAGATAGCGATCCAGATTCTCTATTACCTTCCATTTGATCAGGTTTGCCTTGATCTTGGAATTTTCGAGGTCTAGGAACTTACTTTTCCCTTTTTCAAAAGCATGCTCATACTTATCAATGTTATTATTGATAATCTGTCTATGCTGTAAATCGAAGGATTTTGAAGCACTATCTTTCAGGAATTTCTCAGCTACTGTCTGTGCCATAGGGATGTTCTGTTGCTCATGCAAAAATAAAGGTTGAGCGTGATAATCAACCAATTTTAAAGATAAAAAAATATCTGCTAAAGGCAGTAAAATGTTTATAACTAAAGCGCTGTTCAAAATTTGAGCTATGAACAAAAAAATAGCGGTCAATTTTCGTTGACCGCTATTTTTGCTTTTGTGTTTTTTATTTTTTCGGTTCGATTAAGCTGATGCTTAGTTCGTCCAATTGTTCTTTGGCAATTTCAGCAGGAGCATCGATCATAACATCGCGTCCGGAATTGTTTTTCGGGAATGCGATAAAGTCACGGATGGTTTCCTGACCTCCTAAGATTGCGGTCAAGCGGTCAAGGCCGAATGCTAAACCACCATGTGGAGGAGCTCCATATTGGAAAGCATTCATTAAGAAGCCAAACTGCGCTTGTGCCTGTTCAGGAGTAAAGCCTAGGTGCTTGAACATCAAGGCTTGCATATCCTTGTCGTGGATACGGATAGAGCCACCGCCGATTTCATTTCCGTTCAACACCAAGTCATATGCATTGGCACGAACCTTTCCTGGGTCAGTATCCAATAAAGGCATATCCTCGATTTTCGGAGATGTAAATGGGTGGTGCATAGCGTGGAATCTTTCCGTTTCTTCATCCCATTCCAATAATGGGAAGTCTACTACCCATAGTGGAGCAAATTCGTTCGGCTTACGTAAGCCCATGCGATTTCCTAATTCCATACGCAGGGCGCTTAATTGCGCTCTTGTTTTATTTGCAGGTCCAGAAAGGATTAAGATCAGGTCGCCAGTTTGAGCGCCGGTTACCTCGGCCCATTTAGCTAGGTCAGCCTGGTCGTAGAATTTATCTACTGATGATTTATAGGTTCCATCAGCTTCACATTTTACATAGACCATTCCAGAAGCGCCTACTTGGGGGCGTTTAACCCAATCAACTAGCTCATCGATCTGTTTTCTAGTGTAGGAAGCAGCGCCTGGAACTGCGATACCAACAACCAATTCGGCATTGTTGAAGATCGCGAAGTCCTTATGTTGAGCTACGGTATTCAGTTCGCCAAACTTCATTCCGAAACGGATATCTGGTTTGTCGTTGCCATAGGTGCGCATCGCTTCGTCAAAAGTCATTCTTGGGAATTGATCCAATTCGATTCCATGGATGGTCTTTAATAGGTGACGCGTCATACCTTCGAATACGTTCAAGATATCTTCTTGTTCTACGAAAGACATTTCACAGTCGATCTGTGTAAACTCAGGTTGTCTATCAGCACGTAAATCCTCGTCACGGAAACATTTCACGATTTGGAAATATTTATCCATTCCACCCACCATCAACAGTTGTTTAAAGGTCTGTGGAGATTGGGGAAGTGCGTAAAACTGACCAGGGTTCATGCGGGATGGAACGATAAAGTCACGGGCACCTTCAGGTGTGGACTTTATTAAATAAGGTGTTTCGATCTCGCAGAAATCTAGGGCAGATAAATAGTTTCTTACCTCTTGGGTTACCTTATGACGGAACAATAGGCTGTTCTTTACGGGATTTCTACGGATATCCAGGTAACGGAATTTCATACGGAGGTCTTCACCGCCGTCTGTTTCATCTTCTATAGTAAAAGGAGGTAATTTTGATTCGTTCAGTACCTCAAGGTTGCTGACTTTGATTTCAATATCTCCGGTAGGGATTTTAGGGTTCTTGCTGGAACGTTCAATAACGGTACCTGTAACTTTAATAACATACTCTCTTCCCAATTCGCGGGCTTGGCTACGAAGTGATTCATTGTCTTCGGTATTGAAAGTTAGCTGAGTAATACCATATCTATCACGAACATCAATAAAAGTCATTCCACCTAAATCGCGTGATTTTTGTACCCATCCGCTCAGGGTTACGGTTTTTCCTAGGTCTTCAATTCTTAATTCGCCACAAGTATGTGTTCTGTGCATGATTATCTCAATTTTATTGAGCCACAAAATTATCGCATTTATGCGAGAATAAAGAATATTTAAGTAATAACCAGAAGGAGGGTAGGGCTTGAGCAAAAGCCCTATGAAATCCAGGTCAAAAAACAGCCGATTCTACCACTTTCCCCCACTCGACATGTCATTTGGTTCCAGTTGCTCCACTTCGCCCCACTTTTGCTGTTTTTTGAGTCTACAATTCCTTAAAAACAAGAGAATTGGGGCTAAATATTACCGTTATGGGGGTGATTTTTACAATTCTTAATTTATTGTATTTCAATGTTATTATGCTTTTAAAGTGCAATAAAGGGCTTTTTTGTAGTTGATAGGCTATGTGGAAAACTTTTTTGTGGGGCATTGTGGGAGATTGTGGGAGAAAGTGTATACTTTTACATTAAAATTAGAGTAGAATTATAGGAAATGATTCAATTAATCGGAGAATTCGAATGCAAGCTAGACACCAAAGGAAGAATGGTGGTCCCTGCTGCGCTCAAAAGGCAACTGCCTGATGTAGAGCGTGAGGGGCTTGTTATGAATCGCGGTTTTGAGAAGAATTTAGTGATCTATACCAAAGAAGAATGGAGCAAGAAGATGCACCAGCTTTCGAAATTGAACCAGTATAACGAGAAGACCAGGAACTTTATCCGTCAGTTTATGCGTGGTGCTACGGAGCTTTCTTTGGATTCTGCAGGTAGGGTTCTTTTGCCAAAATCATTGCTGGAATATGCCAATATCAAAGGTGAGGTTTTCTTGCAATGTCAGTTTGATAAGATTGAGGTTTGGGCGAAAGACGAATACGAAAAAATGATGGACAGTAGTACTGACGAGGATTTTTCTGCATTGGCTGAGGAGGTAATGGGTGGATTTAACTTTGCAGGAGATGACAATGAATAATGAAATTGGATATCATGTTCCTGTGATGTTGCAGGAATGTATCGACGCACTAGCGATAAAGCCAAACGGGATTTATGTAGACGTGACATTTGGGGGTGGTGGACACTCGAAGGAAATCCTAAAGCATTTGGGGCCAAATGGCAGATTGATCGCTTTTGATCAAGATCCAGATGCGATTAAAAACACACTTCCTGATGATCGATTTACATTGATCCATCAAAATTTCAAGTTCTTAAAAAATTATTTGCGCCTGGAAGGGGTGAAACAAGTGGATGGGATTTTAGCTGACCTTGGTGTTTCATCGCATCAATTTGATGCTGCAGACCGTGGCTTTTCCATCCGTTTTGATGCGGATCTGGATATGCGAATGGATCAAGTAGCTGATTTGGATGCCCGTAAAGTACTGAATACCTATCCTGAAGAGGAATTGCACAGGATTTTTGGGATGTACGGTGAGATCCAGAATGCGAAATCCTTGGCCAAAACCATTGTGACGAGCCGATTGAGCAATCCGATCCAGACGGTGGCCGAGTTGAAGCAGGTGATCCAGAAATTGGTTCCTAAAGGCAAAGAGCATAAATATCATGCTCAGGTTTTTCAAGCCCTGCGCATTGAGGTGAACAAAGAGCTGGAAGCCTTGCAGGAATTTTTGGAGCAGACCTCATTGGTCTTAAAACCGGAAGGTCGTTTGGTAGTCATGTCATACCATTCATTGGAAGACAGGTTGGTAAAGAATTTCATGGCCAAAGGGAAGTTTAAGGGCGAAGTGGAGAAGGATTTCTTTGGGAATGAGATCAAGCCATTTAAAGTGATCAGTCGAAAAGCGATCGTTGCTTCGGAAGATGAAGTAAAACAGAACAATAGAGCACGCAGTGCGAAGTTGAGGATTGCGGAAAAAATATAGTAGCGAAGGTATATGGCAAAGAGAAATACTATAAAGCAAAATGAACTGAGTGAGGAAGTGCAAGAGGAGATGTCTGATGCACTGGAGGAAAAGGTTGAGGAAACCCAAGACTTCCTGAAGACCTTCTTTTCTCAGAAAAAGCTTTCTACATACCTAGTTGCCAAGAATCTGCCTTTCGTGGCATTTCTTGCCTTATTAGGTTTGCTGTATATCTCAAACCGTCACTTGGCAGAGAATACGGTTAGAAGGATCGATAAGTTGGGCAGGGAAGTGAAGGAGTTAGGTTGGGACTATAAATCGTTGAATGCCGAGTTGATGAAATTGACCACGCAGACAGAGATTGCAAAACGTGCGGATACCTTGGGCTTGAAAGAAAGAACGGAACCGCCAATCAAGTTGGAAATAGTAAGGGAAGTAAAATAAAGATTAAGACCAAAACATGAATATTAGGAAGTCCATATTGATTAGGGTGTACCTGGCGTTTGGCCTGATGGTTTTTGGTGCTTTAATGGTATTTGGGAAATTATTGCATTTGCAATATGTGGACGGTGATAAGTGGCGTGAGATTGCAGATAGCTTGACGATACGCGAACGCGTAATCGAAGCGGCAAGAGGAAATATTTATTCCAATGACGGAAGTTTACTGGCTACTTCTGTTCCGGAATATGAGATACGGTTTGATGCGATGGCCATTCCATCCGAGCACAACAATGTGTTCAATGCTCGGGTGGATTCTTTGGCCAGTAAGCTAGCGGCCTATTTTAAGGATAAATCGGCCAGACAGTACCTGACTCAGTTGAAAGAGGCAAGGGCTAAAAAACAACGTTACGTTTTGATCAAGCGTAATGTATCACACCAACAGTTGAAGGTCCTAAAGACCTTTCCTTTGTTGAGAAACTTTAAGGAAGAGAAGGAAAGATTCTCCAGTTCTTTGATAGCAGTAAGAGAAAACAAGCGTATCCTGCCATTCACGAATTTGGCAGCCCGTACCATTGGTTATAAAAACAGCAAGGGCGATACCGTTCGTGTTGGATTGGAAGGTGCATATGGAGATTATATCGAAGGTAAGAGCGGGGTGCAGTTGATGCAGCGTATTGCCGGTGGGGTATGGATTCCGGTAAACCGTGAGATGGAGGTCGCTCCAACCGATGGTTCGGATATCATTGCCACCATTGATGTGAATATGCAGGACATGGCGCAACGCGCCTTGGAAAAACAGCTGATCATCAGTAATGCAGACAACGGTTGTGTGATCCTGATGGAGGTGGAAACTGGAGAGGTACGTGCGATTGCCAACTTTACCAGAGATGGTGAAGGGGTATATAGAGAGAAATTTAATTATGCCATTGCGCAAGGTGCTGACCCTGGTTCAACTTTCAAGGTTGCGTCCTACCTAGTGGCATTGGATGATAATAAGGTTGATACCAATACAGTAATCGATATCGGTAATGGTACCTGGAAAGTTCCTGGCCATACCATTAGAGATTCTCACCCACCGAAAAAATCAAAGGTGACCATCAAGGAGGCATTTGAAGAGTCTTCCAACGTGGGGGTTGCCAAGACGATCGGGAATGCATATGGCAAGAATCCAGAGAAATTCACTGGCAAATTGCACGAGTGGGGAATGGCCAAGCCATTAGGCTTGCAAATTCCAGGTGAGGCAAATCCTTGGGTGAAAATGCCGGACAGCAGGTCTTGGAGCAAGCTGTCATTGGTACAGATGGCCTATGGATATGAGTTGAAATTAACGCCATTGCAGACATTGACCTTGTACAATGCAGTTGCCAATGATGGTAAGATGTTGGCTCCATTGTTCGTAAAAGAAATTCAACACCTAGGTTCAACGGTTAAGAAGTTTGAAGCTAGGGTGATCAATAAGCAGATTGCTTCCAAAGAGGCGATCGGTAAGATGCAGAAGATGATGGAAGGGGTGATGGTTGAAGGGACCGGTAAGAAATTGAAGAGCCCACTTTATTCATCTGCAGGTAAAACAGGTACAGCGCAGATGGCTGATGGTGCAAGGGGATATGGAGCGAGAAGATACCAATCATCATTTGCAGGTTATTTCCCAGCGGAGAATCCAAAGTATTCGATGATCGTCGTGATTCGTAATCCTAGGAATGGATACTATGGTGGTTCGGTAGCAGGTCCTGTATTTAGAGAGTTGGCTGATATGGTTTTTGCAAATGACCTGTCATTGCACAAGACATTTAACAATAGAAAAGTAAATGTAGCTGGAAATAAAGTTCCATATACTTTGAAAGGTTCTAAGGATGCTACGGCGAAGGTCTATGAGATGTTGGGCGTGCAGGCCGTGAACTGGAATTCCATTGTTGCTGCTGATAAGGATTCAGCGAACCATTCGGCGGGCGCATTTACAGTGGCAGAGTTTAAGGAAGGTGTAGTGCCGAACGTGAAAGGAATGGGATTGGTAGATGCAATCTACGCGATGGAGAATGCGGGATTCAAGACCACTGTAAGGGGAAAAGGAAGAGTAATAAATCAATCATTGGTTGCTGGTCAGAAATTAAAACCTGGCACCCATGTTCTAATAGAATTGAATTAATATGTTGTTGAAAGAGTTGCTACATGCCATTCCGGTAATTGATTACCGAGGGTCTCTGGACACAGAGGTTAGCTCGCTATGCTTGGATTCAAGAAAGGCGGTTAAGGGCAGTGTATTTGTGGCAGTTCGTGGGCATCAGACCGATGGACACCTTTTCGTCAATAAAGCGATTGAATCAGGTGCTTCCGTGGTGCTGGTAGAAGAATTACCAGAGGAGATCAAGGAAGATGTAGTTTATGTGGTAGTCGGCGATTCGGCTTATGCACTGGGTGTAATGGCCTCTACATTTTACGGAAATCCATCCTCGAAATTGAAGTTAGTGGGCGTGACAGGTACCAATGGGAAAACGACCGTGGCTACCTTGCTGTTCAACCTGTTCAGCAGATTGGGTTTTCATGTAGGCCTGTTGTCTACGGTGCAGAACCAGATCGGTGAGCGCATTGTTGAAGCGACCCATACCACTCCAGATCCCATATCATTGAATTCCCTGTTGAAGGAAATGGTGGAAGATGGATGTGACTACTGTTTTATGGAAGTGAGTTCGCATGCTGTTGTTCAGCAGCGTATCGCAGGGTTGAAATTTGCGGGTGGCATCTTTACCAATATCACGCATGATCACTTGGACTTCCATGGAACTTTCGCCAACTATATCAAGGCGAAGAAAAAGTTCTTTGATGATTTAGACAGATATGCATTTGCATTGACCAATATTGATGATAAAAATGGTCAGGTGATGCTTCAGAATACATTTGCCCATAAGAAAACCTATGGCTTGCACCAAATGGCGGACTTTAAGGCAAGAATCTTGGAAAGCCATTTTGATGGGATGTTATTGCAGGTTGACGGACAGGAAGTGTGGGTGAAATTGGTCGGTGATTTCAATGCCTATAACCTATTGGCAGTGTTCGGTGCTTCCATTTTATTGGAGCAGGAGACTGTAAAGGTGTTGATGGCTTTGAGTGAGATCACCGGTGCTGAGGGGCGTTTTGAAACCTTAAAATCTACTACAGGTGTGGTTGCCATTGTGGACTATGCCCATACCCCTGATGCGGTGGAAAATGTTCTGGAAACCATTGGCGGATTGAGAAAGCCTGGTCAACAGATCCTGACGGTGTTGGGTTGCGGTGGAGACCGTGATAAGACTAAACGCCCAGAGATGGCAGAAGTAGCCTCACGATTGAGCGATAAAGTGGTCCTGACTTCGGACAATCCAAGAACGGAAGACCCTGCTGCCATTATCAAAGAAATGGAAGTTGGTATTCCTGGAGATAAGCGCAAGAATGTTTTCTCGATTACAGATAGAAGAGAGGCTATCCGTGCTGCTTTCCATCTAGCACAACCAGGGGATGTGATCTTGGTCGCTGGAAAAGGACATGAGAAATACCAAGATATCAATGGGGTGAAAAATCACTTTGACGATAAAGAGGAATTAATAAAGATTTTTAACGAACATAATTAGACTGCATGCTTTACTATTTATTCACTTGGCTTAACGAGCACGTACATATTCCAGGTGCTGGATTATTCCAATATATCTCGTTTCGTACGGCCATGGCAGTCATCCTTTCGTTAATCATCACAACGGTATTTGGTAGCCGATTGATTCGTTTACTGCATCAAAAACAAGTGGGAGAGACCATCCGTGATTTAGGATTGGAAGGTGAGAAGAAAAAACAAGGAACCCCTACAATGGGAGGTCTGATCATCATCGCCGGTATCTTGATCCCAACATTGCTCTTTGCAAAATTGGATAATATCTACATCATCCTGATGATCATCACAACGATCTGGATGGGTGCAATCGGGTTCTTGGATGACTACATCAAAGTATTCCGTAAGAATAAAGAAGGATTGGCTGGGAAGTTCAAGGTGATTGGTCAAGTGGGATTGGGCGTATTGATCGCGATCACGATGTATTTCCACCCTGAGATTGTTGCTAGACAGCAAGTGGCAAATCCTACTTCTTCAAAACCGGTGGAAGTGATCATCAATCCATCAACAGGGGAGAAGACCTATGCCGAGAATGTGAAGTCTACCAAGACGAACATTCCTTTTTACAAAAACAATGAGTTCGATTACGCCAAAGTGTTGGACGTATTCGGTATCAATAGCCCTTTGGCAACGTTCTTTGTTTTCTTGGTTGTTGTCGTGTTTATCATCACGGCAGTCTCCAATGGAGCTAACATTACAGATGGGATCGATGGCCTCGCCACGGGAACCTCCGCTATTATAGGGATTACCTTGGCCATATTGGCCTATGTATCCGGTAACATCATTTTTGCGGATTACCTGAACATTATGTTTATCCCGAATTCGGGTGAGCTGGTAATCTTCGCGGGTGCATTTGTTGGAGCCTGTACAGGTTTCCTTTGGTACAATGCCTACCCTGCACAGGTATTTATGGGAGATACGGGTAGTTTGGCGATCGGTGGTATCATTGCTGCTTTCGCGATCCTGATCCGTAAAGAATTATTGATTCCGGTATTGTGTGGTATTTTCTTGATCGAGAATCTATCGGTTATCCTTCAGGTTTCCTACTTCAAGTATACCAAGAAGAAATATGGCGAAGGCCGAAGGATTTTCCTGATGTCGCCTTTGCACCACCATTATCAGAAAAAGGGTTATCATGAGTCCAAGATCGTGACGCGATTTGTGATCGTATCGATCATGTTGGCCATATTAACCATAGTTACATTGAAAGTAAGATAGTAGAAGAAGATGTCGAATATAGCACACACATATTACCCTCAAACTGGCCGCCTAGTGATCTTAGGCGCAGGCGAGAGTGGAGTTGGTGCAGCGATCCTAGGTAAGGATAAGGGTTTTGATGTGTTTGTGTCAGATATGGGAACGATAGCTGATACGTATAAAGCCACTTTGGAAAAAGAGGGGATTGCATTTGAAGAGGGGCAGCACACACAGGAATTGGTTATCAACGCCGATCTAGTGGTGAAGAGCCCAGGGATTCCGGAGAAGGCTCCATTGATAAAAGAATTAAGAGGTTTAGGTCTACCGATCATTTCGGAAATCGAGTTTGCAGCTCAATATACGGATGCCAAATTATTGTGCATCACGGGTTCAAACGGCAAGACAACATCAACCTTGTTGACTTACCATATATTGAAGAATGCAGGTCTGAATGTAGGTCTAGCTGGAAATATAGGAAATAGCTTTGCCTTGCAGGTAGCTAGAGAGCAACATGATGCTTACGTTTTGGAGATCTCCAGTTTTATGCTGGATGATATGTACCACTTCCGCGCTGATGTTGCCGTGATTTTGAATATCACACCCGATCATTTGGATCGATATGATTATAAGATGGAGAATTATGTGGCCTCGAAGTTCCGCATGGTTCAAAATCAAAAGCCGACGGATTACTTTATCTATTGTAAAGATGATCCGGAGACGATGGCAGCCCTGGAGAAACATCCAACAGCAGCAATGCACCTGCCATTTACACAGGAAGGAACCGTAGATACCGGTGCGTATCTGGACGAGGAGAAGAATTTGTACATTTTAATACCAAATAGAGAAGCTTTTATCATGAATATCGAAGAATTATCACTGCAAGGCAAGCACAATGTTTACAACAACATGGCTTCAGGACTGGTTGCTAAGGCTCAGGAATTGAGGAACCAAACGATGAAGGAGAGCATGGGTTCATTTGTGAACGTGGAACACAGATTGGAGCATGTAGCTTGTATCGGTGGGGTTAATTATATCAATGATTCTAAAGCGACCAATGTCAATTCGGTTTGGTATGCACTTGAGAGTTTCTCTACGGATATTGTGTTGATCATGGGTGGTGTAGATAAAGGCAACGATTATGAAATGTTGAAAGACCTTGTGAAATCAAAAGTGAAAGCAATCATCTGTATCGGAAAGGATACGGGCCGTATTCATGAGGCTTTTGAGGATGATACGGATGTAATCGTCAATAGCGCCTCGATGAGTGATGCTGTTCAGATCGCATCTCATTTGGCGAAGAAAGGTGATACCGTATTGTTATCGCCAGCATGTGCCAGCTTTGACTGGTTCAAGAACTACGAAGATCGTGGTGATAAATTTAAGGAAGCGGTAATGACTTTATAATTAGGAGGACAATGGAATACATTTTTTCTAAACTAAAAGGCGATAAATGGATCTGGATCATTGTGATCTTGCTATCCATTTGGTCACTATTAGCTGTTTATAGCTCAGTAGGCACCTTGGCATACAAGGAAGGAAAAGGTACAGAACTTTATTTATTCAAACACCTTTTCATCGTTGTTGCAGGTTTAGTGATGATGTATCTATCACATAAGTTGGATTACCGCTATTATGCTGGGATTTCCAAGTTGCTTATGGTAGTCACGATTCCATTGTTGTTATATACCCTTGTTTTCGGTAGCAAGGTAAATGATGCCAGTCGTTGGTTGACTATTCCCGTGATCAATCAGACTTTCCAGACTTCGGATTTGGCGAAATTGGCCTTGATTACCTTCTTGGCGAGGATGCTGTCCCGCAAACAAGAGGAGATCAAGGACGTGAAGAAATCCTTTATTCCGATAATGGGAGCGGTTTGTTTTGTATTCGTATTGATCGCTTGGGCAAACCTTTCCACAGCCTTGATGCTGTTTGGGGTGAGTGTATTGTTGTTGTTGATCGGTCGTATCAGTTTCAAACAGATTGCAGTGGTGTGTATGGGCGGAGGAGTGCTGTTGATGCTGGTGATCTTTATGGGGCCTAGACGAGCTACTTATATCAGCCGTATTCAAGGTTTCTTCAATACAGAAGAAGTGCATGAAGGGAAAGGGTCCTTTCAGGATGATAAAAACTACCAGGCAAACAATGCCAAGATAGCGATTGCTACGGGTGAGATGTTTGGTAAAGGTGTCGGTAACAGTGTTCAGCGTAACGTTTTGCCTCACCCATATTCAGATTTTATTTTCGCCATTATCATTGAGGAGTATGGCACGATCGGAGGGGCGGTGTTGCTCTTCCTGTATATAGCATTGATGTATCGATGTATCCGGATTGTCACCTTAAGTCCGCGGGCCTTCGGGGCATTTCTGGCAGCCGGGTTGGGCTTCAGTCTGACGATTCAGGCTTTGGCAAACATGGCGGTTGCCGTTGGTCTTGGACCAGTGACCGGGGTTCCTCTTCCATTAGTGAGTATGGGGGGAACATCGATCTTGTTTACGAGTGTAGCCTTAGGGATCATCCTAAGTGTGAGCCGTAATGTTGAAGAGTTGAAAGTTAAAGAAGAAAAAGAAGTTGTAAAGGCTCCACGCAAAGTGGTAGTTGGCTCAATTTAATTGAAATATTGAATGGCGCATCGAGTAATCATAAGTGGTGGTGGAACCGGAGGGCATATCTTCCCGGCGATAGCGATAGCCAATGCGTTAAAAAACCTGTCTCCAGATATTGAGATCCTGTTCGTAGGGGCCAATGGCAAAATTGAGATGGAAAGAGTACCGGCAGCGGGATATGAAATCGTAGGACTGGATATCGTTGGGATCAACCGTCAGTCCTTACTGAAAAATATAAGTCTTCCATTCAAGATGTTGAAAAGCTTGTGGAAGGCGAGGAAAGTTCTTAAAGAGTTTAAAGCGGAAGCGGCGATTGGTGTTGGCGGTTATGCATCTGGGCCATTATTGATGATGGCGAATATGATGGGGTTGCCGACGGTAATCCAAGAGCAGAATTCCTTTGCAGGGGTGACAAACAAAAAGTTGGGTGCTAAGGCCAAAAAGATCTGTGTTGCCTATGAAGGCATGGAAAGGTTCTTTCCGGCAGACCGCGTTTTGTTGACCGGTAATCCGATCCGTAAATCTTCAGTAGCCATTGAAGGTAAACGAGAGGAAGCTATCCATGCTTTTGGATTGGATCTGGACAAGAAAACCTTGTTGGTTACTGGTGGAAGCCTTGGTGCATTGACCTTGAATGATAGCATTAAAGCCGGTTTGGAGGAATTGGTGGCAGCAGGAATACAGGTAATCTGGCAATGTGGTAGCTACTACTACGAGAAATTGAATGCTGAACTGGCAGATCAATTACCGGAGACCATCAAGTTGATGCCATTCTTAGAGCGTATGGATTATGCTTATGCAGCAGCTGACGTTATCGTGGCGAGAGCAGGAGCAGGGACCATATCAGAATTATGCGTGGTAGGTAAGCCAGTGGTCTTGGTGCCATCGCCAAATGTAGCGGATGACCATCAGACCAAGAATGCAAATGCCCTGGTTGAAAAGGATGCCGCCCTGATGGTGAAAGATAATGTGGCTCGTGAAGAGCTGGTTCCTACGGTCTTGGCTTTGTTTCAGGAAGAAAGCAAGCAGAAAGAACTAGGCGAACATATTCTGAAATTGGCTTTGGCTGACGCAGATGAGGTGATCGCACAAGAAGTATTGAGTATAATAGAAAATAGAAAATGAATATCGACAAAATAAAAAGAGTTTATCTACTGGGTATCGGCGGAATCGGCATGAGCGGATTGGCTCGTTATTTTAGTCGTTTGGGCTGTGAGGTGGCCGGTTATGACCGTACCTCAACAGAGCTTACCAGAACATTAGAAGCGGAAGGCATGCCGATCAGTTATGCTGATGATGTGGATTCCGTTCCTGCTTCTTTTAAATCGGCAAGCGATGAAACCCTGATCATTTTCACACCTGCTATTCCAAAGGATCTAAAATTGAAAGCGTTTTTTGTTGATCACGGACATGAACTGTTCAAACGCTCTCAGGTACTTGGTTTTATCTCTGCAAGTAGATTTACCATTGCAGTTGCAGGTACACATGGAAAGACAACAACTTCGACCATGGTAGCACATGTTTTGAAACATTCTGGTTTTGATTGCTCAGCCTTCTTAGGCGGCATCAGTACCAATTATCAAAACAATGTTCTCTTTGGAGAAAATGATGTAGTGGTGGTTGAGGCCGATGAATATGATCGCTCATTCCTGACCCTGCATCCAAATATTGCCATCGTGACGTCTGCGGATGCGGATCACTTGGATATCTACGGCGATCCTCAGGAGTTGATTACTTCTTTTGAGATGTTCCTGGATAGGGTCGTAGATGACGGAAAGAAAATCGTAAAGATTGGATTGCCTTTTTCAGGTGATATCAGCTATGCAAGAGAGCAGGTCTGTGATGCCTATGCAGAAAATGTAAGGGTGGAAAATGGAGAGTTCTATTTTGATTACCACTCTGCAGATTTAGTGATCAAGGATATCCATTTAGGAATTCCAGGATTGCACAATGTTGAAAATGCAGTTGCGGCCATTACGGTTGCACATCTTTTGGATATCCCTGCTGATAAAATCGTTGCGGCATTATCTGATTTCCAAGGTGTGAAAAGACGCTTTGAATATATCGTGAAGTCTGATAAGAATGTGTACATCGATGATTATGCACATCATCCAGAAGAGTTGAGGGCTTTTTTGACCTCGATGAAAAAACTGTACCCAAACAAGAAATTGACGGTAGTTTTTCAACCGCACCTTTTCAGCAGGACAAGGGATTTTGTTGATGGCTTTGCAGAAGTGTTGGCCTTGGCAGATGAGTTGCTGTTGATGGAAATCTATCCGGCAAGGGAATTGCCAATCCCAGGTGTTGACTCAAGATGGTTGTTGAACAAGATCGAATTGGAAAACAAGCGTTTGGTAAGCCCAGAGGAAGTTCTAGAAATCGTGAAAACAGAAGATCCAGAATTATTGGTAACCGTTGGAGCTGGAGATATTGACAAATTGGTGAAACCTCTTAAAGAAGAATTGAACCATGCTAAATAGAATAAGAAATATACAATGGCGTCAAGTCGGCTATTTTTTCTTAGGATTAGTGGCCATCGTAGGTGTCGGCATGTTGATGAGCTTGGTCAACAAGAAAGACCAGGTGCAAGAATGTACCGCACTCAAAGTGATGGTAGAAGGAAAGGAGACTTTCATTGATCAGAATGATATTTCATCGATGATCAAGGAGAAGTTTGGAGCAGTGGTAGGCAAGCAATTGAACCAATTGCCATTGCAACAGATCGAAACGGAATTGAAAAAATCACCATATGTATCCAATGCTGATGTTCATATGGATATGGATGGTACAATGCGCGTTTCCGTTCAGCAGCGCGAGGTTGTTGTCAGGATCATCAATCAAGGTGGGCAGGAGTTCTATGTAGACTCCAAAGGAAATAAGATTCCAGTGACCTTAAAATATGTACCGCATGTCATGGTTGCAAACGGAAATATCAAAGAGGGCTATAAGAAATCTTTGGAGCCTGTACAGAGCCAGTTGGTGAAAGACCTGGTTAGGATCGTTGAGGAAACAAAAGCAGATGAGCTTTGGAGCAACCAGATCGTCCAACTTTATGTCAATGATGAAAGAGATATCGAGATTGTTCCTAGAGTGGGCAGCCAACAATTGATCATCGGAAATGCAGACTCTTTAAGCTACAAGTTGGAACGTTTGAAGAAGTTCTATACGCATATCCTTCCAAGAGTAGGCTCCGATGCATACAGCAAGGTGAACGTGAAGTATAGCGGACAGATCGTCTGCGAGCGCAAGGGTGATTGGTTTATCGATAGCCTGCAAATGAAAATTAACAAGAAGATTTAAGAAACAAATTACATACAGCATCAAACACAGCATATGAAACCTAGAATTGTAGAAAATGAAAAAGAAAATCCAATTATCGTTGGATTGGACATCGGTACGACAAAGATCTGCGTAACTGTAGGTCGTCGTAGTGGATCGAACAAGGTTGAGTTATTAGGTGTAGGGAAAGCGGAATCTGCCGGCGTAAATCGTGGAGTTGTTGCCAACATCCAGAAGACCGTTACAAGTATCCGTGAGGCTGTTGCTGTGGCTGAAGGTCAATCCAATGTTGACATCAAAGTTGTCAATGTAGGTATTGCCGGACAGCACATCAAGAGTATCCAACACCGTGGTATTTTAACAAAGAATGACGATGATGAAATCGGACGCCTGGATATCGAGCGTTTGATCTCGGACATGTACAAATTGGTACTGCCTCCGGGAGAGGAGATCATCCATGTCTTGCCACAAGAATTTACCATTGACAACGAACCTGGTATCAAGGAACCAATCGGTATGGCGGGAAGAAGAGTGGAAGCTAACTTCCATATCATTTCTGGTCGTGTTACCGACATCAAGAACATCAAGAGATGTGTGGACAACTCGGACCTTGAAGTTTCTGAATTGATTCTTGAACCTCTTGCATCATCCGAGGCTGTGTTGGATGAAGAGGAAAAGACTGCAGGTGTTGTGTTGGTGGATATCGGTGGTGGAACTACCGACGTTGCTATCTTCCATGAGGGCATCATCCGTCATACGGCTGTTATTCCTTTGGGAGGAAATATCGTTACGGAAGATATCCGTCAAGGTTGTGCCGTATTGCGCAATCAAGCTGAGCAATTGAAAGTACGTTACGGATCAGCTTTAGCCGATGAGAACAAAGAGAACGAGGTTATCTGTGTACCTGGTATCAGAGGAAGAGAAGCTAAAGAAATTTCCGTTAAGAACTTAGCATATATCATTCAAGCGAGAATGGAAGAGATCATCGAGCACGTGTTCTATGAAATCAAATCTTCAGGTTATGAAGACAAATTGATTGCAGGAATCGTGATCACTGGTGGTGGTGCACAATTAAAGCACTTGGTTCAATTGGTAGAATATATCACTGGAATCGATTGTCGAATTGGATATCCGAATGAATACCTTGCAAAAACCGATATGTTGAACAAGCAGGCATTTGAAGAATTGAAGAGCCCATTGTATGCAACCGGTATCGGTCTATTGATCAAAGGGATTCAGTCGATCGAGGAAGAAGAGAAACGGAATGAAGAGAAATTCATCAAAAAGACTGCGCCAACACAAGGAAAAGTGAAAGAAGGCGTTAAAGAAATAGCGGAAGGTCAAAACAAAAAAGAAGGGTGGTTGACTCGTTTTTTAGGCGATTGGATCAAAGATGGGGCGGATATAGACGACGACACATTCATCGGTAAGAAATAATTATCAACATCGACTTGTTTTTTCCACATTTTAACAAATGTGGAAAACTCTTGTTAAGAATTTGGTAATATTACATTAGAATTGTTGACTTGCGTTGTGTTAACGTAAAGGCTTGATGAAGAATTAAATAGGATAAAATATATGTCGATACAATTTGAAATGTTAAAGGAGAACTCATCAATTATCAAGGTAATTGGTGTAGGTGGGGGCGGCGGAAACGCAGTCAATCACATGTATAAGCAAGGAATTAGTGGTGTTGATTTCATAGTTTGCAATACAGATGCGCAAGCTTTGGAGCTTAGCCCTATTCCAAACAAGGTGCAATTGGGAGCGAGTCTTACAGAAGGTATGGGTGCTGGCGCTGATCCTGATGTTGGTGAAAACTCAGCTATCGAAAGTATTGAGGATATCAAACGCATGTTGGGTACCAATACAAAGATGCTTTTCATTACTGCAGGAATGGGTGGTGGTACTGGTACTGGAGCTAGTCCGGTGCTTGCCAAGGCAGCAAAGGAATTAGGAATCTTGACCGTTGCTATCGTTACAACTCCATTTACATTCGAAGGTAAACGTCGTCGTATGCAAGCAGAAGACGGTTTGGGAGAACTTCGCAAATACGTTGATTCTTATCTAGTTATTTCAAACGACCGTTTGCGCGAAATCTTCGGGAACCTGACGATGACTGCTGCATTTGCCAAAGCAGATGATATCTTGACCACTGCGGCCAAAGGTATAGCAGAGATCATCACCATCCCTGGATATGTAAACGTCGATTTCAAGGACGTTCGTACCGTAATGAACGATTCTGGTGTTGCGATCATGGGTAATGCTGTGGCAACAGGTGAACAACGTGCATTAGATGCTGTAACAGGCGCGTTGGCATCACCATTATTAAAAGACAATGAAATTGAAGGTGCTCGTTACATCCTATTGAACATTACTTCCGGTACCCGTGAAGTAACCATGGATGAGGTTGCGATCATTACAGACTATATCCAAGAAAAAGCTGGCCTTTCAGCTGACTTAATCTGGGGTAACTGTATCGATGCAAACTACGAAGAGGAACTTTCAGTAACCATAATCGCTACTGGTTTTCAGACTTCTGAAGAGCGTGTGAAGGAAAAAGAAATGGAAAAGATTGCCATTCCTTTGACTCCTGAG
The DNA here is from genome assembly GCF_024296865.1 of Sphingobacterium sp. LZ7M1. Taxonomy (GTDB): domain Bacteria; phylum Bacteroidota; class Bacteroidia; order Sphingobacteriales; family Sphingobacteriaceae; genus Sphingobacterium. The sequence goes on along the minus strand of NZ_CP101134.1, from coordinate 3,471,341 downwards.
GTATCGACTTCAGCATTCGTTAAACCGGTAACGACCAATCAATTCGTGGATAGAAGCAATACTGAAGCTAGTGCTTTCGTGAAGCCTAGTACGCCAGTGGACTCGCCATCGAATCAAGCTCCACAAAGCGACTTGTTTTCAAACAAAGCAGCAGTAGCTGCCCAACAAGCAAATGCAGTGGAAAAAAACGAATCTCAAATCGTTCGCCATACATTGGAATTAGATGATAACTCTGATGTGGAAGAAATTGAGGAAGATCCAAATCCACATGGATTTGAATTAAAGACTTCGCCATCACTGTTCGAGTTCAAGTTGCCTACTGTATTTGATACATACAAACCTACCGAAGAGAAGGAAGAGCCAACTCCAGAACCAGTGAACGAAGTTGTTCAGCCAAAAGCTGAAATCGAGTTGGAAGAAGCGAAGAAAGAAGAAACTAATTTCGAAGATCAGTTGTTGAAAACCAAGGAGCGTATCCTTCGCCTGAAAGAACTGAGCATGAAGTTGAAATCTTCAAATGGTCTTCAAGAGCTTGAGAATGAGCCAGCTTACAAAAGAAAGCAAAAAACATTGGATGATGTTCCTCATTCCTCAGAATCTCAGGTTTCCCGTTTCACCCTATCTTTTGATGATGGTGAGACTGAAATCAGACCGAACAACTCCTTTCTACACGATAATGTAGATTAATCTTATCCTATTTAATAAATAAAGGGTGGCTTGAAAAGGTCACCTTTTTTGTTTTTTAGATTTTGTTTATAGAAAAAAGATGCTAATTTTAAGTGAGTTACTATTAAAAATTATAAATAAATCTAAAAGTTATGGCAAGTATTGATAAATTCAAAGAGTTGAAGTCTCTAATTGACGGATTAGAAAATGACGCAGACAAGTTTTTTGCAAAAGGGAATAGTGCCGCTGGTACACGAGTAAGAAAAGGCCTGCAGGATATCAAGACATTAGCTCAAGATCTACGCCTAGGAATCCAAGGTCTGAAAAACAAGAAATAAAGATCTTTAAACCCTATTAAGAACTAAGCCCATTATTGGGCTTTTTTTATGTGTATATTCGAATAAACTAGATATAAGATGAAACAGATCCAGAATCCCATTTGGCTGATGAGCTCCGCATACGACCAGTTGGGACAATCCGAACTATTAGATACTGCTGCCCAATTAGGTGCGCAGGGAATTGATCTCTGTGTGTTCCGTAAGGATGGTTCCAGGGCTGACCATACCGCTACCCATTTGGATTACGAAGGCTTCGGTCCAGAGGAGGCCAAAAGAACATTGGAAGCCTTCAATAATAAAGGGCTAAGGCTGTCTTTGGGGGCTTTTGAGAACATGATCGGCGGTGATGAGGGGGAAAGGCTGAAAAACCAGGACCATCTCTTAAAACTGATTAGAATAGCTCATTTGCTGGGTGGAGATGAAAACAATGTCATGGTGGGGACATTCGTAGGCTATAACCATGAGCTGGGTAACCAAATCGACGGCTTCCAAAAGAACCTCGATGAATATAAACGGGTTTTCGAGCCCATCATCCGCTATGCAGAAGACCTGGGCGTAACGGTGGTCTACGAAAACTGTCCGATGGAAGGATGGCGTTCCTCTCGTTACACAAGTACCTTCAACAACCTGCCCGGCGTATTGGCAGCTCGCAAACTAATGTACACGATGATCCCTAGCAAGGCACATGGAGAGATATACGATCCTTCCCATGATATCTGGCAGAATACAGATCCCGTGGAGGTAATTGAAGAAATGGATATCGAGCGATTGAAGCGTGTACATGTAAAAACAACTAGGATGCTGAGCAGCAAGGCTAGGGTAGAGTGGGGCGGAATGTATCCCATGCAGCAGGTGCATGCTGAACTTGCTAAACGAGCGGGTGTCAGTGTGCCCCAGAGCGATTGGGACCGTCATCATTATACCGCGATGCTTCCGGGTTTTGGAGGTACTGATGATATGGACTGGAACAGCTTTGCGGAGGTTCTGCACGAGCGCGGCTTTTCAGGGCCCTTTGAAATTGAAAACGAAGCGAAGAATTCCAAGGACACGCATAATATGGCGGCGATCAACCAAGGTGCCAAAGCCTGTATCAGCTTCCTTTCGCCATTGCTCTGGAAGCTAGATGCCAATGGATATGAATTTACCGAGCAGAAGCCTTTAAATGTAGTTTCGCGAGAAGACATTCCCGTGAAGAGCATGGCTGATCTGACCTAAGGGTTTTAAACCATAGGCAGAAGATAAAAAAATAAGGAATAACCGTTTGGTTATTCCTTATCTGCGTTCATTTTGAACAGCGATATCAAATCTGGGATGTTGTGTACACCCAGTTTCTCGAAGATTCTACTCTTATAGGTACTCACTGTGGATGAGCTTAGGTTCAACCTGTTTGAAACCTCAATGATTCCCAATCCTTCTATTAAGTGTCTCGCCACGTCCATTTCGCGATTAGAAAGTTTGTACAGAGGGTTCAGGCTATCCACCTTGGATTTACTGGTCGTCAATTTTTGAACATAGAGGTCCTTAATGGCTTCTGACATATAGCGTCCGCGTTCAAAAATGCTATTGATGGCATTGGTGAATTCGGTCATGCTAGTCGTTTTATTGACATAGCCCGCTGCACCAGCCTCTATATAGCGAAGGGCGTACAGGGTCTCGTCATAAGAAGAAAAGACTAAGATTTTTAAGTCAGGTTGAATGTCCAACAACTCCTTGATCACCTTGATGTTATTTCCTCCCGGCATATTGATATCTAGGAGAAGTAAATCAAAATGTGTTGTCTTTAATTGTGCAAATACCTCATCATATGTTTGCGCATGGACTATCTCAACCGCTTTTAAAGTCTCTTTAATGGCAGTTGAAACCCCCAGTCGGACAATAATATGGTCGTCGGCTATTAATATTTTTTTCATAAAGTTATTACACAAATTACCCTAGATTCACATGATTTTTTTTATTTCTCAACGTATAGATTTGGGTTGAAAAATTGTATTTAGTAGTTAATTTGTTTCCTCAAATATAATAATTTTATATGTATTCGTTCTCTTTAAAAAATAATTTAAAGTTTTGTGTGCGGCTACTTCAGTACAAGTACCTAGTATACAATAAAAATACTCATTTATTTTGAAAATAATTTTAGTTTGTGAATGTAAACCGCTTTTTTTGTAAGATATTCAATACATTACACAACTATTAAGGGAAAAACAATTTAAACATATTATATTCACTTTTAGACTATTTAACTTATGGGATTTTTAAAAGAATTTAAAGAATTCGCTATGCGCGGCAGCGTGATTGATCTAGCTGTCGGTGTTGTTATCGGTGGCGCGTTTGGAAAGATCGTTACCTCCTTGGTCGATGATATCATCATGCCTCCTATTGGATTCATCACCGGTGGTGTGGATTTCTCCGCCATGAAGTATGTTATCAAAGAAGGAAACGAAGCAGCAGGTGTTGCCGAAGTAGCCGTAACGTATGGTAACTTCATCAACGTGTTGATCCAGTTCCTGATCATTGCTTTCTGTATTTTCTTGGTGATTAAAGGGATCAATTCTTTGAAAAGAGAAGAACCAAAAGAACCAGAAGCAGCTCCAGCTCCTACAAAAGAGGAAGCATTGCTTGCTGAGATTCGCGATATTTTAAAAAATAAATAAGCATAAAATATATGCTCTAAAGCAAATTATGAGGGTTATTGGCCCAAATAATTTGCTTTTTTTTATTTATTAGATTTAGAGTGTTGCGTATGTGTGAAATAAACTTTATTTTTGCATTCCTCTTTTGAGGGATAATTTGATTAAAAGTATTAAAACAAGCATAAAAGCGTCATGAAGAGAACATTTCAACCTTCGCAAAGAAAAAGAAGAAATAAACACGGATTCAGAGAGCGTATGAGCTCTGCAAATGGTAGAAGAGTACTTGCTGCTCGTAGAGCAAAAGGAAGAAAACGCCTTTCAGTTTCTGACGAAAGCCGTCACAAAGGTTAATCTTGCGCTCGCCGGTGATATAGGGACCGCGCTGTTTTAGCCGGCTTTATGGTCATCGTGATGAAAAAATATACATTTAAAAAAGAAGAACGATTATGTAGCAAAAGGTCTATTGACGATCTTTTCCATAATGGTTCTTCTTTTGTTGTATATCCTTTCCGAGTGGTTTACCTTAGCCAGCCCGCCAGTCCCGAACAGCAATTCCCCGCTCAGGTCATTACCTCGGTCCCCAAGAAACGCTTCAAAAAAGCAGTGGACCGAAACCGTATCAAAAGACTTACCCGGGAATGTTACAGGCTCGAGAAAGACAAACTCTATTCCTTTTTGCAAGATCATTCCTTAAATTTGTTGCTGGCCATTCAGTACGTAAGTAATGAAAAGCTACCTATGGAAACGCTTCAGGGCAAGCTTGGTCAATTGATCGGTAAACTAGAACATGAAATATCTAAATCTAATCTGGGAGAAAGGAATTAAGTTACCCATAAAGTGGCTTTTTTTGCTCATAATCAAGATTTACCAGCTATTTCTATCGCCATTGCTCGGCGCTAGCTGTCGATATTCCCCAACCTGTTCCCAATACGGCAAAGAAGCAATTCTTAAGCACGGCCCTTTCAAGGGTGGTTGGCTAACTATTAAACGTATTGCCCGTTGCAACCCTTGGGGTGGACATGGGCACGATCCAGTCCCTTAATTCACTATGTCAAATTCGTATATCCTTTCCATCGAGACTGCGACCAATCTGTGTTCAGTTTCTCTTTCCAATCATGGTCAAAATCTATGCAGCGTAGTCGGCAATGAGCCCAATCTTCATGCGACCAAACTGACCGTTTTCATCCAGGAATTAATGGATAAGGCTGCCATGTCCCTCGATCAGCTTGCCGCAGTTGCCGTAAGCATGGGGCCAGGATCTTATACCGGATTGCGAATTGGCGTCTCTACGGCAAAAGGACTGTGTTACGCCTTGGATATCCCGCTTATCGCCAATAATACCTTAGAAGCGCTAAAAGACGGTTTCATGGCCAAATATCCCCAAAGTGATCATAAGGTGCTACTGTTGCCAATGATCGATGCAAGACGGAGAGAGGTTTATACCGCAGTATTCCACACAGACGGAAGCCTGTATAAGGAAACTGAAGCCTTGATCATCGATGAACATACATTTGATGGTTACCTGAACGATGGATACCGACTGATACTTTTCGGTTCAGGTGCAGATAAGTTTATGCCTACGTTTGAAAATAACGATCAGGTTCAGGTCATTGCTGGCTTCGATTCCATTGCCAACTTCCAGGATGAAGTTTCCTACAAGAAATTTGTGGATCAGAAATTTGAAGATGTGGCCTATTTTGAGCCTTTCTATCTCAAAGATTTTGTGGCTACTACGCCCAAGAAATCGCCTTTATTATAACCATCTTTTCCTTTTGAACCAGATGTAGATCATTAGGGAAACCAAGATCATCAAGATCCAGACTGCAGGATAGCCTAGCAACCATTCCAGTTCGGGCATATATTTGAAGTTCATCCCATATACCCCGACGATAAAGGTCAATGGCATAAAGAACACCGAGATAATGGTCAGGATGCGCATGATCTCATTTGTGTGGTTGGATTCTATGTTAAAGTAAACAGAAAGCAACTGAGCCGTGTTTTCAGCAATATTCCTATACAAGGTGTTCGTTCTGGAGTAAATGTCCCTAAGGTCCTGCGTATAGATGTTCTGGTATTCCGGCATATGGAAATAGTCCACAATGTCCTTGTACAGGGTTAGGATTATCTTGATAAGGTCTACCTGCCTTTTCAGGTAATAAAGCTTCATCAGGAAGGGTTTCCGCTTTCTGTGCAAAAACACGATCTCTTCATAATCATCCAGTTTCTCGGCCAAATCATTGATCACCAGGTTTTCGAAAGTTTTCAGCGATTGCGATACCAAGCTGTTGACCAGGCTCTTGCTGGACTTCAGCTTTTTATTGGTCTTGTCCAGTTCAATCAGTTCATTGAGCAATGGGATTTCATTCCTGTGGACCGTTATGATGAAATCTTCATCATAAAAGACCGAAATACGTAAGGTGATATCCGCTAAGGTATCCGAATTTTCCGGAAAGGAATCTGCAATGGAACGCAAGATCAGGAAGTGGTAATTGTCGAATTCCTCAATCTTGGGAAGATGGCCAATTTCCAAACAATCCTTGATGGAAGCGTCGTTCAGGTCGTATTTTGCCTTGAGTTCGATAAAGTCCTCTAGGGTAGGGTCCAGGATCTCGTACCAATCGTAACCATTTTCTTCTTTTCGGAGGATATGTCGTACCATGTATTTCGTTTAAAGATGAAATTTAGTGAGATTCCATTAAATTACAAATTTGATTTGTAAGGCTAGGCATGTCTTTGACAGTTTTTTGGGGAACTGTAGGGCATAAAAAATGCCCCGATAGATCGGGGCATCTCCATAATTTTCTTTACTGCTTATTTTTTGTCAGCAGCGCTTTTGTCTTTATATTCCTTGTTTAGGGCATCTAAAACTTCGTTTGTGATGTCCATTTTAGGATCAGCATACAATACCGCAGGATTGGTTTTTGAATAGGTCAATACCAATTTGTAACCTTTTCCTTCTGAGTGTTTCTTCAGGTGGTCGGTAATGGTGGTGTACACTTTAGTGAATTCAGTCTGTTCTTCTTGCGCAATGGAAGTAGATGCATTTTGGTCCATACGGCCAAGGTCATTTTGGTGTCTTACCAAACGCTCTTCTGTAGCTTGACGCTCCGAAGCGCTCATGGTCGCTGCTTTTTGTTGGTATTCAGCTAGTTCACGTTGGTAAGCTTGTCCTTTCGCTTGAAGGTCGCTCTGAGCTTTTTTCACTTTAGCTTCCAGTTTAGTGCGAACGTCTTTGAAATATTGGTATTTCTCAGAAAGAGTATCCGAGTTTACATATGCGATTTTGTCAGTAGGGTCAGGTGTAGTAGCGGTAGTTGTTGCTGCAGATGGTGATTTTTCTGCTTGGGTACTAGCCTGTTGATTACAAGATACGATTGCTGCAGTAGCAACAAGACCTAAGGTAATTTTTAATAGTTTATTCATTCTGTGTTTTATATTTCGATATTCTTAATGACAAACCTAATATAAAAATTTCAATTATTCTAAAAACGCCGCTATTTCCTATGGAATTTAAATAGTGAAATAATGTTAATTTTGCTCGTTCACGTTGCCTTTTTTATTTGATTATTAGGGGAAAATTTCGTATTTTTGAAAGTTAATCAACAGTAATTTTAAAGGATTTTCATGAGCGAAGAAAATAAAAATGCATCTACGTATTCAGCGGATAATATCCAGGTATTAGAAGGATTAGAAGCTGTACGTAAGCGCCCTTCCATGTACATCGGTGATACAGGCGTAAAAGGCCTACATCACTTGGTTTATGAAGTAGTCGATAACTCTATCGATGAAGCTGTTGCCGGTTATTGTAACGACATCGTCGTAACCATTCTAAAATCTAACGGTGTATCTGTACGCGACAATGGTCGTGGTATTCCAACAGGAATCAATAAAAAAGAAAAGAAATCTGCTTTAGAGCTTGTAATGACTGTATTGCACGCCGGTGGTAAATTCGACAAGGATACCTATAAGGTGTCCGGAGGTTTGCACGGTGTGGGGGTTTCCTGTGTGAATGCCCTTTCCACTCATTTACGCGCTGAAGTACATAGAGAAGGTAAGATCTTTGTCCAAGAATATGCACAAGGAAAACCTCAGGCTGATGTAAAAGAAATCGGTACCAGTGATGTCACAGGAACCATTGTTACATTCATTCCTGATCCGGAAATCTTTACCACTACTACCGTATATAACTACGATACCTTAGCAAACCGTCTTAGAGAGCTTTCTTTCTTGAACAAAGGCATTAAGTTGACCTTGATCGATGAAAGGGAAATCTTGGACAATGGCGAGTTTAAGAAAAATGTATACCTGTCAGAAGGTGGTCTTCAAGAATTCGTGAAATTCCTGGACGGTAATAGAACCGCTCTGATCCCTGAACCAATATATGTGGAAGGTATCAAACAAGGCGTTCCTGTTGAACTTGCCCTGCAATACAACGATACGTACTCCGAGAATGTTCATTCTTATGTAAATAACATCAATACCATCGAAGGTGGTTCTCACGTTGCTGGTTTCCGTAGAGGATTGACCCGTACCCTGAAGAAATACGCTGACGATTCGGGTCTATTGAAAAACTTAAAAGTCGAGATCACCGGTGATGACTTCCGTGAAGGACTTACTGCGGTAATCTCGGTAAAAGTTGCAGAACCTCAATTCGAGGGACAGACCAAAACCAAATTGGGTAACTCGGAAGTAATGGGTGCCGTAGATGTTGCCGTAGGCGAGATCTTGAGCTCTTATTTGGAAGAGAACCCGAAAGAGGCTAAGCAAATCGTTCAGAAGGTAGTGATAGCTGCCCAAGCACGTGCTGCTGCGCGTAAGGCAAGAGAATTGGTGCAACGTAAAACCGTAATGGGTGGTTCCGGACTTCCTGGTAAACTGGCCGACTGTTCGGATAGGGATCCTGAAAGATGTGAGATTTTCTTCGTCGAGGGGGACTCAGCGGGTGGAACGGCGAAACAAGGCCGTGACCGTGCTACTCAGGCCATCATGCCTTTACGTGGTAAGATCTTGAACGTGGAAAAAGCCATGGAACACAAGATCTATGAAAATGAAGAGATCAAGAACATGTTCACTGCATTAGGCGTGTCGATCGGTACTGCCGAAGATTCCAAAGCCTTGAACATTGATAAACTTCGTTACCACAAGATCATCATCATGACGGATGCCGACGTCGATGGTTCGCACATTGCAACCTTGTTGTTGACTTTCTATTTCCGTTACATGAAAGAATTGATTGAACGTGGCTATGTCTATATCGCTACTCCACCATTATATTTGGTGAAGAAAGGTAAAGATTTCGAATACGCTTGGACCGAAGATCAGCGTCTGGCAGCAATCCAACGCTTAAAAGGTGCAGGTAAAGAAGATAGCGTACATGTTCAACGTTATAAAGGTCTTGGAGAGATGAACGCTGAGCAGTTATGGGATACGACCATGGATCCTGAAAAACGTACGCTTCGCCAAGTCACCATTGAGAACGCTGCTGAATGTGACCGTATCTTCTCCATGCTAATGGGTGATGAGGTTGCGCCACGTAGAGAGTTCATCGAAGCGAATGCGCGTTACGCAAAAATAGATATCTAAGAATAGATAAAAATATAAGTTTCACAGAGTAAAGGTGGTCAGAAGTAATTTTGACCACCTTTACTTTTTCTTAACATGAATTTGCCATGAATTTTTCCCCCATTCTGATTTTGGTCTTATTCGGGACATATTCGGAATTTTCGCAATATGGCCCGAACATGCCTCGAACAAGAGTAAGGTAAAGTTTTCCAACTTTTTTCGATTTTTTTATTTTTCAACCCTATTTTTCTTTAGGTTTTTTCCCCTTTCCCTGTCCTGATCTTCAGCTGTACTTTACCAAAAATTATTTTACAGTACCGTACCCTTAGCCTTAGTTTAAAATTGAAATCATTCCCGATTAACAGAGGGCAACGATATTTAGCATGAAAACCCGAGTGTGGATTTGTATTGCTTTTTTGAATGAATAGTATATTTCGTTGTTTGCTTTCCCATTTTGCCCTATGCCTTTTTTCATGTTCTGTACTTGCCCAAAATGAAAGTGAAACCGAAGAAATAATAGTCAACCAGATTCTGGATGAAAGTGAAGTAGATGCAGGTCTTTCCGACTATGCAGAAGCTTTATCTCAATACTTAAAGCGACCCCTGGATTTGAACAAGGTAACAGCAGCGGATCTAAATCAATTGATTTTCCTTTCACCATTTCAGGTACAGCAGATCCTGCTACACCGCGAGAAAGCTGGACCATTTATCTCTACCTTGGAACTTCAGGCTATTCCAAGCATCAATCTAGAAACTTTAGAAAGACTGCTTCCCTTTGTCAGGGTCAATGAAAACCTTTTGGATGGAGATGGGCATTGGCGCGAATTGCTCAAGGATCCAGGTGGATCTTGGATGATGACCTATTCCCGTGGATTGCAGGTGCCTAGAGGTTATGAGATTGCCGATCCTAAGCGCTCAAGGTATTTGGGCAGTCCAGACAGGATCATCAACCGTATCCGCTGGAATGCCCGAAAGAAGCTTAAGGTCAGCCTCAACATGAAGAAAGATGCGGGTGAACCCTTTTCGATAAAGGGTAAAAGGATGGGATTCGATTATTATTCAGGATCGATCTTGATCAATAAGCTAGGACCTTTTGAGCAGATTGTTGTGGGCGATTATCTTTTACAGTTTGGTCAAGGCCTTTCCTTATGGAATGGATCTGTAGTGGGTAGGTCAGCATCTGTTGCAAACATTATGCAACAGGGATTGGGGATCAGGCCGCATACAGGAATGATGGAAAGTAAATTTATGCGTGGCTTGGCGATTCGGATCAAGAGGAAAAGCTTTGAGCTAAGCCCTTTTTTTTCCTACAATAACCTCTCGGCCAGCCTAAATACCGAAGGCAAAGAACCCTTTGTCGAGCGCATCAATTATTCTGGATTACATCGAACGCCCACGGAATGGAAAAATCGAAAAAGGCTCAATCAAATGGTCTACGGAATTCAGGTGGGTTATCTGAATGAACGTTTTAAAGTAGGGGCAAATCTTTTGAATACGCAATTCAGCTTACCCCTAAAGCTAAATACGAAAGCCCACAGCCGGTATAGATTTGAAGGTCAAAATTTACAGAACGTTTCTGCCTACTATCAATACAATCTATACAACATGTTGCTATTTGGAGAATCAGCACATTCCATTGGATCAGGCTGGGCCCATAACCATGGATTGATAGCAGCGCTGGGAAGGAAGTTTTCTGCTTCCATTTCCTATAGAGATTATGCGAAAGATTATCATGCTTTCTTTGCTCAGTCTCTTCAGGCACAATCTCATTTGTCCAATGAAAAAGCCTGGAGCCTGGGTTTCGCCTTTCAACCAAACCGGAAAATAGAATGGATGAATAGCATAGACTATGTAAAATTTCCTTGGATGAAATTCAGGACCAAAGAAGCTTCCTATTCCTTTCAGGGACGCACCCAAATAAGTTATATCTGGTATAAGAAAGGGCATCTGCGATTACGGTATCAATATAAATTCTATCAGGAGAACTATCGTGCTACGCAAAAGGGATCAATAGCTGTGGCAGATGTAGCCAGGCAACAGGCGAGGCTGATCTTCCTGTACAAGCTCAATAATTCGGTACAGATTGGACATCAGATGGAAGTGAAAGAGTTCCATAAAAGCAACTTGGGGAAAAAGCATGGTTTCATGGCATATCAAGATTTGATCTGGAATAAACCTACCTGGCGGATCGGGGGGAACCTCCGCTTGGCCTATTTCAATGCTGAATCCTATGAATCGCGATTATATGCTTACGAAAGGGATGTACTGTATGGATTTTCATTTCCATCTTATTTTCGAAAGGGCTTTCGCGCCTACCTCAACCAAAAAATAAGACCTATTAAAGGGATTGATATTTGGCTCAGGTATGCCCTGACACACTATCTAGGTCAAACGCAGATAGGCTCTGGCTTGGATCAGATATCGGGGAATATAAAGTCGGATATAAAATTGCAAATCCGTTATTCCTGGTGATCATGGAAATCCAAGAATTAAAATTAGAGCAGATTCCCTTCTTTCGGATATTTCTTTGCTTCGGACTTGGCATATTGGTCTCCTTTCAGATCCATTGGAATTATGCCTATTTCCAAGGATTGGCACTATTGATCCTGATGTTGTTTGTTCTCCTTCTCCTGTTTTGGATGCGGAAAAAATCAAGGAATCTTTACTATCTGATCTATGTCCTATTATTTCTGTTTGGGGTCTTGGGCCTTGCGATAAAAATGCCCAAAGAAAAAGTCGATCTATCCAAAACGCTGATCTATTCAGGGAAATTATTGGAAGAGCCAAGCAGAAAGGGTCAGGTTTTAAGAAGTAAGCTTGAACTGAATTTTCAACATCTTCCTTCAGGTCCAAAACCAAAGAGTATCCTGGTTATGGCCACTATTTGGGATAAAGATTCCAGCATAGTTCATTTGCACAAGGGCGATATCATTGGATTTAGAACCAAGATTAAGGAATTGGATCCAGCCTTTAATCCAGGACAGTTTGACTATTCAAAATATTTAAATGGGAAGGGGATATTCTACCAGGTCTTTATCCCAAAAGACCAATTGTTGCGACTGAAAATTGCCAAGATCAACAGGTTTGAAAGCTGGGTTTTGCAATATCAGGAAAGGCTCCAGATGAACTTCAGGAAATTTATCAACGATCCTTCAGCCTTTCAGATTGCCAGTGCGATTACTTTTGGATATCGCTCCGACATGGCCGATGAGCTGATGGAAGTGTTCTCTAACACCGGGACCATTCATGTACTGAGTGTATCAGGCATGCACGTCGGTTTGATGTTCTTGCTTTTGACCTGGATATTAAAACCAATAGATCGCCTAGCACATGGTCGAAAGGCAAGATACCTTCTAATTCTCTGTTTTATATGGTTTTACGCACTGATCTGTGGATTTGTCCCCGCCGTGCTGCGAGCAACATTAATGTTTAGCCTGTACTTGATCGGACATTGGCGAGCTCGGGTCGTCCTATCATTAAACACGGTCTTTTCCTCTGCATTTCTTTTATTGGTTTTTGACCCCTTTATGCTTCTTGATATAGGTTTTCAGCTTTCCTATCTTGCAGTTATTGGAATCCTGCTGTTTATTCCCGTACTCCAAGGTTTATATTATACATCCCACATATGGATCAATAAGCTATTGGACCTGTTATATATTTCCGTTGCAGCACAATTATCAACAACTGCCTTGGTAATTTTCTATTTCCAGCAGTTTCCCACCTTCTTTCTGTTTTCTAACCTTTTTATCAGCTTGCCATCTACGGTTATCCTTTATTTAGGCATGGGGCTAGTCGTTTTTTCAATGGAAGGGATAGGAGAGATCCTTGGAAATCTCTTGAACGAATGCATTTTGTTTTCCTACCAAATCCTTAAGTACATTGATTCCATTCCTTTTTCCAGCATCAAAGGAATGGTAATAGATGCGAAAGTAACCTTTCTCTGCTACTTAGGTCTTGCCTTTCTTTTTATTGGATTTCAGAAACAGTCGAAAATATTTCTCTGCACTTCTTTGATTTCCTTTGTCATGCTATTTTCCATGGTCCTAAAAATAAGGCTGGATCATCGATCCTTTCGGGGAGTAAAAATCTATAATACAAGAAAAGAGTTGAGCATTGCCTATATCAATCGTGCAGATGTACTGCTCTTGAGTACCTGTGATTCTCTTCAGCATAAAAGCCTGCGATTTTCAGTATTGCCAGATTTAAAGAAGTATGTGGATCCAAAAGATATTCAGTTTGCCAGCTTGAAGGTTAAGGATGAAAACCAATGCCTACATCTCTATGATGATATGGACTTATATATCCAAAATACCAAGGTCCATGATCACCAGGCTTCCAAGATTTTATTGCTCAGAAAGAATGCGCAGCTACCGAGTGAATTGAATGCTTCCATTTGCATTTTGGATGGGTCCAATTCAGATTGGTATATCGAGCAGACAGTGGCAGAATTAAAAAGGGTAAACAGGGCTTATTACATATTGAAGGATAATTTTGCGTATGTTTGGGAGAGTAATCAAGATGGAAAAAACGAGCTTATCCATATTAAAGGAGTTCTGGGGATACGATAAATTCCGTCCCTTGCAGGAAGAGATAATCCATGAGATCCTGTTGGGAAATGACACCTTGGCTTTGATGCCAACCGGTGGCGGGAAATCTATTTGTTTCCAGGTACCTGCCATGCTCCAAGAAGGGATCTGCATCGTGATCAGTCCATTGATTGCCCTGATGAAAGATCAAGTCGAAAATCTACGCAAGCGAAATATTCCAGCGATTGCCATTTATTCAGGTATGTCGCATCGAGAAGTGGATATTGCATTGGACAACTGTATTTTCGGCAATATCAAATTCCTCTATTTGGCACCGGAGCGATTGTACAACGATATGGTCCAAGAAAGGATTCGCCACATGAAGGTGAATCTGTTTGCCATTGATGAGGCCCATTGTATTTCGCAATGGGGATATGATTTTCGCCCATCGTATCTGGAACTGATCAAGTTAAGGGAATTACAACCCAAAGTTCCGATACTGGCCTTGACCGCCACCGCTACCCCTAAGGTCGTTGAAGATATACAGGAAAAATTAGGATTTGCGAAGCCAAATGTACTCTCCAAGAGTTTCCGAAGGGAAAACTTGGGTTATATGGTTTTCAAGGAAGACAATAAGATGGGTCGGATGTTGAAGATCATTTCCAAGGTCGGTGGAACGGGAATTGTCTATGTAAGGAACCGTCGGGAAACCCAAGAGGTGGCTCGCTATCTGTTGAACCATGGTATACCGGCTGATTTCTATCATGCCGGATTGGATATGCAAAGCCGTTCCAAAAAACAGGATGCTTGGACCAGTAACCAGGTACGGGTCATTGTAGCGACCAATGCCTTTGGGATGGGAATAGATAAGCCTGATGTACGTTTTGTCATTCACCTGGACATTCCAGACTCCCTAGAGGCCTATTATCAAGAAGCTGGAAGGGCAGGTAGAGATGGAAAAAAAGCATTTCCAGTCTTGTTGTATCAACAAGCTGATCGAAATGAACTCTGGGAAAATATAGATTTGAGCTTTCCGGATTTTCAATATATCCAACAAGTCTACCATCATCTCTGTAATTATTTCCAGATTGCGTACGGTGCTGGGAAAGGGTTGACCTATGATTTTGATGTGGTCGATTTTGCCAAGAAATATAAGCTGGATGTGGTCAAGACCCTGAGCTCCTTGAAATTCCTGGAAAGAGATAAATGGTTGTCATTAAGTGAAGCGGTGTATATTCCGGCAAGGATTAAATTCGAGGTGGATTTTCAGGAGCTTTATAAATTTCAGGTCCAGAGTGCGCAGTATGATCCATTGATCAAGGCCATCTTGCGGATTTATGGTGGTGTATTTGATTATTATGTCCCGATCAATGAATTTGAAATTGCCAAGAAGTTGAACAAGCCCTATGATGAGGTTGTTCGGATGATGCGGTACCTGCAACAACAGGAGCTGATGACCTATGTGGCCAAGACTGATTCACCACAATTACAATTTTTACAGCCAAGGGTGGACTATAAGAACCTCTACATCGATACCGCGTTTATTGCAGAACGAAAACTGATCAAAGAGGATCAGGTAAAGGCCATATATCATTATCTGGACAGCAAGGATTGCCGGAGTTTGAGTTTGCAGCATTATTTTGGGGAAGAAGCCAAGGAGCCCTGTGGCGTATGTGATCTCTGTGTGGTCCGCGAGCATAAATCGGGTTTGGCCGAGTCTATCGAAAAGAAGATCCAGTTCCTATTGCTGGCAAAGCCCATGTTGCTTCATGACCTGATCGAAGCTATTGAGATAGGCAAAGATGAGGACCGCCTCAAAGTCCTCCGAAAACTATTGGATTCCGATGAAGTGAAATTGGAAAACGAGCACTATAGTTGGAATGCCCTCTAACCGATTCCAGCATAAAAAATCTTAAGCATAAGTGATTGTTCCTCCAAGGTTTATCGATTGAGTACGAAAACAAACAAGTTTTTGTACGCTTGTATATTGATAAAAAAATGTGTTATCTTTAATACTAACCAAATAAACTTTGTATGGAACAATTTATCATCTATTTACCAGCAGCACTCGCTGTATTGGGTCTGTTATTTATGTTTGTCAAAGCAGGATGGGTTGGTAAGCAAGATGCTGGCGACGGCAAGATGCAATCCATTTCCAAGAGTATCCAAGAGGGGGCGATGGCTTTCCTAAAAGCGGAGTACCGAATCCTGTTAATTTTTGTTGTGATCGCCTCGATTGCACTTTTTATCGTTTCTACCTTGGTAGAGACTTCCCATTGGATCATTGTCGTTGCTTTTGTCTGTGGTGCCTTTTTCTCGGCTTTGGCAGGGAATATCGGGATGCGGATAGCGACTCGTGCCAATGTCAGAACAACCCAAGCAGCCAGAACCAGTCTACCACAAGCCCTAAAGGTTTCCTTTTCTGGAGGTACCGTTATGGGATTAGGCGTAGCCGGATTGGCGGTATTGGGATTGAGTATTTTCTTTCTGTTGTTCCTTAAGATGTTTTTGACCGAGGGTGGTAATTTCTACCTGGAGATGACCGTTGTTTTGGAGGCTCTGGCAGGCTTTTCCCTAGGTGCTGAGTCAATTGCCCTATTTGCACGTGTTGGTGGTGGTATCTATACCAAAGCAGCAGACGTTGGAGCGGATTTAGTAGGTAAGGTGGAAGCTGGGATTCCAGAGGATGATCCTCGTAATCCGGCGACCATTGCCGATAACGTTGGTGATAATGTGGGTGACGTTGCAGGGATGGGGGCCGATCTATTTGGGTCTTATGTAGCAACCGTATTGGCATCTATGGTGCTGGGTAACTATATCATCAAGGACATGTCGGAAGTAAATGGATCGGAGTTTACGGATGCATTTAATGGCATGGGACCGATCTTGCTTCCTATCGTGATTGCAGGAGTAGGTATTTTAGCCTCTATTATCGGTACATTCCTGGTTAAGGTTTCATCGAATGATGCCCGCGAAAATCAAGTACAGAAGGCCTTAAATATGGGGAACTGGACATCGATCCTATTGACGGTGGTTGCTTGTTTCTTTTTGATCCAGTATATGTTGCCAGAGGTTATCCAGATGAAGTTTTTTGGTGAAGGCTATCAGGATGTCCCTCGAATGAACATATTCTATTCAACCATTGTAGGCTTAGCCGTTGGAGGTTTGATTTGATCTTTCACGGAATACTATACCGGTTTGGGTAAGAAACCAGTTTTGAATATTGTACAGAATTCTTCTACCGGTGCAGCGACCAATATTATTGCGGGATTAGCAACCGGTATGAAATCGACGGCTTCTTCAGTTATCCTATTTGCATTGGCAATTTGGGGTTCATATGAACTGGCGGGTTTCTATGGAGTGGCAATTGCGGCTTCAGCGATGATGGCGACCACAGCGATGCAACTAGCCATCGATGCCTTTGGACCAATTGCCGATAATGCCGGCGGTATTGCGGAAATGAGCGAATTGCCAAAAGAGGTGCGTCAGCGTACGGATGTTTTGGATTCGGTGGGTAATACTACTGCGGCGGTAGGAAAGGGTTTTGCCATTGCTTCAGCAGCATTGACCGCACTCGCTTTATTTGCTGCCTATGTGACCTTTACAGGAATTGATGGTATCAATATTTTTAAGGCCGATGTATTGGCTGCCTTGTTTATTGGTGGTATGATTCCGGTTGTATTCTCCGCTTTGGCGATGCAATCGGTAGGTAAAGCAGCCATGGATATGGTGAACGAAGTGAGAAGGCAATTCCGTGAAATTCCAGGCATCTTGGAAGGAACAGGTCAACCTGATTATGGAAGATGTGTGGATATTTCCACCAAAGCCGCCCTGCGCGAAATGATGTTGCCGGGTGCCATCACCATTATCACGCCGATCATTGTTGGGTTTGTGATGGGAGCAGAGGCATTAGGAGCGTATATGGCGGGAGTTGCGGTTTCCGGAGTCATGTGGGCGATCTTCCAAAATAATGCCGGTGGTGCTTGGGATAATGCCAAAAAATCCTTTGAAGCTGGTGTCATGATCAATGGCGAGATGACCTTTAAAGGTTCAGATGCCCATAAAGCAGCTGTAACCGGTGATACCGTTGGTGATCCATTCAAAGATACTTCCGGTCCTTCCATGAATATCTTGATCAAATTGACTTGTCTGGTAGGGTTGGTGATTGCTCCAATCTTGGGCGGACATCACCTTGCAGAAAATGCAAAGAAGGATAAGGTAGATAATAAAGAAAAAGTGGTTATGGTTGATCATAAACCGGTAATCACGAAAAACAAATAAGCATTAAACCTTTCTAAAATAAAAGCCCTCTGTCAAGCAAATTGCGACAGAGGGCTTTCTTTTTTTATGTGCTTACTTTACAATCGTGATGACCTTGTTATCAGATCTTGCATTCACGGTAGGATCGTACATGCTTTCGATGTTGGTTATACCGGAGTTGAATTCACCTAGGTTATTGGCCTTGACCTCGTACTCGAAAGTCCTTTTCCCTTTTTGCAGGGCGTTGAAGAAGTAGTTGGTCGATGCGTCCTTCAGGGTGAAATAGTAGTTGTTCCTCCAGCTGTATCCCGAAGGTACGAATACAGGTTCCACGCCTGCAGGTCGGCTGTCCTTCAGGTGCACATATTCCAGGTCCTGGTCGTTGATGACGGTGATGATCACCTTGATCTTTTCGCCCAGTTTTGCCTGATTGCTCTCCACCCATTTACCGTTCCGCTCTACCATGTACTGTTTGCTGACCTTGATGTCGTTGGTCGATGCCTTCACTTCGGACACAGGAAGGAAGTACTGATGGAAAACTCCACCGAAGACCGTGCGGTCGTTGTGGTTCTCGATCTTTACGGACCTGTTGCGGTCAAGATCCTGCTTATTGAAAGTCTTGGAGATCTGTCCCAGTACCACCGAGTCCATCTTGGCGTTCTGTCCGTCGACCAGTACGGTTACGGCATTGTCCAGGTTGAAGTCCTTTGGATTGTTGGCCAGCAACAGGCTATAGATGGCATCCACGGTCATCCAGGTGTTTCGCCAATAGTTGGCTTCCTTGCGGAAGAAGATCCATTGGCTGATCGGATTGAGCTTGCTCGGATCATGGAGCTTGTATGCCTCCAGCATATAGCTATGCAGGCTGATATCGTTGTACTGCTTTCCGTTGCTCTCCCAGTACATGCCCTTGTCGAGATCCAGGATGACCTCCTGTTGGATCCTGTTGCGGATCTCGTTGGACTCCTTGGACTCACCGAACAATTGGTTGACGATCCATGCCTTTGCGGCATAGCCGGCAGGACCCTTGGCGGTGATGATCGGAGCCTTGGCGATCTTGGCCCGAAGGACCTTGCCGTTCTTTTCAGGTACCTTGACTTCCGAGTTCCAGAAGTGGCGTGCATATAGATAGTCCAGTGCGATATTGGCGGATGCCTTTTCCCTGGTTATGCTGCTGTCCTGGTCCAAATAGGTAGCCAGGCGTCTCATGCTGCCGTTTATCTGCGGGTTCACTAGGCTGTGGTCCAGGTAAAATACCTTGCCAACGACCTCCAGTATCCGCATGGAGATATGGGTATCGGACTTCCCGCCTTCGAACCAAGGGAAGGATCCATTGTCCAATTGTCCACGGAGCAGTTTCTGCTCGATGCCCTTGAGCTCGGTCTCGATATTGGAATTGAACAGTTCGGCCAAAGCCTCCAGGCGCTTGCTGTCATGCTGTATGTCGCGTAGCCAAGGCATTTCCTGCAGCTTCAGCTCGTTGAGCTGGGCATTCTCCTCCAGTCTGCTCTTGGTATCCTTTACCTTGATGGACCTGAAATAATCGGAAATGGCAGGGTAATGCTTGCCTATGTACTGAACCATCTTGAGACCGAACCATTTACTGCTGGACTGTTCGGTACATTCGTAAGGGTAGTTCTTGAGGTAGTCTAGGGCAGAGATAATCTCCAGGATCGGGTTGCTCTGTACCTGTACCTTGGCCTGTAGGTTGTCCTTGCCGGCAGAAGCGATGCTGAAGTCCTGTTTTTGGCCGGCATTCAGGGCGATCTTCTCGGTCTGGGAAACCAGCACCTTGTTGGACAGTACCGGCAGCTCCACGATCTCGCCATCGGAATGTTCCCCGCTTGCCGCAACGATCTTGACCTGCACGCTTGGGTACCCTTCAGGTACCTTGAGCTTCCAGGACAGCGTTTGGTTGTTGTCCTTTGCTACGCTGAAGTCGGTCGTGATGTCGCCCAGCACGAACCGTTCGCTGAGGTCGGCATTGTCGACCGGGTTGATGATCTCGATCTTGGCCTTGCCCTGCTGCGGCTTGCCGCTGAGGTTCTGTACCTGGGCGATGATCTCGATCTGGTCGGATTCGCGGAAGTACCTAGGCAGGTTGGGACGTACCATCAGCTGCTTCTGGGTCTGTGTATAGAACTGTTCGGAGCCCACCTCGAGGTTCTTGCCATGGGCGAAGAGCATGAGCTTCCACTTGGTCAGGGCCTCGGGACTGTCGAACTCGAAACTGATGTTGCCCTCCTTGTCGGTGTACAGGTTCGGGTAGAAGAATGCCGTTTCCTGAAGGTTCTTGCGCGCTTGGACCTGGGAGAGGTCTACTCCTTGATAAATAGGCATTAACTCATTCATGCCAGGATTCACATTTTTCGGAGCGAATTCTCCTCTTGGAATATTATCAACTTTATTTAAATATGCTGGGGTCCAAATCGCCTCAAATTCATAGACCCGATTATTATTTTCCAAAAGAGAAATATCACCTTGATCTAATGTCAAGGTATTCCACAAACTGAAACTATTTAGTTGATGGAATTTTAAATCATTCATAGGAATGTAAATATGGATATAGTCTTCTTCATCTCGAGCATTAATCAATGTAAAAAAGGCATTATGCCTTACCTCATATCTATATGGATAGCTCGTCAAATTCCATTTGTTAGTGTAACTTTTTGTAAAAAATTCATTCAGGGAAAAATCATACATGCATGCAAATACGGAAGCTGGGATAGCTTTATCATTCAGTGATATATTAAAGCTCCATTTTTCCTTACTTCCAGGAAGGATTTTATTTCTAAAGGTATTTGCTCTAATTTTTAGGATGTTGTTTTCCTTATGTAATGGTATTTGTATGCTAAGGTTTTCAATTTTATTTTCATTAATCAATGTAGCTTGAAACTGATAGTAGTTCTTGATTTTTATACTATCCAATAAAAAAGAATAGGATGCATGACCATTCTCAATAGAAAGGATAATGGATTCAAGCTTATGCTGGTTAGTAAAAGGCACTAAAAGTACCTCCTTTGCATTTTTTAAATCAGTATAAAAGTCAACTTTTACCTGATCGTTGATTTGATAGTTTTCTTTATCAAAATTGTAGACTAAAAAGTTTTTATTGCCCTTCTTCCTAGTTTTGGAATCTGCTAGCTCAAAGCTGCGATATCCTAATAAGGCAGAATCAGGGACATTAACCACTTTAATGTAATATCTTCCCGAAGAAAACAATGTTGGATCAACCTTTATGGTAGGAGAAAGGCTGCTGTCAAAGGGATAGGTAGCTACAAGGGTGTCGTTTTGAGTTTCAAAATCTTTTTTGGTTACCCTTGTTGGGAAATACTTGATGTACTCCTCAGGCGAAAACACATGAAATTCTATTTCATCCAGGAATTTAGTGGAATACAAACTGTTTGAATAGGTGTTCCCAATGGTAGTGAAATCCGGTTTTTTGAAGATTTGAATTTCACCGGAAAGATTCACCTTTTCTTGGTTTTCATTTTTACCAATTATTTCTATCTCATCAAATTTGCTGGCAAATAATTTTTCTTCATCCAAATTTATTTCCGCGGTGCCGAGAATATCCGAATATATATAATGCGTATATGCTTTTTGGGATTCGCCGGTAGGGCTTGTTGCATAGGTGTTCAATAAAATACTATAGCCTTTGAAATTTGCGAAAAGGGTGTCATTCAAAGGAACCCTAATTTTAAAAGTTCCATCGTTTTCGGTTTGCAAAGTACCTGCAGGAAGATTTATATATTTTGTACTTGGGTCATGTGTAATTACAGTAATGGTATACGAAACTGTAGTAGCACCTAAGACTACTCCAGAAAATGATTCTACCAATCCTGTGAACTCCGCCGTATCTTTTGACGTATAGGTATCTTTAATTTTATTGAGGTAGATCTTAAATGTTGGCCTTTTGTACTCTTCTACTCGGAAAGATGAAGAGGAAATTGACTGATTTCCTTCTTTGATCATGATCTGATAGAAGCCAAGTGGGGATTTTTCAGGAAGAACAAATTCTCCATTTATGGAGCCGAAACTATCTGTGGTTTGGACCAGGGAGTCTATTATTTGCTCATTTGATGTTTTTATTAGTACAGTCAATCTTTTTCCGGCTAGGATTTTTGCTGCATACATGTCATTTTGGTAACTGATCACCTTATATAGAACTTTTTGTCCTGGTCTATAAATACTTCGGTCAAGAAGCGTTTTTGCCTCGAAATCTAATTCATTAGGAGAGCTGTCTTCCTCCGAAAAGTTTTTGGTTTTATGGTAAACGAGGTGTTGATTTTCTTCAGGAAGGAAAATGCCTATATCGTCACTATAGAATTTAACTGAATCTGCTGGGATAGGGAGTAAAATTTCTCCAGCATGATTTGTACTCGCTGTTTTTAGGCTAGTCTTTCCATCCTTCAACTTTAGGATTTGAAGATCTTTCTTTTTAAAAGACTCGCCATTTTTGCGGTTCACGAGGTAAGTTGAAAAGATATCGCCCCCAAAAGGGTCTTTTTCGATTGCGGTTTTAAAGAAATAATCTGTTACTTCAAATTTGGACGCTGTTACTAATTTATTGTCGTCATTATTTTCAAATTCAGGATTGTTTGAAATCAGGATTCGATATTTTCCGGCGCTTAGTGGGTTAATTTTATAGTAAGTGGTGTGGATTTCGAAGTCATCAAAAGGTTTCAATGCTACTTGTTCCGTATAGATTTCTTTTGCTTTGTTATTTATATCGCTTAATCCAACTTCTGGACTTGAATAATAATCCAGATCATTTTGGAATTTGAATACTTTCAGATATATCTTGTCAATATTCCTAATGGAAAGAACTATGGGTACATATTCATTGGTTGGTATGGAGGAGCTGTGCTTAAGGTTCAATTTCAAGCCATTGAAGAGGTTAATCAATGAATCTAAATCCGTTGTCCAAGGGGAATTTGGGTACAGTCTTTTAGCCTTCTGTAAATATCGTACTTGTAATTTAGGATTTTGAGATCCTAATTTTGCTGCCAATAAAGTATAGATCTGGGCATTGAATTGACTGTTGGTTTTTTGAATGATACCTTCGTAACCTTCAATAATACTCGACGTATCTCGGTTTTCAATATAGAGGTTCTTCGCCAGGATATAGGCAGTTGCATCCTCTAGGCCCTTCCTCTTATTATAGGCTAGAACATCCGTTAGAAGTTTATTGTAAAGATCCAGATTTTTCTTTCTGTCGTTAAGTAAAAACCTTAAATATGTATCAAGATTGAAATGGTATAGTGTCGGGTGAATAGAAAGCTGTTTGGAATCTTCCCATAGGGATTGCCATTTTTCCATGGGTTGTTTTAGGAGAGATTCCTTATCAGCAATGGATTTTTTGAGGAGACTATCAATGATTTCAAATTTCCTCATCTTGGTTGAACCTAGGAACTCATTATTAGTACTGGATGGGTTGTCTTCTACATTATTAAGAAGAAATAAGGCATAAGCTTGATATAGGACTGCTCTTTGAACATTGTTTTTCCCTTTTAGATTTCTTATAAAATGTTTTTCAATTTTTTCGAATAGGTCAACAGAAGTTTCATTCTTCCTTAGCCCCATGGTTTCCGCAAGAACTATCTTTACTTCCAAGGCATCATCTTTTTTTCCTTGTGCAGATTTCTTTAATTCATTTATTATTGGGATGGCTTCATTATAATTTCCAATGACTTCTAAACGGTTGATTTCTTTCCATTTTTGTTCGATTTCTCTTTCGTTGATCTGTCCAAAAGCTAAAAACGGAAGGATAAACATTGATATTTGTAGGATTCTCTTCATGAATTAATAATTGGCTTTCTTAATTAATGATGCGAGAAATTAATTTTTTCACAAATTATTTTTAATAAACTTTATGTGGACTAGGAAGGGAATATGTCCTATAAAAAGGGAAAGGGCAATTTGATATCAAATTGCCCTTTCCCTTTTTATTTAATTCTTCTATTTGACAATCGTGATGACCTTGTTATCAGATCTTGCATTTACGGTCGGATCGTACATGCTTTCGATGTTGGTTATACCGGAGTTGAATTCACCTAGGTTATTGGCCTTGACCTCGTACTCGAAAGTCCTTTTCCCTTTTTGCAGGGCGTTGAAGAAGTAGTTGGTCGATGCGTCCTTCAGGGTGAAATAGTAGTTGTTTCTCCAGCTGTATCCCGAAGGTACGAATACAGGTTCCACGCCTGCAGGTCGGCTGTCCTTCAGATGTACATATTCCAGGTCCTGGTCGTTGATGACGGTGATGATCACCTTGATCTTTTCGCCCAGTTTTGCCTGATTGCTCTCCACCCATTTACCGTTCCGCTCAACCATGTACTGTTTGCTGACCTTGATGTCGTTGGTCGATGCCTTCACTTCGGATACCGGCAGGAAGTACTGATGGAAAACTCCACCGAATACCGTGCGGTCGTTGTGGTTCTCGATCTGTACGGACCTGTTTCGGTCAAGATCCTGCTTATTGAAAGTCTTGGAGACCTGTCCCAGTACCACCGAGTCCATCTTGGCGTTCTGTCCGTCGACCAGTACGGTTACGGCATTGTCCAGGTTGAAGTCCTTTGGATTGTTGGCCAGCAACAGGCTATAGATGGCATCCACGGTCATCCAGGTGTTTCGCCAATAGTTGGCTTCCTTGCGGAAGAAGATCCATTGGCTGATCGGATTGAGCTTGCTCGGGTCATGGAGCTTGTATGCCTCCAGCATATAGCTATGCAGGCTGATATCGTTGTACTGCTTGCCGTTGCTCTCCCAGTACATGCCCTTGTCGGGATCCAGGATGACCTCCTGTTGGATCCTGTTGCGGATCTCGTTTGACTCCTTGGACTCACCGAACAATTGGTTGACGATCCATGCCTTTGCGGCATAGCCGGCAGGACCCTTGGCGGTGATGATCGGAGCCTTGGCGATCTTGGCCCGAAGGACCTTGCCGTTCTTTTCAGGTACCTTGACTTCCGAGTTCCAGAAGTGGCGTGCATATAGATAGTCCAGTGCGATATTGGCGGATGCCTTTTCCCTGGTTATGCTGCTGTCCTGGTCCAGGTAGGTAGCCAGGCGTCTCATGCTGCCGTTTATCTGCGGGTTCACTAGGCTGTGGTCCAGGTAGAACACCTTGCCTACGACCTCCAGTATCCTCATGGAGATATGTGTATCGGACTTTCCGCCTTCGAACCAAGGGAAGGACCCATTGTCCAATTGTCCACGGAGCAGTTTCTGCTCGATGCCCTTGAGTTCGGTCTCGATATTGGAATTGAACAGTTCGGCCAAAGCCTCCAGGCGCTTGCTGTCACGCTGTATGTCGCGTAGCCAAGGCATTTCCTGCAGCTTCAGCTCGTTGAGCTGGGCATTCTCCTCCAGTCTGCTCTTGGTATCCTTTACCTTGATGGACCTGAAATAATCGGAGATGGCAGGGTAATGCTTGTCTATGTACTGTACCATCTTCAGACCGAACCATTTACTGGTTGACTGTTCGGTACATTCATATGGGTAGTTCTTGAGGTAGTCGATGGCTGATATGATCTCCAGGATCGGGTTGCTCTGTACCTGTACCTTGGCCTGCAGGTTGTCCTTGCCGGCAGAAGGGATACTGAAGTCCTGTTTTTGGCCAGCCTTTAGGGCGATCTTCTCGGTCTGGGAAACCAGCACCTTGTTGGACAGTACCGGCAGCTCCACGATCTCGCCATCGGAATGTTCCGCGCTTGCCGCAACGATCTTGACCTGCACGCTTGGGTACCCTTCAGGTACCTTGAGCTTCCAGGACACCGTTTGGTTGTTGTCCTTTTCTACGCTGAAGTCGGTCGTGATGTCGCCCAGCACGAACCGTTCGCTGATGTCGGCATTGTCGACCGGGTTGATGATCTCGATCTTGGCCTTGCCCTGCTGCGCCTTGCCGCTGAGGTTCTGTACCTGGGCGATGATCTCGATCTGGTCGGATTCGCGGAAGTACCTAGGCAGGTTGGGACGTACCATCAGCTGCTTCTGGGTCTGTGTATAGAACTGTTCGGAGCCCACCTCGAGGTTCTTGCCATGGGCGAAGAGCATGAGCTTCCACTTGGTCAGGGCCTCGGGACTGTCGAACTCGAAACTGATGTTGCCCTCCTTGTCGGTGTACAGGTTCGGGTAGAAGAAGGCCGTTTCCTGAAGGTTCTTGCGCGCTTGGACCTGGGAGAGGTCTACTCCTTGGCCCTTATTCTTTAATTCTTCAACTTGTGCCCTAAGATTAGGGTCTTTTAGTTCATCATATAAGGATACAGTTTCTTCCGTTACTTCACGTACATCGGCTACTGCTTCAATATTGACAGCAGATACTTTGCCTCGAAGAACTCTTTGCATACCATTTGCTGCAGGGGCTGATCCAGCTGCATATTGAACTTGATCATCATAATAATTATGCAGACTATTGATGCCGCGATTTAACCAATAGGCATCCCACAGGCCATAATTGTTTACTATAGGTAATTCATTGCCAACTGCATTGATAATTTTTTCATTGAATCCAAAGGGACTTGAGGCTGATGAAGCATAGAATAAATTGGTAAAATTATATCGCCTGTAATAGGATGGGCTATACCTGTCAAAAAAGGTAGGGAAGTAATTGGCTCCAAAAACGTCTAATGACATGTCATACATGGTAGCCAATACCTCGGATGGAATGACCTTGTCCTTTTGCAAGATGCTAAAGCTCCATTTCTCTTTTGTTCCCGGCGTAATTTTGTCTCTAAAGCTGCTGATTTTAATTTTTAAATCTTGATCATCAGTTCGCTTAGGAGCGCTGATGAATTTATTTTCAATCTGGTTGTCTACAATTAATATAGCGTCTAATTGATAACCTCGTGCAAACTTTTCCTTATCAAATTTGAATTCATAGGTTGCTCGGCCATTCTTTACAGGAATGGTAAAGGTCTCTTGTTTACCAAAGGAGTTACTTGGAAAAAGAAAAATCTCCTTTGCATTAGGGACATCTGTATAGAAATTTAATTTGACCTGTTCATCCAGACCATAATTTGGTTTATCAAAACTGTATGTGAGAAAGTCATGATCACTGCTCTTTTTGGTTACAGGGTCGAAAATGCTCACATCTGCTTGACTTCTTATGGTATCTTTTCCTTGGATTGAAATGACCTCAACGTAATACTTTCCTTTTGGAAACAGGTTGGAATCTATTTTCACAAGGCTCGTATCCCTTGTGTCAAAGGAATAGGTTTTTACCAATTCTGTTGGTTTCTTGATGATTAAAGACTCATCAAATGAGGTTGGGAAAAGTTTTTTGTACTCTGCATTACTGAAAATATGGTAATCCACATTTTTAAATATATTGTCATATTGATCCGGTAAAGCAATATTAGGCTCAGGATACTTATAGATTTTTATCTCACCGGTCAAGGGCAAGGGCTGGTTGTTTTTATTCACGGTACTGATGAATAATTTATTCCATTTACCTGCTTCTTCTATTCTTGGACCTTGAATATTGATTACCCAAGGCTTATCCGAATAGGTGTAAAAAACAGATGCTTGCTGCATTTCTCCGGTCTGATTCACGACCTCAGCAGTTACACTGATGTTGAAATCTTCCAATTTATTTAATGCGGTATCTTCCAGTGGAACCCTGATGGTAAATTTTCCTTGCTCATCAGCGATTATTGAACTGTCGGCTAATGTGAAATTGGTATAATTACGACCATAGGAGTTTATTCGAACTTTGTAATTCACCGAAGCACCTACAAGTGGCACACCGGAATAGGATTCTACTTTTCCTATGAATTCGGCTATATCTGAGCGTTTATAGGTTTCCTTATTGGGTTCAAATTTAACACTAAAGGTTGGACGCTTATACTCTTCCACATTTAGGTAGTGATAGCCAATTTGGTTTTCTTTATCCATAATCAGGATATTGAACCCACCCGCCAAGGTATTGGCTGGGATTTGAAGGTCTCCATTTACAGAACCAAATGCATTGCTGGTCAATGACAAGGAGTCTACCTTCTGACCGTTGGCATCCTGAAGTATCACATCTAGTTTTTTACCTTCTATTACTTTTCCACTTAATGAGCTGTTGTTATAAACAATTCCTTTGAAGTAAAGCTTTTGACCGGGTCTATAAATCCTTCTATCGGTTAGGATCTTGGTATTGAACCTA
This sequence comes from Sphingobacterium sp. LZ7M1, assembly GCF_024296865.1. GTDB lineage: Bacteria > Bacteroidota > Bacteroidia > Sphingobacteriales > Sphingobacteriaceae > Sphingobacterium. The sequence continues at coordinate 3,443,209 of NZ_CP101134.1, read as the reverse complement.
ACCCTATCCTCTTCTTTCTCGATCTGCGAAAAGCTATAATTTAAAGGAGCAGCCATGTCGATGATCTGCTTTTCCTCGGCAAGGTAAAGCATCGCCCCAGATTGATAGCGATAATATGAATCCTTATTGATATCTACTGAAAACTCTCCATTCTGATTAGTTTTCATTTTATGAACCAGCTTTGGTGCTTTTCCTGAATTTACATCATAGATCTCCAACGATTTATCAGCATAAGGCAAACCCGTCTTTCGATTGATCAGCAAACCTTTGAAAAGATATTCTGTATTCTTCCCTTTCTCCAGTTCTGTGTAGTTAAATAAATCCGAAACAATAAAACTTGATGAGGACACGGTATTGAATAGACCATCAGCTTTGAATTCAGGATTGTTTGAAATAAGGGCTACATAATTGCCAAAAGGAAGAGCATTTATCTTGTAAATGGTAGAATGTCGTTTATAATCATCAAATGATTTTATTGGAATTTCCTCTTCATACACCTCCGTCGCATTTACCCCTACTTTTTTCGTTATGCTATCTAATTTTACTTCAAATTTCTTATAGTTTGTTGGGGTATTGGTCACATTGAAAACTTTCAAGTAGAGCTTTTCCGCATTTTTAAAGGAGAGCTGGACCGGACTGTTGACATTGGAAGGATTAATCTGCTTATTATAAAACTGTATTTCCACACTTTTAAATCGTTGATCCATGAGCTCAACATCCTTGATCCAAGGTGATTTTGGATACTCTTGTTTTGCTTTGGCTAGATATTCAACTGCGTTTTTTGTATCATTATTGTTGTGCAATGTTTCTGCAATGATGGTATAGATGAACGCGTTATAATCGCTTTTGTTTTGAGCGATTACGTTTTTTAAAGCATCAACATAGCCATCTTTTTTTTGATAGCTAGGGGAAATATTGTTCACCATTAGATAGGAGGTCGCATCAGCGTATCCTGCTTTCTTATTGATGCTGAGCAAATCCTCTGATATATTTTTGATTTTTACTGCATTTTTTACCCTGTTCCCTCGCAAGAAAGCGAGGTATGCATTACTATTGAAGTGGTAAAGCGTAGGACTGAGGCTAAAATTTTTGCTGCTGGAAAAGAGAGATTTCCAATCTTCAATAGGTTGTTTCAAGAGAAGGTCTTTGTTCTCCAAGGATTTATTGAACAGGGAGTCCAAGATTTTATACTTGGTTTCTTCATCTGCCTCTAAAAATTTATTCTTGCTTTCGCTGTAGTAATCGGTATTGCTTCCTAAATACTGGGCATAAAAACTATAGAGTAGACTTCTTTGAACCCCCTCTGCTTGGTTGATGTTGTTTTGGAAGTGTTTGTCTACTTTATCGAAAAGATCTTCTTGTGTCGTATTGACTTGAAGCAATTGGCTCTCTGCAATAATCGCTCGAAGCTCCATTGGGCCATTTTTTGATTTTTTGGCGTAAGTTTTTATTTCATTCAGAAGAGGGGCTGTCTGTTCATAATTCCCAATGGAAATTAGTCTGTCTACCTCTTTCCATTTTTCTTCTATCATGTTTGTCGTTTTAGATTCTTGACTGAATAGCAGGATGGGTGAAAGTGCGAATAATAGGATGAATAATTGTTTCATATAACATAAACCTTAATGTTCATAACCTTGTTTTTGCAATGGATGCAGAAATGGAGCTGATTCCATAATGCTCCTGAAAATATTGTTAATGGACTGAATTTCTTACTTACCAGTAATCTCTTGATTGGTACTAAATTTAGGAAAAAACTATTGTTTTCTTTTTAACCCCGCAACAATATCCAATAGCAGTGGAATACCTGGGTTTCTGTTCTTTTTGCTCCAGATAAGAGATAGGGTAGTGCGTTGTGGCAGATGGTTCAACTCTAAGAAATCCACATGGGTATGATAACCTTTTTTTAAGGAAGTAGGCACAATGGCTACACCTAAGCCTTGACTCACCAGGTTAAAAATACTTAGTGCATTGACTGTACGCAGCGCTACGTGCGGGTCAAAATCATGATCTTCAAAAATACTCATCACCAGTTCATAATAGGAATTGCTGTATTCCTTGGAAAAGAGAATAAAGGATTCGTCCTTAAAATCATGGAGATTGACCTTTCCCTTTGGCCTAGCCGTGGAGTTTTTAGGAACCACCAATGAGAAATGTTCCGTTAAGATGGGAATTGATTTTAAGCCTATAGGAGTGTCCTTGACCCTTACAAAACCAAAGTCGAGTTCTTGTTTGTTGATCATGTCGATCTGAATCTCATTGGCGAGTTCATTGAGCGTAATATCGATCAATGGTTGTTTCTGCTTCAGTTCCACCAGTAATTGGGGCAACATGGCTTGAACGGCAGATCCGATAAACCCAAGCTTCAGCGAAGTAATCTTTCCTTCTGATATTTTTTCAATATGGTCTTTGATATTGTCCAATTCATTGAAAATCAAATCCACCTCTTTTTTAAGGTAAATGCCTGACTCTGTCAATTCTACATTTCGCTTGTCACGGCGGAAAAGTTGAGTGCCATAATGCTCCTCCAATTGCTTGATCTGCCTAGACAGTCCTGGCTGAGCAATAAATAGCCTTTCAGCGGCCCTTCTGAAGTGTAATTCCTCGGCTACTACCTTGAAATATAAGAGATGTCGGAGTTCTATTTGATAATTCATGGTTATCAGTTGTTGCTAAAATTGATATTGCCAATTATCAAATATAGCAGGTAAATTTGGGTTACACAGGGAAATATTATGAAAACATTTAAATACGGAGAAGATTATTTGAATAGTTCAATAGCCATAGCTATTGCGAAATCTGATTGCCAAGGGCTATTGACTGAGGAAACGATCAGTAAAATAAACCAAAGCGCCCAGTATGTCCAAGAGATTGTAGATGCTGGAAAAGTGGTGTATGGAATCAACACTGGTTTCGGGCCACTGTGTACTACTTTGATCAGCCCTCAAGATACCAAGAAATTACAGGAAAATATATTAAAGAGCCATGCCGTTGGGGTAGGCGAGCCTATTGATAAGGAATTGAGCAAGCTCATGCTTATCTTAAAGGTGCATGCCCTGGCAAAGGGGTTTTCGGGGGTTCAATTGAGTACGGTAGAACGTATTATCTGGCATATTCAGAATGATGTGATTCCAGTTGTACCTAAGCAAGGTTCGGTTGGTGCATCTGGTGATTTGGCTCCTTTATCCCATCTGTTTTTACCGCTGATTGGGTTAGGTAAGGTCTGGAAGGATGGAAAGTCAGTTGATTCGGCTTCTGTGCTTCAGGAATTTGGAATGGAACCCATTCAACTTGGTGCCAAGGAAGGTTTGGCCCTGATCAATGGAACGCAATTCATGGCTGCCCATGGTGTAAAAGCTGTAGTGGAAATGAATAGATTGATGAACAATGCCGACCTGATCGCCACACTGATGATTGAAGGGTTGAACGGCTCTATCAAACCATTCTATGCTGAATTGCATCAACTGAGGCCTTACAAAGGAAATACTTTTGTGGCCTCGACTATTTTCAATCTTTTGAAAGATTCGGAAATATTGGAGTCGCATAAAAATTGCTCACGGGTACAGGATCCTTATTCTTTACGCTGTATCCCACAAGTGCACGGGGCGTCAAGAAATGCTTGGTTGCACTTTAAGGAAATCATCGAAACGGAAATCAATTCGGTAACCGATAACCCGATCATCATCAATAGTGAACTGACCATCAGCGGTGGATCTTTCCATGGGCAGCCGATTGCTTTGCCTTTGGACTATGCTACACTTGCAGTTTCTGAATTGGGGAATATTTCCGACAGGAGGGTTTATTTATCCCTTGAAGGGGAAACTAATGGGGTTCCTAAATTGTTGATGAAAGCAACAGGTTTAAACTCTGGATTTATGATCCTTCAATATAGTACCGCTGCCATCGCTAGTGAAAATAAAGGACTTTGCTTCCCAGCAAGTGCGGATAGCATTCCGACTTCTTTAGGTCAGGAAGACCATGTGAGCATGGGGTCTATCTCTGGCAGAAAACTGCTGCAGGTACTGGATAACGTTGATAAAATATTGAGCATTGAGATGCTTTGTGCGGCTCAAGCTAAGGATTTTCATAATCCTAAACAGTCAACAGCGGTGATTGAGGCCATCCATAAACATATCAGGACAAGGATTCCACATATCGAAGAGGATCAACCTATGCAGGAAATCTTGGACAATGCTTTGGCTATCATTAAATCTGGAGAATTGATCGAGGTAGCAAGAAAAGCTGCCAAAGATAGTGATAAGCCGTATTTTGGTAAGGATGTCGAATATTTTGAAAACTATTGATCATGAATGAGAACGGAAAATTAATAGGGCCATTCAAACAGGTGCTGACTATGCAGCATTTGCCGCTGAAAGGTGCTTTAAAGGACGAGCAACTGGAAATCATAGAACAAGCGGGTATTTATATTGTTGATGGCAAAATAAGCGTGGTAGGCGATTTTGAGGGATTGAAGGAGGCTTTGCCCGATGATATTGAGATCGTTGAACTGAAAGGAGATTTCGTTGCTCTACCAGGATATATTGATTGCCATACCCATATCGCCTTCGGTGGAAACCGAGCGAATGACTTTGCCATGCGTAATGCCGGGAGTTCATACCTAGAAATTGCAGAAGCTGGTGGCGGTATCTGGAGTACTGTAAAACATACCCGTGCTTGTAGCCAAGAAGAATTAAAAGCTTTGACCCTGAAACGTGCTGATGCCCTGTTGAGACAAGGTATAACAACCGTAGAGGTCAAAAGTGGTTATGGACTTCAAGTGGAGGAGGAATTGAAAACCCTTCGCGCCATCAAAGAAGCAAACCAATCCTTTTATGTAGACTTGGTTTCGACCTGTCTTGCTGCCCATATGCATCCTAAGGACTATGAGGGGAATGCAGAAGATTACCTTTTTGAAATGGGGGAAAAGCTCTTTCCTATCCTTAGATCAGAGAATTTAACCAATCGGATCGATGCCTTTGTTGAGAAGAGTGCATTCTCTGCTGAACAAATCTTACCATATTATCTAAAAGCCAAAGAAATGGGCTTTGACCTGACGGTACATGCGGATCAGTTCAGCACTTCCGGTTCAAAATTGGCAGTTGAATTGGCGGCAGTTTCGGCAGATCACCTAGAAGCTTCAACTGAAAATGAGATCAGTTTGTTGGCAGGTTCTGACGTGATTCCAGTGGCCTTGCCGGCTGCATCATTAGGTATTGGCTGTGGATTTACTCCTGCACGGAGGCTGTTGGATGCTGGTGCCAGTTTAGCTATTGCCACAGACTGGAACCCTGGTTCTGCTCCAATGGGAAAACTGATCGAAAGCGCAAGTATTTTGGCAACCATGGAGAAACTTAGCAATGCTGAGCTCTTGGCCGGGATTACCTATAGGGCTGCCAAAGCCTTGAACTTGGATGATAGAGGTCGTTTGATGGAAGGGATGTTGGCAGACTTAGTCATCTATGATACGGATAACTACCAGAACATTACCTACCTGCAAGGCGGATTACAGCCAAAGGCAGTCTGGAAAAATGGAATCGAAGTGTTTGTTAGAAATGATTAATAACATGATTGAAAAAGATTTTAAGGAAGCAATTATGCAAGGGATTCCTTCAGAATTACCTGCAAAAGCCAATCTCGATAATAAAGTAAGCCATGCTCCAAAACGCAAGGCTATACTAAGCCCTGAAGAAGAAAAGTTAGCCATCCGAAATGCATTGCGTTATTTTCCTAAAGTGTGGCATAATGAATTGGCCGCTGAGTTTTTAGAGGAACTGAGAACATACGGACGTATCTATATGTACCGTTTCAGGCCTCATTATGAAATGTATGCAAGGCCAATTTCTGCCTACCCAGCAAAAAGTCAGCAAGCTGCAGCGATTATGCTGATGATCCAGAACAATTTGGATCCTGCTGTAGCGCAGCATCCCCACGAACTGATTACTTATGGTGGTAATGGTGCGGTTTTCCAAAACTGGGCTCAATACCTGTTGACCATGAAATATCTGTCCCAGATGACTGAGCAGCAAACCCTGCACATGTATTCAGGACATCCTATGGGACTTTTTCCATCGTCCGAAAATGCCCCACGGGTGGTCGTGACGAACGGTATGATGATCCCGAACTATTCGAAACCTGATGATTGGGAAAGATTCAATGCGCTAGGGGTAACCCAATATGGACAAATGACTGCAGGTTCATATATGTATATCGGACCACAGGGGATAGTTCATGGAACCACAATTACAGTGATGAATGCCTTCAGAAAGCATCTTCCTGAAGGAGAAACGATACAAGGGAAAGTTTTTGTCACATCTGGATTGGGCGGAATGAGTGGTGCTCAACCCAAAGCAGGAAACATTGCAGGCTGTATCACCGTATGTGCTGAGGTCAACCCTGCAGCAGCAAGGAAGAGGCATGCACAAGGTTGGGTGGATTTATTGGTAGAAGATATGGACGGTCTTATCCTGGCGGTAAAAGCTGCAATGGCCCAAAAGGAAGTGGTATCAATCGCCTATATCGGAAACATCGTTGATGTATGGGAACAATTTGATAAGCAGAATATCCCAGTTACCGTTGGCTCTGACCAAACCTCTTTGCACAATCCTTGGTCGGGAGGATACTATCCTGTTGATCTGAGTTTCGAAGAATCAAATGATCTCATCGCAAATAACCCTGAACAATTTAAAAAGGAAGTCCAACGGACTTTAGTTCGGCATGCAGACGCAATCAATAGACATGCGGCAAAAGGAACCTATTTCTTTGATTATGGAAATGCTTTCCTTTTGGAGGCAAGTCGTGCCGGTGCAGAGGTAATGGCTTCAAACGGAATTGATTTTAGATATCCATCCTATGTTCAGGATATCCTTGGTCCAATGTGTTTTGACTATGGGTTTGGACCTTTCAGATGGGTTTGTACATCAGGTAAACCTGAAGATCTCCGATTGACCGATCAGTTAGCTTTGGAAGTTATGAAAGAACTTCAAAAAGCGGCTTCATCTGAGATTTACCAGCAGATGGAAGATAACATAAAATGGATATCTGAAGCTGAAAACAATAAATTGGTTGTGGGCTCCCAAGCTCGTATCCTCTATGCTGATGCCTTGGGAAGAATGAAGATTGCTGAAGCCTTCAATCAGGCGGTTGCAGATGGTCGATTGTCGGCTCCTGTTGTTTTAGGTCGTGACCATCATGATGTAAGCGGAACTGATTCGCCTTATCGTGAAACCAGTAATATCTATGACGGCAGTAAATTTACTGCAGATATGGCCATCCATAACGTAATAGGAGATAGTTTCCGTGGTGCCACATGGGTTTCCATCCACAACGGTGGCGGTGTAGGCTGGGGAGAAGTAATCAATGGTGGTTTTGGAATGGTCTTGGACGGTTCGGAAGCCAGTGATCGCAAATTGAAACAAATGCTTTTCTTTGATGTCAATAATGGAATTGCAAGGAGAGCCTGGGCAAGAAACAAGGAAGCGATTAGTGCCATTGAAACGGAATTAGAAAGGACATCTACCTTGAAAGTCACCAAGGCCGAACTCGTGGATGACCAATTAATTGATAACCTTTTTGAGTAAACCTTTTATGGAAGCATTTGGGAATGTATGCTATAAACCCGCTGAACAACAAAATTGGTCAGGAAGAATCGATGGTGATACAGCGGAAAACCTTCGTTGGCACCAGTTGATCACTTGTGTCGATCTGAATGCAGTGACCCTATCACTTGACAAACATATTGTTTTCTTAGGTTTCTGCTGTGATGAAGGTGTAAGAAGGAACCAAGGACGAATAGGAGCAAAGGATGCTCCTGCAGCCTTAAGAAAGGTTCTTGCTAGACTTCCTAGCCATATGCAGGCTGCCATTAAAATAGCTGATGCAGGCGATGTATTCTGTTCAGCAGAAGATTTAGAAGCAGCGCAAAATGAACTTGCAAAAAGAGTAGCGCAGATTTTAGATAAGGGAGGTTTCCCTGTGGTACTGGGCGGAGGACATGAAGTGACCTATGGACATTTTAATGGACTGAAAAGCCATAGTAAAACCAAAAGGATTGGTGTAATCAATCTGGATGCGCATTTCGATATCCGACCTTTAGTAAATGATCAAGGAAACTCAGGGACTGGATTCTATCAGATTTTTAAGGATGCCGAACAGGAAGGCTTTGAAGCTCGTTATTTAGCTCTTGGGATCCAAGATATCAGTAATACCCAGGCCCTGTTCAATTTTGCGAAGGATAAGGGTGTACAGGTCATCAAAAGAGAAGAAATCTTTCCTGAAAATATCGATAGGTTGATTTCCCAAATCCAAGGGTTTGCGAATGACTCCGATGACATCTACCTTACGGTGGATATGGATGTATTCGCTGCTGCATATGCCCCAGGGGTAAGCGCACCAGCTTTCCATGGCATTGTTCCAGACCATAACTTCCACAAAATATTCCAATCCCTTTTGCAGCTCCCAAATCTAAAGTCCATTGACTTTGCTGAAATAAATCCCCTTTATGATATTGACAATAGGACGACAAAATTGGCTGCTGATCTGATTTTTCGCCTAGTGAATAATAAACGATAATATGTAACTTTAAAGAAACATAAAAAAAGGAAACATATGTCGAATATAGATTTCATTAGAGAAGAGACAGCAGCGAACATCGGCAACTTTATGGTAGGTAGGTTACTGCCTTTCCGTCAAAAACGTTCTATAGGACCCTTTGTTTTTATTGACCATATGGGGCCAGCCTGTTTGGCAGACCATGAGAACTTAGATGTCGGTCCACACCCGCATATTGGTTTATCCACTTTGACTTATTTGTTCGAAGGCTCTATTTTCCATCGGGACAGCCTTGGTACAGCCATGGAGATCAAACCAGGGGCTGTTAATTGGATGACCGCCGGAAAAGGGGTAGTCCACTCAGAAAGGACTCCCGAATACCTACGACAAAAGGACAAGTTCCTCCATGGTCTTCAGATTTGGGTAGCCCTTCCAAAGGACCTCGAATTTATGGACCCTGAATTCCACCATACCGAAGCTAGTGATATTCCTACTTGGAAAGATGCAGATGTTTCCTACAAACTGATAGCTGGTGAAGCATTCGGAAAGAAATCACCCGTTCCTGTCTATAGCAAACTCTATATGATTGAGGTCAAGGCTGAGAAAGATTCCTTAATTGATATAAGAGGGGAGCTGTATGGTGAGAGCGGACTGTATATCCTAGAAGGGGAGGTCGATAGCAATGGCTTTACATATGGACCTAAACAGATCCTGATCACCCTAGATGCACATCTATGTACCTTTGAAATGAAAGCCGGATCTACCGTCTATATCTTCGGAGGCGACCCATTCCCTGAAGAACGCTTTATCTCCTGGAATTTTGTAGCCAGTGATAAATCCACGATCGATGAAGCCAAAGAAAAATGGATCAACCATGAATTCCCTAAAGTACCTGGTGATGATGGTTATGTGCCACTACCTGTTAGGTAGTATTTAGTATTAAGTATTTAGTATTTAGACCTATTTCGCCGAACCTATCTAAATACTAAATATTACTTTTAAATTCTTGAAATGTAATTCTTCAAAATCCTAGGCGACAATACAGGAAAGTCTAAATACTAAATACTATATACTAAATACTATATACTAACCAATGTATTCTCATCAGCGCCCCATTCGCTCCAGGACCCATCAAAAATAGTTACATAGTCATTTCCTAGTTCATAGGCAGCCAAAGCAATGATTGCTGCCGATACGCCTGAGCCGCAGGTAAAGATATTTTGCTTAGCGGAATCGATCTTCCCTTCAAACAGTCGCTGTAGTTCTTCCTTCTCCTGATATTTTATGCCATCGAGTACCAGGTCAAAGGGTAGGTTCTTTGATCCGGGGATATGCCCTGAACGCAATCCAGGTCTCGGTTCTGGAGCAGTTCCATGGAACCTTCCAGAAGATCTCGCGTCGGTAATGCTGATATCATCATCGCCTAAGCGCTCCACCAGTTCATCTTTCGAGATGAACCATTCATAATTTGGCTTCGCTTTAAAGTTGCCTAAGACCATAGCTTCAGTATATTGATGTTCGATGGGCAATCCTGCCGCTTTCCAGGCCGGCAGTCCACCGTTCAGCACATAAACCTTATCCAAGCCCATATACCTCAACATCCACCAAGCACGCGGACTTGAATAGACTCCCCAGCGATCATAGATGATCAATGTCGAATCCTGATTGATGCCTAACTTCTGTACTTCCTTGCTGAATAGCTGTGCCGAAAGCATCGTATGTGGAAATGGACTATGATGATCTGAAAACGCACCTTCGATATCCAAAAACAAACTGTTGGGCAACAGTTCCAGATTATCGTTGTCCATCTTCTGGTTGACCTTATCGATGGTCGCATCCAAGACTATGGCATTCTCCTCATTGATCAATTTGAGGGCCTCATCGGTACTGATTAATGCTGCTGTTCTCATGGGTATATAGATATGAGATATGAGTATTGAGATATTAAACTTCTTAAGTTAAAGATATGCAAAATGTAATAAGTCTTGGAACATCTACATCTAATCTTTTACATTCACTAATCTCACAACCTAAATCCCTTAAGCTACATTCAAGAAATAAATATTCTCCAATATCTCACATCTCATATCTCCCATCTCAAATCTATAAACAAAAAAAGCCCCGATTGTAAAATCGGGGCTTCGAAGTATTTAGAGTAATCTAAAATTATTTAGATTTTTTCTCGTCGTCTTCCATTTGCTCTTTCAATTGAGCTAATACGTCAAGATCACCTAGAGTTGATTTCTCAACTGAATCTTTAACTTTTTTCACTGCTGCGTTAGCAGTTTTAGCTTCTTTTTTACGAGCGTTGAACTCTTCGATACGAGCTTCAGCTTTAGCATCTTCCCAAATACGAGAGTGAGAAATCACTAGACGTTTGTTTTCTTTGTTGAATTCAATGATTTTGAATTCAGCAACTTCGTCAACTTTCAATGCTGAACCGTCTTCTTTTACAGAGTGTTTGTTAGGGCAGAATCCTTCAACACCATATTGTAAAGCTACGATATCACCTTTGTCACCAACTTTGATTACAGTACCTTCGTGAACTGAACCTTCAGTGAAGATTGTTTCGAAAGTATCCCAAGGGTTTTCCTCTAATTGTTTGTGACCTAAAGAAAGCTTACGGTTTTCTTCGTCTAATTCTAATACCACAACCTCTAATCTTTCACCAACTTTAGTGAATTCGTTAGGGTGGTTAACTTTCTTAGACCATGAAAGGTCAGAAATGTGAATTAAACCATCGATTCCGTCTTCTAACTCAACGAATACACCGAAGTTAGTCATGTTCTTAACAACTGCTGATTGTTTTGAACCAACTGGGTAACGTTCAGTGATGTTCTGCCAAGGATCTGGAGTCAATTGTTTGATACCTAAGCTCATTTTGCGCTCTTCACGGTCCAAAGTCAAGATTTCAGCTTCGATTTCGTCACCTACTTTCAAGAATTCTTGTGGAGAACGTAAGTTTTGAGACCAAGACATTTCAGAAACGTGGATTAATCCTTCTACTCCTGGGATGATTTCTAAGAAAGCACCGTAGTCAGCTACAGTAACGATCTTACCTTTTACTTTAGAACCGATTTCTAAGTTCTTGTCTAAAGATTCCCAAGGGTGCTCTGAAAGTTGTTTCAAACCTAATGCAATACGTTTTTTCTCGTCATCAAAGTCAAGAACTACAACGTTGATAGTTTGGTCTAAAGCCAACACCTCTTTTGGATGCTCGATACGGCCCCAAGAGATGTCTGTAATGTGAAGTAATCCGTCAACACCACCCAAGTCGATGAACACACCGAAGTCAGTGATATTTTTAACAGTACCTTCCAATACTTGTCCTTTTTCCAATTTCGCAACGATCTCTGATTTTTGGTTTTCCAAATCGTCTTCGATCAATACTTTGTGTGATACAACTACGTTTTTGAACTCATGGTTGATCTTAACAACTTTGAACTCCATAGTTTTACCTACGTAAACATCATAGTCACGGATAGGTTTGATATCAATTTGAGATCCTGGTAAGAATGCCTCAACACCTTTGATGTCTACAATTAAACCACCTTTTGTACGTGATTTAACAAAACCATCGATAACTTTGTCGTTCTCCAAAGCCTCGTTGATCTCTTCCCAAGATTTTTGTGTTTTAGCACGTTTGCGTGATAATACTAATTGACCATTTGCATCCTCTTGCGATTCAACAAATACATCAACCGTATCACCGATTTTTAAGTCAGGTAAGTCACGGAACTCAGATAATGCTACTAGACCGTCTGATTTGAAACCGATGTTTAAAACAACATCTTTGTTATTGATAGATACAACGATACCTTCAATAATCTCACCTTGATTGATTTGGTTGAATGTGCCAGCGTACTGCTCTTCTAGTTTAGTACGTTCCGCATCACTGTAGTTACCAAAAGCTTTTTCATCAAGATCCCAGTCGAAGTCTCCTGATGGAGTACTCCAAGTGTTTGATTTAATCTCATCGATTAAATTTGAATCTGCCTCAGACTCAATCTTTTCAGTGTCCTTCACAACTTTTGTGTCAGCACCTTGTAGCTCTGCATTTTTTGCCGCTAACTCTTTTTCTGCTTCTTGTTTTTTTGCCATTAATTAATAATCTCCTTTTCCCTACAATGTAGGGATTGCAAAGATACGAAAAACTTTTATTTACAAGAGTTTAGATGTAAAAAAGTTTAAAAAGATTGAAAAGTTTAGGATTCTTGACGTAACTCGTCGCTGTCCTCAAAGATAGGATAGATCGTTTTTACAATCACTTCGGTCAGTTTCCGCTCGTTAAATGGCTTGATCAAAATTCCGTCAAATAAGACCTGTCTCTCCTTCTCCAGCTTCTTAACCTGCTCATTATCAGAAGATGTGGCTATTATTTTAACCGAGTTGTAGGCAGGGTTCGCCCTTACGGTAGCCAATAATTCGTCACCGGTCATCACCGGCATGTTGATATCGGTAACAACAACGTCAATCGGAAACCTGCTCAATATCTCTAAGGCCTCTTTTCCGTTGGTTGCTGTCTTAACATGGGTATGTAACGAGAAGAACTGCTTTAAATACAGTAAATTCAAGGCGTTATCATCCACGATTAGCCAACTTAGATCCTTGGAAAAATCGCTGATTTTCTCAATGTTCAACGAGGTCTTCCGACGGAATTTCGGTTTAGGAATAGGGATCTCTACCTTAAAGGTGGTGCCTTGACCGGCATTCGTTTTAAAGTTTATCTTTCCTTTTAATGTGCTGACAATATTTTTGGTGATATATAGCCCTAATCCAACGCCACCTTCTACCTTATTGGACTTATTGACCGTATAGTATTTCTTGAAGATGTTCTTCTTCAGGGCATCAGGGATTCCCTGGCCTTGATCCGATACCTTAAAGATCAGGTTGCTCTGGTCATCTACGATCGCGCTAGCCACCACCTTTCCGCCATTCGAGTATTTGATCGCGTTGCTCACCAGGTTGCTCATGATCTGGCGGACCTTAAATTCATCCGAGAAAATCACCGTTGGCTGATTTTTGTCCAGCTCATACGCCAATTCTATCCCTTTCATTTCGGCATGGTTGCGATGGGTTTCTACCACATCGATCAGCAGGTCAACGAAATCAAAGTGAATGGCCTCAATGCTGTTCTGTTGGTCTATTTTGCTCAGGTTCAGGATATCATTGATGGTTTTGGAGGTCGCCGTAATATTCGTATAGGCCGATTCCAACAAGTGGATGTCGTTGGCCTGATAAAGGTCCTTGCGGCTCTTCAATAGATCCACGATGCCGATCAGCGAATTGATAGGGGTCCGGATTTCATGGGTAATCTCCGCCAGGATATCTGTTTTCTGTTCTGCCAATTTGGAGGCGTAAACGCGTTCATCCAATAATTTACGCTCATAGTAGTTGGTAAAGAATTGGTAATAAACCAAGATACAGATCACGATAAAGACAAAGGTCAGGGATATAATGATCTGCCATTTGAAGGTATCGGTCCTAGCGATTAAGATGCTCAACTCATGGTCGGTCTTGTCTCTTTGGATCTGTATGCGCTCTTCATGGATGATCCGGATCAGCTGATTGGCAGAGTGCAATAGGGTAAAGTTATCTGCCAAAAGTGACCTTTCGTTTTTCCGGATATCGGTCAGGGTTTGTTTCAGTTCTTTAAGCCTGTTCTCAGCTTGCGTATTGCCTTGCTTGATGATGTTTTTCAGGTTCGCGTTCTGCTCAGTTACCTGTTGGGTATGCGTAGGCGTACCTGTTTCCACCGTAATGGTATCATCCCCTTTTTGGAAGATCCGCTTTAACAATGATTTCTTCTTGACTACGACTTTCTTCGGCTCATTGGCAACGATCGGTGCAGGTTCCTTAGGACGTGGGATGCTGATGTTCGTTTCATTGTTCGCTTGGATATTAAAGGTCTTCAGGGTCTCTGAAGCGACCAAGATAGAATCCAATTTGCTGTTCAACTGACTGTATTTAGGCAGGAGGTCTTCCAGCTTGCGACCATGGTAATTTTTATCACTAAACGTTTTGGACTCCTCACTTCGTACTTTGATCAATGAATCGACCGCCGACTTTAAGGTTATCAGTTTAGAACGGTAGGAATTATAGTCATTGATATTATAGGTAATGGAGAATAACCTGAAATGGTCTTCTGCCTCGCTGAATATGGTCAGTAATTCTGTAAAGTTATTTTGGTCACTGTTTACAGAAGTGTAAATGTTCTGGATTTTGTTCTGTATGCTCTTGTACTGTATATAGGAGAAGATAAAAAAGACAACAAAAGTGATGAACAATATAATTATTGAACTCAACAGGATATTTCTGACGTTCTGGTTCCGCTTGTTCCGCTTTTGTAAATCCTTGTCTTCCATCGGTAAGTTTTTCCGGTCTAATCGTTGATCTGAGCTAACAAAATACTCAATACGATTACAATAATAATAAATTTATAATAAATTAAATTTTGTTTGGTTTAAATGAGTTGTATACTCGCGGCTTAACAATTTTAATGCTTTGCTTTGAAAGCGCAATACTGGCATTTAATTCGAAACCTATGATCAAGATCAGGGCGTTGATGTACATCCAGATCATCACGACGATCAATGTTCCGATAGAACCGTATAATTTGTTGTACGCACCGAAGTTATTGATATAGAAGGTAAAAAATGAAAAAGACAACATGGCCAATATCGTAGCCAAGGTTGCACCGGGCGTAAATAGCTTCCATTTTTTTGTCGAACTTGGTCCAAACTTATAAATAAGGCTCACTGTAAAAAAATAGATACCAAATAAAATAATCCATTGAGCAACTTTAATGGCAAATGCCCAAAACCATTTCAGGTCATAATCGATATGGGTTTTCAGGTAATTGATCAAGTAGTTTGAACCGGCATAAAGTGCAATTCCTACGGCAAGGGCCAATACGATGGCAAGGGATAGGGCTAGGGCTACAATTCGTCTTTGAAACCAAGTTCTGGACTCTTTGGATAAGGATGCTTTATTAAAGCTCATCATCAGGGTCGTCATACCATTGGTCGCAAAAAATGTACAGAGTACAAAACCGGCAGATAACAAGCCACTGTTCTGTCTCTTGATGATATCTTCTAAGGTAGTTTCCAGGATTTCGTATGCATTGTTTGGCAGAGCCAACTGGATCAGTTCCATCAATTGTTCCTGAAAATTGTCTACAGGAATGTAAGGGATCAGCGTAAAAAGGAAAATAATTCCAGGAAATACCGCCAACATAAAGTTGTAGGCTAGGGAAGAGGCTTTATTGATGATGGATTCCCGAGCGATCTCCTGAAAGAAAAATACCATGACAGTATAGAGCGGTAATTTTCCAAATCCCGGTAAGGTGGCTGATTTGGTCCACTCGATAAATCTGTCATACGGCTTAACGTACAGAAGATGTTGGTGAATTTTTTTCATTATTCTCCAAAAAATGGAGCCATCTTATCCATGAAAATCTGTGGAGGTTTGCAAGGCCTGTTTCGTTCCATATCAACAAATACCAGTTGGGTAGAACCTGTATTCAACAGCTCTCCAGATTCATTAAACAGCTCATATTCAAATTTAATCCTTATTCCTGGTTTTTCTCTAATATAAATATTTATGGTTACTAAATCATCATATTTCGCTGCTTTGTTGAATTTGCAGCTCAATTCGATCACAGGCAACATCACGCCCATTTCCTCGAGCTGTTTATAGGAAATCCCCGTGCTCCTTAACATTTCGGTACGGGCAACTTCATAATAGGTCGCATAGTTTCCATAATAGACATAACCCATATTGTCTGTCTCTGCGTAACGAACCCTGATCTGATGCTGATAATGAAACATACTATTTCTTGATATTTCTGGCGTCTAAAGCTTTTTGGAATTTACGCGCATTGATCAAATGTTCAGCAACTGTTTCCGCATATAAATGGTATCCTGAAAAATCATCCTTCGCACACATATAGATATAGGGGTGATGGTCATAATTCAATACCGCATCGATAGAGGCGATACTTGGCATCATGATCGGTCCCGGAGGAAGGCCTTTGAAACGATAAGTGTTATATGGATTGTCAATGGTCAGGTGCCTGTTCAATACCCTACGGATAGTAAAGTCATTATTGGCAAAGATCACCGTAGGATCCGCCTGCAATAGCATCCCTTTCTTCAATCTATTGATATAAAGACCTGCAATTTTTGGCATTTCATCCACATGCAGGGCTTCACCTTTTACAATAGAAGCTAAGGTGCTCACCTCTTGTATGGTCATTCCCAAAGAATCTGCCTTTGCTTTCCGCTCTGCATTCCAGAATTTCTCATATTCCTTTGAAAAACGATCGATGATCTCCTCAGGCTTGGTATTCCAATAGATTTCATAGGTATTTGGAATGAACATGCTGAAGAAATTCTCTTTATTGAAACCATATTTCTCTGCTAACTTCTCATCATTCAACAGATTGATGAAAGTCAGGGAATCCGCTTCAAAATCTCTACCCAGCAATCCTGCAAAATCCTGTCTCAATCGTATATTTTGGAACCTGAACTTTACAGCATCCTGATAACCGCCACGCAAGTTCCCGATCAATCGGCGATTGCTCATATCTTTCGATATTTTGTAGCGGCCTGCCTTAATGCCGGTGCTTTCCAGATCCATAGCTTTCGCCGCATACTTGAAATAGGTTGGGTTTTTTACTATACCTTCCGACTCGATCCTGGAGATCACACTCGCATAAGGTTCATCGGTTTTTACGTAGAAGTAATCCTCATCGCTGGCAATACTTGGTGCCATAAACGCCTGATATCCTATCCATCCAGCTACCAACACTATCAATAAGATAATGATAAGTACAATCCCTAATCCTTTTCTTTTATTTCTGTTCTCAGCCATGTTATGGGTTTTGTGGAATAGTAGGTGTTGGAGTTGGTTCTGCCGGTTTACCTAGGGTAACATGGATGGCATTGCCTATGGAAATAATCTTCGCACTCGTATCTGGGTTTTGTTTTACGACCACTGATCCTAAAGTATCATTTGAGTTCCCGTCAAAAGAAACAGAACCCAAGGTCAAGCCTTTTCCTGCCAGTGCAAATTTGGCCTCAGTCAGGTTCAATCCAATCAATACAGGGATTTCAACCTCATCGTCTCCGCGACCATTACCTAAGATCAAGCTGATTTTGGATCCTTTAGGAACCATACGTCCCGGACGGATCGGTTGGCCGGCAAATTTTACATCCAATACCACATCTCTAGCGATGTCATTCCTATAGACGGTATCCGCAATCTTTAAAGAATGGTTCTTTAAGATAGCAGATGCCTCGATAAATGTTTTATCAATAACTTCTGGGAAGGCAATTTCAGGTGCAGACTGGGTAATGATGGTCAAATAAATCGTACGACCACCTTTTACATGCGTCTTAGGGTCAGGATCCTGGTCGATCACCAATCCTGGTTTCGCATCCATTTGGTAGATGGAATCGATTTCCACCTCTAATCCTGCCTTGTCCAATACGTTCAAAGCTTCACTGATGTTCAAGCCTTTCAATAGAGGAACCTCTTGAGAATCACCATGCTTAGTGTAGATCTTTAATCCGAAATAAACTAAAATAAAAAGAATGACAATGAAAATGAGCCCTGCAATTAAGTTTTTCCTGAAAGCACTCGTTCTCAAGTATAAAAAGAACTTCGACATCTATTAATGTGTTTTTTTTGAATATCCTATTAACAATATTAATTCCAATTTTACAAATTCCCGCAAATACTGCTAATATAAAGGCAAAAATATTCGTTTTTCCTCGTATCTCAAATTATATTTGCTTCTCGATTATTACATATGAAAACTAAAGTAGCATTAATTACGGGTGGTTATACTGGAGAGGCTGAAATTTCCTATAAAAGTTCAGCGTTTGTTTATTCCCAAATCGATAAAGAAAAATACGATGTGTATCTTATTGATATTACATTGCATAGCTGGGCCTATACGGATGAGAACGGCCAAAAACACGAAATTGATCGTCAAGATTTCTCTTTGAACATAAATAACGAAAAGCTACGTTTTGACGTGGCCTTTATCATTTTGCACGGTAGCCCGGGCGAGGATGGAAGGTTACAAGGTTATTTAGATATGGTTGGATTGCCTTATACTTCTTGTGGCGCTTTGACCTCATCCTTGACAATGAACAAGGGTTATACCAAGGCTATTATCCAGGACATTGCAGAATTGAACGTCGCAAAATCGGTTCTTTTATTTGATATCGACAGACCAAAGGCATTCGACCTGGTCAAAGAAAAATTAACTCTTCCCTTATTTGTAAAACCAAATGCTGGAGGTAGCAGTATCGGAATGAACAAGGTCAATACCTGGGAGGAACTTCCTAAGGCCTTAGATGAAGCATACGATGCAGAAGGAACCGGTATGCAAGTATTGGTCGAAGAGTTTGTAAAAGGTAGAGAATTCTCCCAAGGGATCTTTAGGGACTCCAAAGGAGAGCTTCAGGTGCTTCCGGCAACAGAGGTGATCACGACCAGGGAATTCTTTGACTTTGAAGCCAAATACACTCCAGGGTTGACCCAAGAGATCACACCTGCCGACCTTAACCAAGAACAAAAGGATAGGGCGGATGCCATTATCCGTGAAGTTTATGTTCGATTGAATTGTAAAGGTATGGTCCGTGTGGATTTCTTTATCCAAAATGACACCGATAAATTCTATTTTATTGAGATCAATACCATTCCTGGTCAAACTGCACAAAGCTTTATTCCGCAACAGGTCCGAGCAGATGGCCGTACAGAAACCGCTTTCTATTCCGAATTGATCGAGGCAGCGAAAAACGATATTTAAAAGATAATTAACATAAGAAAGGCAATGAACTAATATTCTTTGCCTTTCTTTATGGTTTACCACCAATATTATTCCTGGCCTAAAAAATCCCTCCTGCTTACTTCCGTTTCCTCTATTTCTTCTTGTCACTTTCTCTTGGTCTCATTCGGGTCTCATTCGAGAATGATTCGGGAATGATTCGAGTAAATAAGGTATACTGGTTTAGACATTTTGCGAAAATTCCGAATATGTCTCGAATAAGGTCAATTGCAACCCCGCATAAAAAATGGATTTTGAACAGCAGCCTATGTTACTAATAAAAAGAAAAGGCCATATCTGTGGAGATATGACCTTAAAATTTATGTTGATTTAATTTACTGCAGCTGGTTGAACAATAGCTTGAAAGTTCCATGGGTTTGCGCGCGGAAATTAATGTCATTTCCAAAAGATACCAGTTTACCTTTGCCTACTGGCGCTTCAAATGCAATAACTCCATCCTTCAAATATTTCTGTCCCCATGACCACCCACTCTTTAGGACCTTCTCCGAATCAAACCACATCAATGGTTTGATATTGGTATTTTTGATCTTATACAAGTTGTCGTTGCTGTAATATATATCTATTTCATCATTATAGCCCCAAGTGCTGGCAGATCCTTTTGCAACTTTTGCTGTCAAAACAGATCCAGGGGTATAAAACTCAGTTCTCTTTAAAGCCTTGTGTTGGGCATCTACCAAATGGTTTTCTACACCTAATTCCAGATGTTCGGCCAAATCAGAACTGCTTCCGATCGTTACGATTTTACCTCCGTTTTCCAAGAATGATTTCAATACAGGTATTGATTTCTGTTCGGTCAAGCGACCCCATCTTTCTTTAAATGGAGAAGGGATATTTTCTGGAGCCTCTGCTGGCATACGTCCATAGTAGGAAGATGCATTTGGATTGCTATTGAACCTAGGAATAGAATTTCCAGGGAAGATAATGACATCATATTTTGCATTCAGGTTACCCTTGTCGATATCTGGTGCATAGATGACCTCAAAATTATAGTGATATTTTTCCATCAGGAACCTCAACCATCCGGAAGGCATGCTCCCGCCATAAGTATCCCATAGCGCTATTCGTAGAAGTTTGATCTTCTTGTTTTGTTTTGGTAAGCTATTGCTGGCCTCCGCAGGGAAGATCAATTTCACGTTCGCATTGTTTTCAACATAGATATCCCCATTTGATTCATCTCGCCAAACATTCTTTCCTTGTTTAAGCAAGTCATTGCTTACGCGGAAGGATTCGTTGATTGTTGCGGGAAGTCTTAGGTATTTACCTTTAGGTTTAGCAAGTTCTGCCAATTGGATGACCTTTCCATTCGTCAAATTTTGGAATGGACCATTGAAGTCCTCCAGGATACGGTCGAATTTTACATCCATCAGGTAAGCCAATGTCCAGCCTGCAGCATCATAAGGCGGAATTGGAGGGCCTCCTGGATATTGAAAGTCATCAGGGTGATCTTGCGGCTCGAACATATCTAAGATATGTGGACGGAAAGCTTGGTCAGTCTTGATGATATAGGAATCCTTCGCATATTTCTTGCCGTTTACCGTGAAGTCCGCTGTTGCCTGTTGGATATCGATACCATTTTGGATCAATGCATTCACGAAATCAGTAGCTTTTACAAAATCAGCCTGATCCGCAGGGATAATAAATCCGCGAGGGTCACGAAGGGATTTGTTCTCGAAGAGGCTGCCCAATAATTTTCTTTCTGCTTCGCGGTTGTTCTCGATTTTAGGGTCCTTTCTCTTGGCTTGTTGAAAGGCTGTATCGATTACAGCTACCTTGCTAGGTGAAAGTGGCCAGAAGTCTTTAGAACCTCGCTCTATGGAGTTCTTGCCCATCCTGAACATGTTGTACAGGACTTCATCCTTATAGCGGCTGGCATAGTTCAAGACTGCGTAGTTCAAGGATACGGAATAATCAATTGATTGTTGGAAATGCCATACCTGCGGAATCACTGGGTTTTGGGTGTCATTATTCGGAATCAAGCGGTTTGGAACAAGTGGGATCTCGAATGGAGTTGGGTTGCCGATCATTTCGGTCAACAGTCCCATCATGTTGTGGAAATAGGTGGTCGTTCTCAGGCCACCATTATACCAGGTCGAGAATACCGAACCGTCTTTTGCCGTATATCCGGGTTTGCCTTCGGCATTCAACCTAGAAGACATTGCGGCTCCCAAGGCATCGATTCCAGACATTAAGATTGGGTCAAATACATAATTGAACGGATCTCTATAGGGTGCGCCTGCTACCACGGCACCTGCTGGTGCAGTTTGGTGGTGGTTGTACATAATCTGAGGGATCCATTCAACAAACAGCTGTCTAGCCATGTTTTGGGATTCCTTGAGGTTCAGCATAAAAAAGTCGCGGTTATTATCATGTCCTGCATATTTCTGGTAAAGGACAGGGACATAGTTGCCCGATCTTTTTTCAGGAGTTTTTTCACGCATGTACCAGTTAGAGATCAACTCTTGCCCATCTGGATTGGCATGCACCATGAGGACAATGCTGTTCTCCAGGATGTTCTTCGTTTCAAGGTCGTTGGATGAAGCCAGCAGGTAGGCAGTTTGGATAAGCTGGTGCGTTCCTACCACTTCATTGGAGTGAAGGCCACCATCGATCCAAACGATGCTCTTGCCTTTTTGGGCCAGTGCACGAGCTTCCTCTTCAGACAGTTCAGCATGGGCAAGTTTTGTCGAGATGTTCTTGAATTCTTCCAGATTTTTTAAGTTTTCCGGAGAACTAATGATCAGCATACATTGGTCACGGCCTTCTTCGGTCTTGCCGATGACCGTGTATAACAATCGATCAGATTGTTGGTCCAATTTTTTGAAATACTGTTCAGTTTCAGTAAATGTTGCCAATTGGTAGTCATCACCAATCTGGAATCCAAAGTGCTCTTTCGGACTGGTTATTTGTTGGGCAAATACCATCTGAATAAAAGCAAAGGAAAACATCAGTAACCGGATGAGGTTCATTGAGTTCTTCATAATTTTATTAGGTAATAATTTATAGGTTAAAGATAAGAATCGCTTGCAGATTCATTGGAGAAAGATCGATCTAATGCAGGACCTTCACAATAATATTACAGTCTAGAGCTTTTGCAATCTTATCCGGTTGGTCCTGTCAAAGGGGTGTATTTTAATGTCGAATACTCGTTTTTGTTTAAATCGAGAAAACGATTTTTATTCTCTTGGAATTTGTATATTTGAGATGATGACATTTAGTAGCATATGATTTTAGTTGCAGATAGCGGATCCTCACGATCAGATTGGATGCTCCATCTTCCAGATAGCAAACCATTACGTTTCAGTACCAAAGGTTTAAATCCTTTCTTCGTAAGCGAGAAGGAGATTGCGGCAATTTTGACTGAGGTTCCCGAAATTATCCCATATATAAAAGAAGTTCATGAGGTCTATTTTTTCGGAGCAGGTTGTTCTACTCCTGACCGCCGTGAATTAGTATCCAATGCCCTGACCCAAATTTTTCCATCCTCCTTTATTTCTGTTGAAAGCGACCTGTTAGGGTCTGCCTATGCAACCTTTGGAGCTGGAAAAGGATTGATTTCCAATCTGGGAACTGGTTCTGATATCAGTTTCTATGATGGGGAGAAACTGTCGGCAAGTTTGCATGGTAATGGCTATGTGCTTGGGGATGAGGGTTCTGGTGCCTGGTTTGGAAAACAGTTGATTACTGCCTATCTCTATGAGACCATGCCAAGGGATTTGGCAAGGATCTTTAAGGAGACG
This sequence comes from Sphingobacterium sp. LZ7M1, assembly GCF_024296865.1. Lineage (GTDB taxonomy): Bacteria > Bacteroidota > Bacteroidia > Sphingobacteriales > Sphingobacteriaceae > Sphingobacterium. The sequence continues at coordinate 3,420,067 of NZ_CP101134.1, read as the reverse complement.
CATCACATCACAAAAGATATCATCATCAAGAATGTGTATCAAAGGGATAGACCCAATGCCTATTTGGCATCTTTTGCCGAATTTATGGGACAGAATAGACAACATCCCTATATCGATAATCTCCTGAGAAATGGTTTTGACGAATTTGTAAGGACCAATATCATGACATACCCGAACTTTTGGGAATTTGAATGTCATTTTGTTGGGAGAATTGCCTATTATTTTGATATTCACTTAAGAGAGGTATGTTCTTTGCATGGTGTTCGTGTGGGCAAGATATTGAGTAGCCCAATTGAAGAGCTGTTCCATTATGTAGTGGACAGAGAGCTGAATGTTCAACTTTAAAAATATATAGATTATGATCATGGCCATGATAATGTTTTATACTATGCTGTTCCAACAGCCTACCGTATATGACTTTTCTTTCACATCCATTGATGGAAAGAAAGTAGATCTCGCTGATTTCAAAGGAAAACAACTTTTGATAGTCAACACCGCTTCTAAATGTGGTTTCACCAAGCAGTATAAAGAGCTTCAGGAGCTACATGAACAATATGGAGATAAACTGGTGGTTATCGGGTTCCCTTCTGATAATTTTGGAAACCAGGAATACGGAGACAATAAAAAGATCGCTGAGTTCTGTGAAAAGAATTTTGGGGTGAACTTCATCCTTTCTGAAAAGGTAGATGTAAAAGGTGATAAGCAAACTGCCTTGTTCAAATACCTAACAGAAACCGAAAATCCAGACTTCAAAGGTGATATCAATTGGAACTTCGAGAAATTTCTGATCGGAAAAGATGGTAAACTAGCACACCGATACCGCTCGAAAGTTACACCACTTGATAAGGTGATAACATCACAAATCTTATAAAAACAAAAAGACGCTCCAAGGCGTCTTTTTTGTTTTTATAAGATTTAGACACAAGACATTAGACATCAGACAAAAGAACTTTCTGACGGGTTATCTTGGCTCAACCTATGGCAGAGATGGAGAATATTTGATGAAAATGAGAAAAGTATAAAAACGGTCAACCCTATTTAGGGATGGACAATTGTCTTATGTCTTATGTCTATTGTCTTATGTCTAATTCCTATCTAATCCAAAATAGCAAGACCTACATCTAGGTTCATAGCTTTCTTTTTCACCGAGAAGGACACGGGATTCATTTTGTTGGAGACGGTAGGAATAGTTAGCCGGAGCGCCGCATTTAACACAGACAGCATGGACTTTGGTTACATCTTCGGCAATGGCCATCAGGCTAGGGATGGGTCCGAAGGGTTTTCCTAGATAATCCATATCCAGCCCTGCCACGATCACTCGGATACCACGGTTTGCTAATTCTACACAGACGTTAGGGAGTTCCTCATCAAAGAATTGGGCTTCATCGATTCCTACTACCTTGGTATCGGCACTTAAGAGCAGGATGGCTGAAGAATGCGATACTGGCGTGGATGGAATGGAGTTGCTATCATGGGAAACGACTTCATTTATGCCATAACGCACATCGATTTCAGGTTTGAAAATTTCTACTGGAAGTTTAGCAAATTGAGCCCTTTTCATCCGACGGATCAGTTCCTCCGTTTTGCCAGAAAACATAGACCCACAGATCACTTCGATACTACCAATGGGACCTCTTCTGTTGGGGAAATTATGTTCAGAAAACAACATCATTTTGATAAAACTTTATACTAAAAACCTGATTTCAGAAGTTTCATATAATATGAAATTCTTAGCTAATATAGCTTACGAATATCGAAATTTAATCTTATTTTTGGTTTAAGGAGATAGGATAAAAGCGTAAACGAGGTGTCAATCAGTTTGTTTATTTTTTTATATCACATTTAATAATAGAATTAATTTCAATCTATACACATAAAACATGGCTTATTCAGATCAGGATATTTTAGGGAAAATTGGGGATCTTTTGGTAGAAATCAATGAGCATTATGCAGGGCTAGACAAGAAGAATCTAGCAAGCAAAAAAGCAGATATATTGTTGTTGGCTGCTCAGGCGAAATACTTGGCAGCACATATCGAAGCCTTAGCATCGCTACAGACTCAACCGACTCATTTATTGGCTTCTGCGAGTGCAGGGGTAGTGCAGGAAGAGGAAAAAACCTTTACGCCAGCGATCGAACACGATGAGCATGAGGCTGATGAGCAACCGGTGGAAGAAGAGATCCAAGAAGTTGAAGCCGTAGAACCTGAAACTGAAAGGAAACCTTTTGTCGAGGAATATGATGAAGAGGAACCTGAATCGACCACTTATGCAGAGAAATCGAACGAGGAAAACCGGGAAATAATAGAAGATGAGAAAGAGGAATTGGTAGAAGATCCAAAAGAGGCTGAGGCTAGGGAAGAAGAGAAGGAAGAAGCTGAACCCGTTGAAGAAGTATCTGATTTCAAAAATTTCAATATATCATCCAATCCTGTCCATACCGCCTCTTCAGGTTATACTTCAGTAGCATCTGCAGATGAAGCTGAAGAAGATAAAAAGAATGTCGAGGAGCAAAACAGGGAGGAAGTGAAAGCTGATGCTGAACCTACCGTTAACGAGGTCGTAATTGAAGAGAAGGAAATCGAGATTGAGGAAGATAAACCGGAAGAGGTCGTTTCCTTGAATGATTTGGCAAAACAGGCGGAAGTTAAACCTAGCCGTCCATTGACATTGAACGAATTGATCCAGCAACAAAAAAAGGCTGGATTGACCAATGCAAATCAGTTCAATACTTCCCAAGATAAAAGTAGTGACCGCATTGCAGACCTTAAGGTTGCAGTGAGCCTAAATGATAAACTCCTGTTTATTAAAGACCTGTTCAATGGCTATAGCTTAGCTTATTCTGAAGCGATTGAACTCCTGAACAGATTTGATAATTTTGCAGAAGCAGATGCCTTTTTGCAGTCTAACTATTCGCTGAAGAATAACTGGGCTTCAAAACCACAGACTGTGGATAAGCTATATGCTATCTTAAGAAAGAAATATATATAATTTCAGTTCGAATAAAAAAAGGTCGCTTCTAATTCAAGAAGCGACCTTTTTTATGGAGTTTCAGGATTAAAGATCAAATTTGATCCAATGGTTTCCTTCATGTCCATATACAAAATATTTTGATTGGATAATTTCAGCGAAAATTTCTGTATCCAATAAAAAGTCTCCTTTGCGTTTTCCAAAATCAGGCTTTTGAATAATAAAGACATTGTTGTTTTTAACGGCTTTATAGTCGCTGTATTGCTCGTTCAATAAATCTGGCAGTGTTCCTAGGAAAGCAGGATTGTCGTTGATAAAGATCAGGATTTCGGTGTTTTCAGGCTCTTTTACCAAGGGGTTGTTCTGAGCTCCAGCGATTTCGCTCAGTTCTTCGATATAAGTTGGGTCTGTGGTAGGTTTTGAAAGGTCCACAATTTCGACCATCGGTCGGTTTTCAATATGGATGAACTTTAATTTATGGATAATGATATTGATTTCTTCCTCAAGTTGCTCGAATTTTTCGGGCTCAGACTCTTGTAATTCGTTTGCTATTGCGGTATAGTGTTTTAGTTGAATCATTATGATAGACAATTATCCTACAAAGGTAAACAAGCTGCTCAAAAGAGCCAAGCAATTGTCGAGATTCATAAATAATTTGTAATTTGGGGTTTAAAATTTAAGGAGTATTTATGTTTGATAAGTTATTTGAAGCACAGCAAAAGGCACAGGAGATCAAGGCAAGATTGGATCATATTTCCGTATCGGGAGAAGCAGAGGGCGGCAAGGTCCGTGTAATATCCACGGCCAATAAGGAGATCAAAGAAATTCAGATCGACCCTGAATTCTTTAAGGATGCAGATAAAGAGGAAATTGAAGAGCTATTGGTTGTTGCCTTGAATAAGGCTTTGGTTCAGGCTGAAAGTATCAGTCAAACTGAAATGCAAGCAGCCTCACAGGACCTATTAGGTGGATTAGGAGGTTTAGGCAACTTATTTGGTAAATAATAAAAGAGAAATGAAAGCAACATATTACGGACAGTCATGTGTGGAGTTTGATTTTGATGGGACCAAGGTTTTGATGGATCCATTCATCAGTTATAATCCTTTGGCGAAGGCTGTGGATATCAGTAAGATCAATCCTGATTACATTTTCCTGAGCCATGGCCATCAAGACCATGTGGCCGACATGTTCAGTATCCAACAACAAAGTGGGGCCACTGTTGCAACCATTGTAGAAACAGCTGCATGGGTGAGAAAACAAGGTGTACCCGATGATAAAGTAATCGAATATAATCTGGGTGGAACCTTGAACCTTCCTTTTGGGAAGGTGAAGATGGTTTATGCCGCACATAGCAATAGCACTCCAGATGGTGCTTATGCAGGTTTTCCGGTAGGTTATGTGTTCTTTTTGAAAGACAAAACCATTTATTTTGCTGGAGATACCGCATTGACCATGGAAATGAAGTTATTGGAACGCCATAAGATTGATTGGGCCTTGTTGCCTATTGGTGGCCATTATACCATGGATGTGGATGATGCCGTGATTGCAGCTGAATTTGTGAACTGCAATAATGTGATCGGAATGCATTATGATTCTTTTCCTCCAATTACGATTAATCATGAGGAAGCAAAGAAGAAGTTTAACGAGTCAGAGGTGTACTTGGCCTTGCCAAAGATCGGTGAGTCGGTAGAGCTCTAAAAGAGATATATCAAAAGAAAAGCCCAATTGCTAGCAATTGGGCTTTTTTATGTTCAGGCTGCTATAGGTTAAGCAACGCTTTTTGATCTGTTGATGTGGAACTGTACCAAATCGTCAATAGGAGAACGCAAGATTTTTCCAACTTTCATTCCATATTGAGTAGCTTTTTCTTCCAGTACGTTTCTGAAGTTGTAACCTACAGAACCGATACAGTTGAAAGTGTAAGATTGGTAATCAGGGTATTTGCTCACAAGGTTATTGAAGAAAGCTTCGAATGCATCGTCAACGATTTTGCGAGTGTATTCGATATTTACGTTATTGTCGTATACAAATTTACTGAAGCTAGCGCAGAAACGGTTAGCTAAAGGTTTTGTGTATACGTTGTCCATGATTTCATCAGGAGTAAGTTTGTAAGCATTAAAGAATGCCTCAGCAACATCCTTAGGCATTAGACCTCTGATAAAATCTACCAAAAGCTTCTTACCGATGAAACTACCAGAACCTTCGTCACCTAGGATGTAGGCAGCTGAATCAATATTGTGAGTTATGTCTTTTCCGTCGTATATACAAGTGTTAGTACCCGTTCCAAGGATTGCAGCAAAACCAGGGTTAGTACCTAATAAAGCGCGTGCAGCAGCTAATAGGTCGTGACCAACTTCAACTTTAGAATTTGGGAACACTGCCTGGATCGCATCTTCGACAATTTTTGCCTTCTCTTCATTGTGTACACCAGCACCATAATAATTTACCTCGCTGATTTTTTCAAATGGAATATCTTGAGGTAGTCCTTTTTTAAGGGATGCAATAATGTATTCGCTATCTACAAAATATGGGTTATAACCCTCGGTGTTGAAGTAAATCTTCTTGTTGTTATCATCTAGCAAACACCAGTTTGTTTTTGTAGACCCTCCATCTGCAATTATTATCATTATTTATAAATTTAGTTTTAAAGTAACTTGTTTTTTCGTTTTACAATGGTATTGTTCTAAGTTTAAATCCCAAAATACGGTATTTATTAATAAAAATAAGAATTTTTATTTGATATATTGAAATAATTTAGGAAGGTTAGGGCCTTGATTAAAAATAAAAACCTTATAACTCATTGGTTATAAGGTTTTTAAAATTATTTTAACGCGAAAAATACTTAGTGTATTTTTTACAATTAGTTTAGCATTAGTGAGCTCCTTCGGCTTCAATTTCGTCAATTGCAATTCCTTGTTTAGACAAGAATTTGCGAACCAGTACCGCAAAGACGATGATGTAGATAAAACCAACCGCTGGAACAATGTAAGAGTTGTGAATACCAATGATATCCGAAAGCTTTCCTTGGATAGGAGGGATGATACCACCACCTAAAATCATCATCACCAAGAATGCCGAACCTTGTTCGGTGTATTTTCCTAATCCTACGATCGAAAGACTAAAGATGGAACCCCACATGATAGAACAAGCTAAACCTCCAGCTAGGAAGGAGTAGATTGCTACCGTGCCTGATGTCATCAAACCAACGATCATGGCCAATAGCCCGAAAGTTCCGAAAATGATCAAGGTACGGACAGGTTTTTCTTTACTCAAGAAGAATGCAGCGATCTGTAATGCCACACAGATAATGAAATAGTATAGAACGGACATGTCGAATCCAGCAAGTGAATTCACCCCGATAATAATGGTGAAAGCTATGACAGGAACGATGATAGTCAGTAATTTTTTCTTAGATTTTGTCAAGTTGAACGCTGTAATCGCGCCTGCCCATCGACCGATCATCATACCGCCCCAGTACATGGAAACGTATGGAGTAATCTGCGAAGATTGCAGGTTGCCGAATTCTTCCAAAGTCAAAAGTTCACCTAGGTTACTACCGATAGCAACTTCAATCCCTACATAGATAAATAAGGCCAACATACCCAAAACCAATTGTGGATATTTCATGGCTCCCCAACCTTCAGGATTTTTCTTGGCACTATTATAAGAGAACAAAAGACCGAAAACAATTACGGCCAAAGCACCCAGTAACCATAGCATACGTTTGATTTCCAAACCATGTGAAAGGTCTTTAATCTGTGCTAAAAGCTCTTGGTTATTGTTGTTAGCCGCTTGTTCCTTTAGGTCTAGGATATGAAGGGCAGTGTCAGATTTGTAACTGGTAAATACAGGGATAAAAGCACATAGCAACAAAATGGTCATAATGATCAATGTTGTCCTCGCCTTGTTAGCGGGTTCCATCTGTTCCAGGTTGAAACCTGCCGGAACTTTCTTAGAGAAATGGAATAAACCAGCTGCCAATACGAAAAGAAGACCCACACCTATATAAAGGTATACGACTTTGTTTAGGGGAAGGTTAGCGATTTCAGCATCGGAAATGGTTTCGAAGGTACCAAATAGTGCAAATCCAACGATCAATGGTCCGATAGTGGTACCGAAAGAGTTGATACCGCCCCCCAGGTTCACCCGAGATGCCCCAGTTTTAGGGTCGCCCAATAGCACTGCAAATGGGTTTGCTGCGGTTTGCTGCAAGGAGAAACCTAATGCAACAATAAATAGACCTATTAACATTCCCGTGTACACATTGACTTCTACAGCGACGATCATTGCTGCGGCACCTAATGCCGAGAACAAAAGGCCATAGACTATACTTCGCTTGTAGCCCCATTTTCCTACGAGGTCTTTTCCAGAAATGGTTCCGAAAATAAAGAGAAGAAGAGCGCCAATGTAGTAGGCCGAGTAAAAAGCAAAATCAATAAGTTGAGATTGAAATTGATCTAAGTGAAAGTAATTTTTACAGAACGGAATAAATACACTGTTTCCAGCTGCGATAAATCCCCAGAAAAAAAACACCACGATTAAGGTGTAAAGAGCTGGGTAATTGGTGTTTGTTTGTTGGTTATTCATAAAAAAAATGTCTAACTTTATGATTTAATCGTACAAATAAAGAACTTTTTTTTGATTTCTAAAGTTTTTCGGCAGTTGCTAAAACATTTTACTGCTACTTAACGTTATATAATAAACTATAAATAAAAAAAAGTGCTGATTTTCTTTTGAAATTACAATAGTTCTTTTTTTCTTTGTGGCGGTTCTTAATTTATCTTTCGGGACGCTAGTATAAAATCTCTATAAAAGATTTAGTTACCCAATAAGACATATGAAATTTATGTATTAGCTGAGAGATATATTTCAAAAAAAGTAAAAATCCTTAAAAATCATATTTTAATATTAATGGATATTAATGAATTGAATACGAAGCTCGTGTCTGAATTGCGCGAGATTGCGAAAGTTCTAGGCATTGTTGATGCTGAAAAGCTTAGAAAACAAGAGTTAATTGATCGTATTTCTGAAATAGCCAAAGAGTCTCAGCAAGAGCAAACTGTAGAAGTTTCTGATGCTGATTCGGATAAAGCCAATGCAGAGCGAACAAGAAAAAGAGTGCGTACAGTGAAAGCTGCAGAACCTGTAGCAGTAGGTAGAAACAGAGTGGCAGCCGATGATGAGGAAACGAAAATGGATTTTGTTAGCAAACCAGCAGCAGAATCTACTCCCACAGAATCCACAACTACTCCTTCTCCTGAACCTTCTTCTAAAGCTTCCACTCCAACAGATTTTGACAACGTAATTATTAATGAAGGTGTATTGGAAATTATGGCCGATGGTTATGGTTTCTTAAGGTCTTCAGACTATAATTATTTGACATCTCCGGATGATATCTATGTTTCTCAATCACAGATCAAGTTATTTGGATTGAAAACTGGAGATAATGTAAGAGGATGTATCCGTCCTCCGAAAGAAGGCGAGAAATATTTTCCTTTGGTGAGAGTTGAGGCCATCAATGGTCAAGACCCAGCTGAAGTAAGAGACCGTGTTCCTTTTGATTATTTGACACCATTGTTCCCTGATGAGAAATTGAATTTGGATCTAGGTCCGAGCAACTACTCGACAAGGATTATGGATCTTTTCACTCCAATCGGTAAAGGACAACGTGGATTGATCGTTGCACAGCCTAAAACTGGTAAGACCAATTTATTGAAAGAGGTTGCCAATGCAATCGCCAAAAACCATCCTGAAGTTTACTTGATCATTTTATTGATCGATGAACGTCCAGAGGAGGTTACAGACATGGCAAGAAGCGTACGTGCAGAAGTTGTTTCATCGACTTTTGATGAGCCTGCTGACCGTCACGTGAAAATTGCCAACATCGTATTGGAAAAAGCAAAACGTATGGTAGAGTGTGGCCATGATGTGGTTATCTTATTGGATTCCATTACCAGGTTAGCACGTGCTTATAACACTGTTGCTCCAGCATCAGGAAAAATCCTTTCCGGTGGTGTGGATGCCAATGCACTTCATAAACCAAAACGTTTCTTCGGTGCAGCTAGAAATATCGAGAACGGTGGTTCATTGACGATTTTAGCTACAGCATTGACAGAGACAGGTTCTAAAATGGATGAGGTAATCTTTGAAGAATTCAAGGGTACAGGTAATATGGAGCTACAATTAGACCGTAAATTGTCTAACAAACGTATCTTCCCTGCCATCGATCTTACTGCATCTAGCACAAGACGTGATGACCTATTGGTTGACCGTGATGAATTGCAACGCCTATGGGTATTGAGAAACCACCTTGCCGACATGAACTCGCAAGAAGCAATGGAATTTTTGTTGACCCAAATGCGTGGAACTAAATCCAACGGAGAATTTTTAATTAGCATGAATGGCTAAAAAGCCATCATAAATTGATATTTTTAAGCCATCTTTGCGAAAAGATGGCTTTTTTTATGAAGAAATACATTCCAAATACGATCACTTCCCTAAACCTCTTTTCAGGTTGCATCGGTACTGTCATGGTCCTGAACCAAGAGTATATGTTGGCTTTTTACTGTGTATTAGCTTCGGGTATTTTTGACTTTTTCGATGGTATGTCAGCTAGAGCATTGCATGTCAAATCGTTGATTGGAAAGGAATTGGACTCCTTGGCTGATGTGATTAGTTTTGGGTTTTTACCGGGAGCCATAATCTTTACACTACTAAAAGATACCAGTTCGAACGAATACCTTCCTTATCTAGGTTTTATCATTACCGTATTTTCGGCTTTAAGATTGGCAAAATTCAATATTGATACGAGACAGAGCACGGATTTCATCGGTGTGAATACGCCAATGAATACCTTTTTTATTGTTTCCTTGCCTTTTATCCTCCAAGATTATCCTGCCTTAAAGAACACTTGGCTTTTATTGGGCATAGCTATCCTGACCAGTTTGCTATTGGTGTCGGAAATAAAGTTGTTCTCTATGAAACTGAGCAGTTTGAGTTGGGTTGTCAATAAATACAAATACCTTTTCCTGATTATCAGCGTCGTGTTATTGGTAATCCTGAAGTTTTTAGCTTTGCCAATTATCTTGGTTCTTTATATTGTTTTCTCAAAAATACATTTTGCCTCCGAGAAAGAAATTAGTGAAGTTTAGTTTGATAATCTTCCAGTTCAGCCATGGCTAAATGGAAATCCTTTTTGATATTTTCAAATAGATCCAGGATGTCTGCCATCGGTTCTTCGCCGGCAGCTTTGTCCTCAAGATCCTGGAACTTCATCCTTAAATCTGTAGCACCTAGGTATTGCATGGTCGGCTTGATATGATGTGCTTTTGATTTGATGTCTGAATGGTCCTGAGATTCAATCGCGACTTCTAAAGCCTTAAAATCTTCTACTCCCTGACCAAGATATAAAGGGATCATCTGTTTGATGACCTCGATGTTATTCATCATGTTCTCTTGGATAGAGGCGGGGTTAATAATGGAATAATGGTTCATGTTAGATTGTTTTTACATTCAGTTGATCGGTTGATTCTTCCAGCAATTCCTTGTTAGATTTCTTAAAAATAGGGTGGGAGTAGTCGGCAGCTATTTCTACGAGGGGTATCAGGGTAAAGTTTCTTTCTTGAATATATGGATGAGGGACTTGAAGGTCTTCGGTATGTATAATGTCTTCGTTATAGTATAGAATGTCAATATCGATGATCCTTGATCCCCAGCGTTGTCCACGGATCCTGCCCAAAAGAATTTCAATCTTCAAGATTTCATTCAAGACTTTATTTGCGGAGAAATCAGTCTCCAACAAGATCACCTGGTTCAAAAATACCGGTTGGTTTTCTACGCCCCAAGCTTCGGATTCATAAATTTTGGATTGCCGTGTGATTTTTCCAATTCTGTCTTCAATTTCAACCTTTGCGTCTTCTAGTTGTTTGTTGGGATTACCAATATTTGCCCCTAAAAGTAGGTAAACTTTATTCATGAGTTTAATATATGAATTGTTTTATGATAATCGGAATAATAGCTTAAATTTACGGACACTACTTAAATAAATTATATGAGATCATTTTTTAAATACGTACTTGCGACCATTACAGGTATTATTATCAGTAGTATATTAATGTTTTTTATCCTGATGGGAATCATTGGGATGATGATCAGTTCGGTGGGCAGTAAGAGTGAAACTGTAACAGCTAGCAACTCTGTTCTGTTAATCGACCTAAATCATGCAATCACAGAAAAAACAGAAGCAAATCCATTTGAAGGTCTGGATATCCCGGGCTATTCGGGGTCTAAATCCATTGGATTGAATGATATCGTTTCAAAGATAAAAGCAGCAAAAACAGACAATAACATCAAGGGAATCTATCTTAATGTGACAAGTGTGGGGACTGGCTTCGCAACGATGAAAGCCATTCGTGAGGCACTTTTGGACTTTAAGACTTCGGATAAGTTTATTGTAGCCTATAGTGACGTGATGAGCCAAAAAGGCTATTACCTGAACTCTGTGGCTAATGAGGTTTATTTGCATCCACAAGGGAACCTTGATTTCAGAGGGTTGGCTACTTCGGTCATGTTTTATAAAGAGGCATTGGATAAATTGGGAATCGATATGCAAGTCCTCAAAGTTGGAACTTATAAAAGTGCGGTTGAACCTTTTATCCTCAATAGTATGAGCGAGGCGAATAAGGAGCAGGTGAATTCTTATCTAAGCAGTATTTATGGTACTTTCCTGAACGATATTTCGGCTGTTAAAAAGATATCTACAGATAGCTTAAAAAGCATTGCAAACGGTTATTTGATCCGTGAAGCGGAAGATGCCAAGAAATATGGATTTGTTACCGATCTGTTGTACAAAGATCAAGTGATTTCTAAAATCAAGGACAAGTTGGGTATTGATGCGAAAAAAAATATTCCAGTAGTTTCCTTATTAGATTATAATAACAAAGCAAGTGCTGGCGAAGCAGGTGGCGACCGTATAGCTGTATTATATGCCTATGGAGAGATCATTGATGGTGAAGGGATAGAAGGACAGATTGGTGGAGATAAATTGTCTAGGGAATTACGGGAATTGAGACAGGATGATAAGGTTAAGGCTATTGTGATGCGCGTAAATTCTCCGGGAGGTTCTGCCTTGGCTTCGGAATCCATCTGGAGAGAGGTCGATCTAACAAAGAAAGTGAAACCTGTAGTAGTATCCATGGGTGATTATGCTGCTTCTGGAGGTTATTATATCTCGGCTGCAGCGGATTCTATCTTTGCCGATCCAACAACCCTAACAGGTTCAATTGGTGTATTCGGATTGATTCCTAGTTTCCAAAAATTATTCAATGATAAATTAGGCATCCATTTCGATGCGGTGAAGACTTCTAAGTTTGCTGATATGGATGTGGATATGGACAGACCATTGTCGGAAGAGGAAAAAGGAATCATTCAGGGTGGCGTTAATAAGATTTACCAAGTATTCCTGAAGCGAGTGGCTGATGGAAGGAAAATGCAAGTAGCAGATGTTGACAGCATTGGTCAAGGCCGAGTGTGGACCGGTGAACAAGCTGTGAAATTGAAATTGGTGGACCGTTTAGCGACCTTGGACCAAGCCATTGTTGCGGCTGCTAAGAAAGCAAAAATCGAGAATTATAGAGTTTCGGAGTATCCAAGAGCGAAAGATCCTTTTGCTTCGATATGGTCTACTTCGAGGGATAAAATAAAAATGTGGATGCTAGAAGATGAGATGGGGGACTACGTAAAATATTTGACTGAACTGAAAAGGATCAGTCAGCAATCGGGTGTGCAGGCTAGGATTCCATATCTGGTAGAGATATATTAATAAAAAGCGCTGATTGAGAAATCAGCGCTTTTTTTGAATCATGGCAGTTCTTGCCAGCACTCAGCCTTTTCATAAAAATAGAAATGGGCTTTTATAGGAACTGCATAAGGTATTACTACATAGATTTAGAATTATTGTAGAGATTTACAGATTGAAAAGAAAAATGAAAGTTTTTTATATCTTTAAACTCTAAAATCAACCGGAAATAAAAATAAAATGAAAACTATCGACGATTTAAATTTCAACGGGAAGAAAGCTTTAATAAGAGTTGATTTCAATGTTCCTTTAGATGAGAACTTCAACATTACTGATGACAACCGTATTCAAGGTGCGCTGCCTACTATTAAAAAGATCTTAAAAGACGGAGGTTCCGTTATTTTGATGTCCCACTTAGGAAGACCAAAAGAAGGACCTACCGACAAATATTCACTTAAACATATTGTAAAGCACTTATCTGAGGTATTAGGTGTTGATGTACAATTTGCAGATGACTGTATTGGTTCTGATGCTGTGGAGAAGGCAAAGAATTTGCAGGCAGGTCAAGTTTTATTGTTAGAGAACCTAAGGTTCTACAAAGAAGAAGAAAAAGGAGACCGTGATTTTGCTAAGAAATTAGCTGAATTGGGTGATGTCTATGTTAATGATGCATTTGGTACTGCGCACAGAGCTCATGCTTCTACGGCTATTATTGCTGAATTTTTCCCTAACAACAAGTACTTTGGTTACTTAATGGCGAAGGAAATTGAAAATGCGGAGAAAGTATTGAATAAACCTGAACGTCCATTTACAGCTATTATGGGTGGAGCTAAGGTTTCTGATAAATTGGAATTGATTGAGGCCTTATTGGACAAAGTTGACAATTTGATCATTGGTGGTGGTATGGCTTATACGTTTGTAAAGGCGCGCGGTGGTGAAATTGGTCAATCTTTGGTTGAGCTAGATAAATTGGATTTGGCAAATGAATTAGTGAAAAAAGCGGATGAAAAAGGCGTGAACTTGGTTCTTCCAACTGATGCTCAGATTGCTGACCGTTTTGCAAATGATGCCAATGTTTATGATGGTCCTAATGATGAGATTCCTGCTGATAAGCAAGGTTTGGATATAGGTCCTGAGTCCTCTGAGCATTTTAAAGATGTGATCATGGCTTCAAATACCTTGTTGTGGAATGGTCCAATGGGTGTATTTGAGATGGATACTTTTGCTAAAGGTACTCGTGCGGTTGCAAATGCAGTTGTTGCAGCAACAGAGCGCGGTGCATTCTCATTGATCGGTGGTGGTGACTCAGCTGCTGCGGTATCTAAATTTGGAATGACAGAACATGTTAGCTATGTTAGTACTGGTGGTGGTGCTTTGTTAGAATACATGGAAGGTAAGACACTTCCAGGTGTTAAAGCTATTTTAGACTAATATTATCTATAAAATAAAGGAAGGGGAACCATTTGGTTCCCCTTCCTTGTTTAATAGCTGTAGCTCAAGCTGAAGCTTGGCACAAACCGCTGCTTGGCACTAGCCTGATTGATATAGCTGAGTTTAGCTCCCACTCCAAAGTCTGGAAGTACATATTTGAACATATTGAAGTCTGCTGATAGGCCTATTCCGAATGAGGTAGGTTCGGCCTTGCTGTCCTGGAGATTTTGATAGTCGGCAAAGAAATAACCATGGAAACGTTTGATATAAGCCAATTGCCCAATTGCCCAGTCGGGATAAGCGATCGGGAACCTGTAGTTCATCAAAAGGGTGTTTTCTACTTTCGGCGAATCGAAATGAGCATAGCCAGATACCATTGGAATATCATAGGTATCATTGTATCTTCCATCAGTTTTTTGGTAGGATAGCCTAGCCTGGAAGCCATGGTTCCTGAAGAAACCAGGGAAATAGAAATTGGTCCTGATGGCAAATAATGAGCCTTCTAACGTGTTTTCGAATGGTACATGACGGTATAGAACATTGATATTCTGTCCCCATTTAGGGATCAGGTCCATTTGACTTCTTCTTTGATTACGGTTGAAATATGCCTGATAATTGAGAGGGAAGGCAATTTCATCATGAAATCCCCGCAGTGTATTTAAGCTTAAATCATATCGTTTTTGATAGGACGTACCAAGGTTAAAGCCGTAGTTATAGGTGGTTTTTCCTCTGTAAATGCTCAAGGGAATCTGCATGTCCAAGCTATAAACATGTTCCCTGAAGTCAAATCTTGTGTACTCATTTTCCGTGTTTTGCTTCTTAGCATAGCCGATTTGGCCCCTGTTTTTATAGGAAAAACTGAATTTCGGATAGTATTTCTGGTAGGTTAGCTCTGCTGAATAGACGCTTTTTTCCATGTCCAAGTCGTATTCATAACCTAATTTTAGCTGAGAAGTATTGAGTAGATCATTGGCAATCCAGAAGATTCCAGGTCTATAATTGTCGAAACTTTCGAAGTTATTGCTGCTTATGCTTAGGCTGTGAAAGTTAAATAAATGACTAAGGCTATTGTATTTTTCTACTTGATAAGGCTGTGTTTCCTCGGGTTGTGGTCCTGCAAAACTAGCTTTTATCCTGTGGTCTGTCTGGGCCGGAACCTCAAAATTCGCTGTGATTTCCTGTCCTATCAGTTGTGTGGAGTCAAGGAAAGCTGCTTTATATCCGTTGAATTGATACTCGTTATAAAGTACGGAATGGTTGTTCCCGGGGCTTGGATGAAAGGCTCCGAATGGCGAATCTGAGATAATATATAGCTTCTTATCGTTGCTGGAATAGCGGTAAAGATTGTCGATTTTTTGAAATTGAGCTTTAAAAATAAGGTCATTTTCCAGGTAAATGGGACGTTGGAATTCTTGGTTTGACCAAGGAAACAGCTCCTTAAATTGGGAGGTTTCGAGGTCTATCTCAATGATATTTGTCCCTTTTGGACTGATGGCAATCGCTGAAATCTTTGTTTCATCTGCATTCAAACTGGGCTGTTGGATAAGAAATCCTGCAGGAAAATCCATGATTTTTGAGGATTTCTTTGAAATTCGGTCGATATAGAAGAGGCTAGATAAGTTGTTTTGGTCCACTTGGACTGTATATACCTTTTGGGAATTATCGCTCAATATAGGGCTGTAAAATCGAGAATTTTTAGAAAGGTCCTCAATTTTTCCAGTTTTGAGTTCCAAAATCCTAATAATATTATAGGTCTGTTTACCAAATCTAGCATCCTTTCTGAGTTCATCCCATACCAGAAATTGGTCGTTCACATGAAAATATGGAGTGAGTTGGTATCCAATTTTGGTTATGATTTCTTCTTTATCTGCAGTTCTTTTTCTGATTTCTGGGATGAAAGCGGGTGATTGAACAAGGGTAAAAATTGCTTTTGAGAAGTTGGTTTGAGGAAGGAAATAGTGCGTGGGGTAGCGATTGTTTTCCTCAAAAATAAGGTTAAAATTTCCTTCATTTTTTGAAGATTCCCATTCCTCTTTGAGTTCAGAAATTGTGGCGTCATAGAGTTTTTTGCTGTTCTGATTGCTGTACTTTTTTAGTGCTAAATTGAAGTTAAAAGGTCGCCATAAATTAGCTCTCATGTTGTCCATGATTTCTTCCTTTACCCCATAGCCAAAATGGTTGGTCAAGTAGCTGTTCATGCTGTACCCGGTGAGGTAGTAGGAGGGGGTCAGATCTCGGAAAGACCCGAGTATATTTTTACTAAAAGAGTAGTCTTTTCCGGAGAGCAAATTGGTCCGAAGGGGCATGAACCAGGAGCTACTTCTGCCTCTACCTCCGGCAGAAAATTGAGTTTCTATGGAGACCGCGTCTCCCTCAAAGTACCAAGCCGGTAGGTGAAGACCATACAATGCGAAGGCCAATTGTTGGAAAAATGGACCTTGAATACTACCTGTCAACTTGTCAAATTGTGCTACATGTCTTAACTCATGTTGGATCAGATTTGGAAGCCATTCAGTATTATCGCTTGCAGGTCCAGGGGTTGAAAATGCTTCGACTTTTCGAGGGGCAAGTTGTGCATAGCCGTTCTGTTCAATATGATTTTCGTGAAGAATTATTGAAATTTTCTTTGGAGCGCGCTTTAAATCCCGACTGGAATAATCAATCATGCTGTCGATTTGTTGGGAGAGGAGCAAGGCTGATTTTTCGAACTCCATCGGGAATATGAGTTGAAATTTTTCAGTATTTATCTGTCTCCACTTAACCTTAGAAGAGGCTTGTTCATTGTCAATTATTTGAGATTTTACAATATGTGTATTTAAACTTATTATAAGAATAGTTAAAATACTGATAAAAAGCTTTTTATAATTTATAGAATATGGTGATATTAGCATATACTAAATATATTAGTAAAAATTTAAGTGGTTATATTAATTGATTGTTTTTATAGAAGATATAAGTGGTTGATTAATAGTGTTTAATATTCATATTGATTTTTCCATAATTTACACTGTTTTACGTGTATTTTTGTCTTTAAATCACTGAGTTGCGATTAATAATTCAGTTAACTTTTTGCTTTGTAAATGTAGGTTAAATTTTAATAAATTCAAATGTTTGACGCTTCCTAAGGCTTTTTTTAAAATAGGATTGACGTTAGCTGGTGGGTGGATTTTTGATTTGGAAAATTTCTAGATCCAGGTGCTGGGATTCCAACTTGGTTTTCGTCCCTGTTTTATTTTCAAAAATTTGAAACCCCGGATTTTCCTGATTTTTATGAACTGGAATTTACCCATTGATTTGATCTCGATTTATTGGGTTGGTCTAGTAAATTTTTCTAGTGACATTATGGCATGTTGCGGGTGTGGGTGTTGCATGCTTATTGAGTTGTCCGGGTTGTCGGATTTATTGATTAAAAATTAATTATATTATTATGCCAAAAAAAACGACTTTTGCACAAACGATTTTTGGACCAATGTAGGATAATAAAATAAAGGAGGCGTATGGAAGAATTAGCAATGCTTGTAGCACATGTTGAGCAATTGATTGAACGTGGAGATCATACTGAGCTTGCGGATTATTTGAACGAACTAAATATTTCGGATGTTGAAGAATTGATTGATGAGCTTCCTGAATATGGCCCCCTGTTTTTAGAAACTTTAAGTCTTAAAAGAGCGGTCAATGTGTTCCGTATTTTAGACTTCCCCACCCAAGAAAGAATTCTCAAAAAATTACCGGCTTCCAAGATCCGAGAGCTCTTAAACGAGATGCCTCCGGATGACCGTACTTCCTTCTTTTCGGAACTGAAAGGTGATGTTGTAAAAAGGCTCATTATTCTGTTGACTCCCGAAGAGAGAAAGGAAGCACTGTCCTTGCTTGGCTACCCTGAAGATTCGGTAGGACGTTTGATGACTCCGGACTACATAACAGTCAAGGAACATTGGACCATGCCTCGCGTGTTGGATCACATCCGTCGATACGGTTCGGCTTCTGAAACGATTGATGTCTTGTATGTGATCGACTCGGATGGGAAGCTGATCGATGACGTTCGGATCAAGGACATTCTTCTGGCGGAGCCAGATAAGGTAATTGCAGACTTGATCGACAACCGCTTGATCTCTTTGCATGCCGATGACCCGCAAGAAGAGGCCGTGACTATTTTCCGTATGAACAATCGAGTGGCCCTTCCGGTGGTGGATGAACAGGATATCATGTTGGGTATTGTGACGATCGATGATATCTTATGGGTGGCCAATGAAGAGTATACCGAAGACATGCAGCGTATCGGGGGTACCGAGGCCTTAGATGAGCCTTATTTGGATGTTTCGATCTTTCACCTAGTGAAGAAAAGAGCAGGATGGCTTATCGTGCTGTTTTTAGGCCAGCTGTTGACTTTTAATGTCCTTCAGCACTACGAGGCCAAGTTCACTACCGTTCTTGTCTTGTTGATGCCTGTAATCATGTCTAGCGGGGGGAACTCCGGTTCTCAAGCATCCACCCTGATCATTCAAGCGATGGCGATGGGTGAAGTGACCCTTCGGGATTGGTGGATGGTTATGAAGCGTGAAATCCTTTCGGGTTTGCTGCTTGGGATAATCTTAGGTGTTTTAGGTTTCATGAGAATTGGGGTTGAGGAAGTGTTCAAGGATACCTATGGTGATGCATGGTACCTGTATGGCGCGGCAATCGGGAGTTCTTTGGTCGGTGTGGTTCTTTGGGGATCATTGGTCGGGGCGATGTTGCCATTCATACTTCGTAGGTTTGGAGCGGATCCAGCGAGTTCATCAGCTCCCTTTGTGTCGACTATTGTCGATGTAACGGGCTTAGTGATCTACTTTAGCTTCGCGACGTATATCCTGCGAGATGTTCTGTTTAATTAATTCTAATTGGTTTTGAATAACTTGCGATAAATCGCCAAAAAATATTTGCACTTGTCGGAGAAACTTCCGATAATTGCATCACCGAAAACGAAAGGGACGGTTTAAACTCCTGAATAGCTCAGTTGGTTAGAGCATCTGACTGTTAATCAGAGGGTCGCTGGTTCGAGCCCAGCTTCAGGAGCCAAAAAAAAGATCTGCAAATATTTTGCAGATCTTTTTTTTTAAGTATTTAGTAGAAAGTATTTAGTATTTAGACCTAGGTTGGCTAATCTATCCAAGTATTAAAAATTATTACTAAATATTTGAAAAGTAACTCTTCTAGACCTTTGTCCAAAATAAAGGAAAGTCTAAATACTCAAAAAGTAACTCTTCTAGACCTTTGTCCACAATACGGGAAAGTCTAAATACTCAAAAAGTAATTCTTCTAAACCTTTGTCCACAATACAGGAAAGTCTAAATACTCAAAAAGTAATTCTTCTAAACCTTTGTCTACAATACAGGAAAGTCTAAATACTTAAAAAGTAACTCTTCTAAACTCTTGTCCGCAATAAAGGAAAGTCTAAATACTAAATACTTTATACTAAATACTATTTGGTAAATACTACACCTTGTAATACTCTTCCCATCCTCTTGCTGGAGGAGGTCCATAAAGCATTTCATTGGCGAACTTGTCGTTGGTAATCTGTTTGGTTTTTGGGTCGAACTCAATTCTGTTGTTCATTTTCTGAGTGATGACTCCAAGACAGAAGACTTGGCTGAGCGGTCCTGCGATTTCAAAGGATGACCTGGTCTTTTCCGTTCCTTTGCAGGCATTCAGGAAATTTGCAAAGTGGTTTGAAGGACTAGCGGGAACTTCAGGAAGTTTTGACGCCATATCCTTGGCTTTGGTTTCTGGAATGATGGACAAGGTATTGGCATGTGATCCGCCTTTGAAAATTAAGTCTTTGGAATAGATTATTTTTCCAGGATTTAGTTTCGCGGGTTCAATTTTTCCTGTACTTGGCGGTGGAATGTTAGGGTCCAATCCTGAGACACCATAACCTTCCGGAATCTGTGGCAGGTTTGTAAGTCCATCATACCAGTTGATGTCCACTGCAGGCATATTCTTTCTTTTCGGGAAATGGAAGTTCAAGGTCGAGGACATGGGGAAGAAATAGGAATTATGTCCCTCTAGGGATTTTGCCTCAACCACGGTCGGTAATCCCAACTCGAGGAATTCATGGGAGGTATCTAAGATATGGGCTCCCCAATCTCCTAATGCACCCATTCCAAAGTCAAACCAGCAACGCCATTGACCATTTACAAAGTCTTTGTTGTAATGGTGGCCAAGCGTCTGCATTTGCCAGATTTCCCAATCTAGGGTCTCCGGAATTCTTTCTGGGTATGGGAATCCTGTGATGTTTGGATCCCAGCCATGCCATCTTCTTGGGCTATTCATATGGGCATCGATGCGGGTGACATCTTTGATGATCCCGGCATCTTTCCAAGCCTTAAACTGAAAGTAATTGGCTTCAGAGTGACCCTGGTTACCCATTTGAGTGGCAAGCTTCGGGTTTTTCCTAGCTTTTTGCATCATCAGCTCCACCTCATTGAAGGTTCTTGCCATAGGTTTTTCCACGTAGACGTGTTTTCCTTGGTCCAGGGCCTGCATGGTAATGGCAAAATGGGCAAAGTCAGGCGTTCCAATGGCAACAGCATCAAACTGATTGGCCATTTCATCAAACATTTTTCTGAAATCCTGATATCTTGGCGCATTTGGGAACATCTTGATGATTTCCTGGGTTTGTTTTGCGCCCATGTCCACATCGCAAAGTGCGACAATGTTACATTGTCCGGTTTTGTAAAGTTCCTTGATGATTTCGTTCGCTCTATTTCCTATTCCTACGCAGGCTAGATTAACTCTTTCATTGGCACTGGCAAGTTTTACTTTCCCCAGTACACTGTTGGAAAGTAAAACTGCACCTCCTGCCATTATAGACTTGCTGATGAAGCTCCTGCGTGATAAATAATGATTCATATTTATTGACAGCTAATGGTTATTTTATTTTGTTGATTTTTATTGATCGGAACGATACTTCGTCGCCATGGTCCTGAAGCAGGATATGTCCTTCCGAAGCTTCTCCAAATTTATCCCAGTCCTTGTATTTACTGATTGCTACCAAATCCTTGAATTCCTTAGATCCTCGCACATAGGATAAAACTTTGACACCGTTGAGGTAGTAGGTCACCTTGTTGTCCTTGTCCACCAATACGCGGCCTCTGTTCCATTCACCAATAGGTCTTGTGGCACCTCTACCCTTATCGGAAGTGATTAGATCATACAGGGAAGCAATGGTGCGGTTTCCATCTCTTCCTAATTTTGCATCAGGATGCTTCGCGTCATCCAAGATCTGATATTCCAATCCAATGGCAGATCCTGATGTTTTTTCCGCCAAGGTGACAAAGTATTTTACACCGCTGTTAGCACCCGGTGTAAGTTTAAATTCAAAGGACAGGTCAAACACGCTGAACTTATCCTTGGTAATGATATCGCCACCATTGGTAGATTCGCCGCCATCGGATTTCTGCACTTTGATGATGCCATCCTTGATTGACCAACCTTTTTCCGGAAAACTTTCTCCCTTTACACTTCGCCAACCATCGGAGTTCTTGCCGTTGAATAGCAATTTGCTGCCGTTCTTTTGCTCTGTCGCACTTAATGCATTGGGAGTAAGGTTTACTATGTATTGGCCTTTTGGATATGGGCTAGGTTTAAGGTTTTCAGTCTTGATCTTTATGTTTTTGAAATATACCTTTTTGCCATCCAATTCAGCAGGGATGCTGTGGACCTGTAAACCAATGAAGCCAGATGCATCGACGGTATCCACAACATAAGCTGCAGGCACGCCATTAACCCAAGAACGAAGTTCATTTCCGATGGCCTCAATACGGATATGGTTGAATTCATCCTTTTTGTATGCCGATTTTGAAGGTTCATTTAGGTCCAATGGATAGATCCATCCTCTTCTTCCTTCATCATAGACACCGCCTGCCCAAGCGCGTGGAGAAGGGTCGATCTCAATCTGACGGCCATAGACCCTTCCTTTTCCATTGTTGGCATTGGGGTCGATATGGCTTCTGGTCTGGATTCCCGAATTGGTTTTATCTCCTTCCAGTTTGATATCGAGTTCAAGGATGAAGTCGCCATACTCTTTTTCCGTGATCAGAAAGGAATTTGGGGTTCCTTTGGTCATTCTTCCAACTATTGCTCCGTCTTCAACGGTATATGGCGCTGCACCACCTGCGGATTTCCAACCAGCCAGAGTTTTTCCGTCAAACAGAGGTTTAAAACCTTTGCTATCGCTGGATTGTGCATTTGCCTGGGCGGATAGTAGTAGGGCGAGCCCTACTGAGGAGATGGATCTGATAATTGTTCTTCTTTTCATTGCTTGCTATTTTATGGTATTCAACATGTAATTTTCTCTTATTCTGCTTTAGGACCCAATACTGTTCCTTCATCAGGCACGATTAATGGTTTTTCATTTCTTTCCGCGCCAGGGTAACCAATGTTCTGGTTGATAATTCCCTTTAGGTTAGTGTTGATCGCTCCAGCTGGAACCGGCCAAAGGATATGGTGAACGGATATTTTGTATTCTGCCCATTTATGTTTTACGCCTTTGTTGTAGAAATTGCTTTTTGCTACCACACGGTCATACCAGAAATTCACCCCATTTTGTTTGATGTTGGAATTGGTGCCTCCTGGTCCGCTGATGTTTTCAAGGCTGTAGACCCTTCCTCCAAAAATTTCACAAGGCTTTCTGGTCTTAGCATAGGTATATGACATCCGGACTAATTCTACGTGCCTGTTTTCTTCGTAGTAAAGCTCTCTTGCGCGTTCATCTAGGATTTCCCCGATATTGACATCTCCTGCCTGTATAGGTGTTGCGCCGGCTCTTGTCCTAACTTCATTAAGCGCATTTGCAGCCATTCCAGGTTGGTTCTTCCAGTAATATGATTCCGCTAAAAGCAAATAAACTTCTGCCGAACGATATACATACCAAGGGGTTTCCCCGCCTGTCCAAGTGGAGCTCAAAGGATCTGGTACAAAAACCTTGTAATGTGGCCATGAGAACCAAAGACGGATGGTGTCTTCTGGGCTCATACTAGGGCTTTTGACGAAGTTTTTTCCATACCATTGACTTCCCTTAGCTTTTAGGTCTGGGCTGTTATATTTCAAGTCTTCCATGCGTTTCCAGCTGTTCATATTGTGGATGCCGCGTAGGTCGTTCTTTTCTTTGTCGGCTCTCCAGATCGAGTTGCTGAAATACCATGTAGGTCTCAACCTTCCAATTCCTCTTCCATAGGATTTGTTGAGGTCCATGGATGGGTCGGTTTCGCCAGGGGCCAAGTTTACATTGGTTCCTGTTTGGCCATCTGGTGTTTTGATATTTCCATTATTCCAGAATGGAACGGCATTACGCATGGTTTCGATTCTTGCTGAACCCTCTGCTTCTGGATAGGCAACTACATACATTAGACCTTCGGTATTGCTCATGTCCAGCTTTGCTTCAACACTGTGGAGATCAAACATCAAGTTTGTATTAGGTCGGTTCTGGTTGACGGTAAACCTGTTCTTCATCAAAGGATGTTTGGCTACTACTTCGTTTCCAACTTTGATGGCCAGATCAAAATCCTCAAGTGCCATAGCTACTTTCATCAATAGGATTCCGCAAGCTGCTTTCGAGGTCCTTCCACGATCAACTATTTCCGGTACCCATTGGTATGCAAATTCTAGATCTTTTTTCAGTCTTTTTAAGATGCTCCAGCGATCGTAAGAATAGAAGTCGTATTTAGGCTCGTTGATTTCCCAGTCCAGAAAAGGGACATCTCCAAATTGATGAACCAATTTGTAATAGCGATAAGCACGTTGGAAATAGGCTGCACCCAGGATAGCGTTCTTTTCAGCGTCATCCTTAAAGGTTGCATTGTCTATCCTGGCGATCACCGTATTGGCATATTTGATCCCTTTGTAGGCTTCATACCAATACCAACCCACACGCGTATTGTTTTCATGGTTAAGCTGTGCATCAGGTAGGAGTGCGATGTCCATGTTCATTTGAGGACCGGCTTTGTCCGTAGTCCCTTCAACAGCCACATCCGATTGGATGATTTCGGTCAGGATAGGTGCGCCATCTCCAAAAAATTCATGTCGCATATTCCGCTCACAGGCGGTCAGTGCCGAGTAGAGTCCTTCAGGTGTAGATAGGGCTACTTCAGGGGCATAGAAGGATAGGGGTTGAGGTTTTAGCCAATCTTTGCTACAGCTTTCCATCAAGGTGATGGAAGCAGTTCCAAATAAGCCGATATATAATAGTTTCTTATAAGTTTTCATGATCAATAGGTTATAGTGAGAAATTAAGGCTTAGGTTGTAGGTTCTAGGAACAGGAAATCCTTCTGGGTCACCAAATTCCCAATGTGGAGCCCACATGGCGGCATTTCTTACAGAAGCGGAAATCCTCAGGTTTCGGATGCTTGCTTTTTCCAAGATGTTGGAAGGCACCAAGTATGAAAGAGAAATATTCTCTAACCTAACAAAGGACTTATTGATGTAATTTGATCCGATATTCTTTGAACCGATTCTCGCATAATCATCGATTGGGTTTTCAGGAGTCCAACGAGGCATCACATAATCAGTGGTTCGGTCTGCGAAGTTACTGTTGTTTGCTGCACGGTTGAATCCATCAGTTTGTCCCCAATTGGAGTAAATGAACACAGAAAGGTTGAAGTTTTTATAGTTGAAGTCGTTTCTCCAAGACCAACGGAATCGCGGTGTTTTGTACCTTTGGAAGATACGGTCAGCATCAGTCATCACGCCATCGCCATTCTGGTCAATATATTTGAAATCTCCAGGTTGTAATCCGAATTTTTCAGCTTCATCAATTTCATTTTGTTGCCAGATTCCTTGTCTTTCGTAATCCCAGATACGGTCAGGGTCTTGTCCGATAAACCATCTGTTCTTGATGTCATCAGCTTCTTTCTGGCCAATAACATTGCCGGCATCATCTTTAATGTCCACCATGTCGCCATAAAGGGTTACGATCTTTCTGCGATTTAGCATGAAAATGAAGTTAGAAGACCAGTTAAAGGTTTCTTTTTGGATAATGTTTCCAGTTAAGCTCACGTCGATACCATGGCTTTTAAGTTCTCCTAAATTGGCTGCAACGCTGCTGAAACCAATGATTTCAGGTAGTTCGCGGTCAACTAATAGGTCATGGGTTGTTGCGGTGTACAGGTCAATTGCACCAGATAGGCGGCTCTTGAACATCGCGAAATCCAAACCTAAGTTATAAGAGGCTTTGTTTTCCCATTTTAGCCCCAGGTTGGCCATGCGGTTCACATACAATTGTGAGCCTAGGTAAACATTTCCTTTGGAGTCGATATATGGATGTAAGCCTGAGGTCATATCAGAAAGTGCGTCATACTGTGGGATATCGCGGTTACCATTTCTTCCCCAAGTCAATCTTAGTTTTCCGTAGTCTAACCAAGATTTAGTTCCTTCCATAAACTTCTCATTCGTGAAATTCCATGCGAAGGCCAGTGCAGGGAAGGTTGCACGAGGGTTTTGAGAACCGAATGCAGAATAACCGTCACGACGTACCGATGCGGTGAAAAGGTAGGTGTCTTTGAAAGAGTAGAATAAACGACCCATTAAGGCATCTCCAGTGCGGTAAGTGTCATCACTTTCATTCAAAGGAACCGTTCCGGCCTGTATTCTATGCCAGCCTAAGATATCGCTAGGAACGAAGTTGGAAGCTGTAGCTTTGGTTCTCCAATATTGACCTTTTTCAGCATTTTGAAGTAAAGTAACCTCAAAGTTGTGATCTCCAAAGGCTTTTTTCCAACGCAGGACGTTGTCAATCTGCCAGTTGTAGGTCCTGAAGAAGGAACGTTCCGCCGTTCCGCCCTTAGCTGCCCATTCTGGGTTCAGGGAAGAATCGTGATTGTAGTATTCTCTCCAGATGAATGATGGCGTAAAGTTGGATTGGATTTCAAATCCATAAGGTAATGTGATAACGCCGTATAGAGTTGCATTTAAAGTGTTATAGCGATCCACACGGTCTCTAAACATATTATCGAAGAATGGGTTTACTGGAGTAACATCGCCAGTAGGCAATCTTCTATAAAGGCTGTTTGGATCATCGATATTGTTAGACCCATATGGAGGAATAATTGCTGATTGCCCCCAATCTGCCTGTAGGAAACCTTCGTTTCTGGCAGCAAAGTTGGCGTTGGTTCCAACTTTTAAGAAGTTGGTGATCTTGGATTCCAAGTTGATCCTGGTCCTGAAGTTCTTGAACCGGTTTCCAACGATAAAGCCTTCGCGATCTACATGGTTAAGGGAGAAATAGTAGTTTAGGTTATCCGTTTTATTGGAAATACTTGCTGTATAATCTTGCTGGATTCCTTTGTGAAAAACTTGATCTTGCCAGTTTGTTTCTTTCCCAATCAGGTAATTTTCAATTTCTGGAGATCTCATTTCTAACCTTGCTAACCAAGAGCGGATCAATTGTTCTTCCGTTACGGTTGTTGCAGGGTCTTTTTGGTCATAGTTATACCATGCCAATTGATCCACATTTGTCAATTTTCTTGGATCCACAAACATTTCAGGATATTTGTCGTGGTAATCTTGGGCTCTTTTACCCATTTCATAATCATAACGATAGGCTAGGAATTCCTGTCCATTCATGACCCTTGGCATGTAGGAGTTTTCTACGAAGCCAAAATTGCCATTCAACGTAATGGTTGGTTTACCGGAAGCACCGCGTTTGGTAGTGATCAATACGACGCCATTTGCTGCTCTAGCACCATAAACTGCAGTTGCACTTGCATCTTTTAGGATATCGATGGAAGCAATGTCATTTGGGTTGATATCAGCAAATGTTCCATCAAAGATAACCCCATCTACTACATTGAGTGGGCTAGCGCCAGCTTTTAGGGTTCCTCTTCCTCTTACTAGAAGATCCGCGTCGCCCTTCGCTGTATTTCCTTGGCTGATTACAATACCTGCAGCATTTCCTCTCAATAGATCTTGGACCGACCTAGGGGCTTCTTTTTCAAGCTTTTCGGCTTGTACAGAAGCAACGGCACCAGTAAGGTCCTTTCGTTTTTGAGTACCATAACCTACTACAACGACTTCATCTAAGTCTTCTGCTTTAGGATGCAAAGAAATCTGTAAATCTTGACTGTTGATTGAAACGGTCTGTGTATTGAAGCCCGTGTGGGTAATTGTCAGGGATCCTCTAGTACCGTTTGTTAATTCCAGTTCAAATTTTCCGTCTCCATCAGATAAGGTTCCATTTTTTGTACCTGTCTGCATGATGCTGGCTCCTTCAACAGGAGTGCCATCCGTGGATTTGACGGTCCCTCGTATGAGGTTTTGGTTTTGCTGTGAAAAACAGGGGTCTGCAGAGAGCAGAATCATCCAAAACGAGAATAGGATGAGTAAAACATACTGTTTTGTCATAATTTAAAGAGTTTAAGGTTTACAATTCATTTTCCATTTCGAAAGCTTGGTAAATAGGCTTAGGAAGCGGAAAATGGAGTTAGATAATGAATGATCTGTAATGGTTTATATCACAATAATAACCAATAAAGTAACTGACTTAGCTAAACCGTTATATCTTTATTTACGAAAACGTTATAGTTGAAAAGAGTGAATGAATGAGGTGTTTTTTGGTTGATTATCAGGGTTTTGTATGTTTTTAGCTATAGGTTTGGAAGGGCGTTGATAAAACTGTGCTTTTCATGATTTCATAATAGAGTATAGGTCTTATTTTAAAAATAATTATATTGTGGAATCAACTTATCCATTATAAACAATTTATGCTATTACTAGGGATTGACTTAGGGACCTCTTTTATTAAAGTTTCCGTGTTGGATGCACAGACCGGGAAACGAATTGTTTCTGCCCAATATCCAGAGACGGAATCTGAAATCATTTCGCAGCAAAAAGGTTGGGCTGAACAAGACCCTGAACTTTGGTGGCAAAATACCAAGAAAGCCATATTGAAAGCCAATGCTAGTGGTCAATATGATCCGAAGGATATCGCTGCCATTGGAATTGCCTATCAAATGCATGGCCTAGTGCTGGTTGATAAGGACCAGAAAGTACTGCGCAATTCCATTATTTGGTGTGACAGTAGGGCAGTGGAAATTGGAAACGAGGCTTTCCAATCCTTGGAACCTAAAGGTTTTCTAAGATCGCATCTTAACTCTCCTGGTAATTTTACGGCATCAAAACTGTCCTGGGTAAAGAACAATGAGCCTGAATTGTATGAAAGGGTTCATAAGTTTATGCTTCCAGGCGATTTTCTATGTATGTGCCTGACTAAGCAGATCAATTCTAATCCGAGTTCCATTTCTGAAGGCATTCTTTGGGATTTCGAAAAAGACACCTTATCAGATACTTTATTGGATTATTATGGTATAGATCAGTCTTTAGTTCCTGAGGTGCAAGCAATCTTTTCAAACTATGGTTCCATCGATAAGGCTGTAGCCACTGAATTAGGGCTATCGGAGAAGGCTATAGTAAGCTATAAAGCGGGGGATCAACCTAATAATGCATTGTCACTAGGTGTAATTGATGCTGGGGAAGTCGCAGCAACGGCCGGCACCTCCGGTGTGATCTATGCTGTTGCGGACCATTTGATTTTTGATAAGCAATCAAGGGTGAACAGTTTTGCCCATGTCAACCATAGTAAAGAACAAAGTAATATCGGTGTGCTATTATGTATTAATGGAACCGGTATCCAAAATAGTTGGATCAAAAAGCTGACAGCTCAAGGCCTGGATTACGATCAGATAAACCAAAAAGCTGCTGAAGTTGCTATTGGTTCTGAAGGGATTGTTGTATTGCCATTTGGAAATGGTGCTGAACGCATGCTGAACAATAAAACTGTCAATGGGCATGTTGAGAATCTCGACTTTGTGCGACATGACGCTTCCCATATTTGGCGTGCCGTCCAAGAAGGGATAGCCCATTCGTTTCGTTATGGCTTAGATATCATTAAGGAAAATGAAATCCGTCCTACGGTTATTAAGGCCGGTTATGCCAATATGTTCCTGAGCCCTGTGTTTCAGCAATCCTTTGCTGGTGTAACCAATGTACCAGTCGAACTTTATGAGAATGACGGAAGCGTTGGAGCGGCATTAGGAGCGGGAATTGGAGCACAGCTGTATAAAGATAAAAAAGAGGCCTTCTCGGGCTTGAAAAAGATAAAGACCATCGAACCTCAGCATAAGGATATCTATAATGACCTCTATGCAAATTGGAAGAAAAGTTTATTACAGAAATTATAATCAACTATAAATATGAAAGTTTTAATTGGAGAAAAAGAGTATTTCAAGAATATCGGGCAAATTAAGTACGAAGGCTTAGATTCCGATAATCCACTGGCATTTCGCTGGTATGACGCTAAAAAAGTAATCGGCGGAAAGACTATGGAGGAGCATTTTAAATTTGCATGTGCCTATTGGCATTCATTCAATGGAAACGGAGCGGATCCTTTTGGTGGGCAGACCCATTTCTTTCCTTGGGATGAAAAATCGAAAACACTAGATCGCGCAAAAGATAAGATGGATGCCGCTTTTGAGTTTATGACGAAATTGCAATTGCCATATTACTGTTTCCATGATGTAGATTTGGTGGACTATGGTAATGATGTCAATGAAAATGATTCCAATCTGGCGGCAATCGTCGAATATGCGAAGGAAAAACAAAAAGAAAGTGGAATTAAGTTGTTATGGGGTACAGCCAATCTTTTCAGTCACCATCGTTATATGAATGGGGCTTCCACCAATCCTGATTTCCATGTTTTGGCGCATGCTGGGGCTCAAGTGAAAGCAGCTTTAGATGCAACAATAGCCCTAAAAGGTGAAAACTATGTGTTCTGGGGTGGTAGAGAGGGGTATATGTCCTTGTTGAATACCAACATGAAACGCGAACAGGAGCATTTGGCAAAATTCCTACATATGTCAAAAGATTATGCCCGTAAAAATGGTTTCAAAGGAACATTCTTTATTGAGCCGAAGCCATGTGAGCCAACAAAACATCAATATGATTATGACTCCGCGACGGTTATCAGCTTCTTAAGGCAATATGATCTTTTGGATGATTTTAAATTGAACATTGAGGTTAACCATGCAACATTAGCCGGTCATACTTTCCAACATGAATTACAGGTTGCAGCGGATGCAGGAATGTTAGGTTCAATCGATGCCAACCGTGGGGATTACCAAAACGGATGGGATACCGATCAATTCCCAAATGATCTGAATGAATTGACAGAAGCGATGTTGATTATTTTGGAAGCAGGAGGCTTACAAGGCGGTGGAGTGAACTTCGACGCGAAGATCAGAAGAAATTCAACTGATCCAGAAGATTTGTTCTATGCTCATATTGGCGGGATGGATGCCTTTGCCAGAGCATTGGTTACAGCAGATAATATCCTTCAGAAATCTGAGTTCAAAAAAATCCGTAAGGATCGTTATGCAAGTTTTGACAAAGGAAAAGGAGCGGAGTATGAACAAGGCAAATTGACTTTAGAGGATCTGAGAAGCTATGCGGTAGAGAACGGTGAGCCAGAAATGAGAAGTGGAAAACAAGAATTCCTAGAGAATTTAGTCAATCGTTATATTTAGTCGATCGAATTGATAAGATAATTTTCGTTGGATATGAGTGGATTACGTATTGAAAGGCTTTTTATTAATAAATTTTCAATTTTTTGTTTGTGTATTAATTATTAAAAACCTATTTTTGTACCACTTTGAAGATGAGGGCAACCTTATCAATTCGAATTCCTGAATAGCTCAGTTGGTTAGAGCATCTGACTGTTAATCAGAGGGTCGCTGGTTCGAGCCCAGCTTCAGGAGCAAGATAAAACAGCCGGCCAATCGCCGGCATTTTTTTTATAACATAATTTATATCCATGAGTTTAGTAATCGTTGGAACAGTTGCTTTTGATGCCATTGAAACCCCATTTGGTAAAACAGATAAAATCGTAGGTGGAGCAGCAACATTTGCTGGATTAGCAGCATCTTATCTATTCCCAGATGTTAAATTAATTTCTGTAATTGGTGAAGACTTTGGAGATGATAACTTAAACATCATCAAATCAAGAGGGATCAATGTTGAAGGTATTGAGGTTATTCCTGGAGGAAAATCTTTCTTCTGGTCTGGAAAATACCATAATGATATGAACAGCCGTGATACATTGATCACTGAACTGAACGTATTGGCTGATTTTGACCCTAAAATCCCTGCTTCTTATCAAGACTGTGAATATCTGTTGTTGGGAAACTTGACCCCAGCGGTACAGATGGCAACTTTGAAACGTTTGGATAAGAAACCGAAGTTAGTGGTATTGGATACCATGAACTTCTGGATGGATGTGGCATTAGATGAGTTGAAAGAGGTGTTGAAGAAAGTTGATGTGTTGACAATTAACGATGCGGAAGCAAGACAATTGTCTGGAGAGTACTCATTGGTGAAAGCAGCAGAGAAGATCCTTCAGATGGGACCTCAGTACCTGATCATTAAAAAAGGTGAGCACGGAGCTTTGTTGTTTGGGGAAGACCAAATCTTTTCAGCGCCTGCATTACCATTAGCAGATGTATTTGATCCAACAGGAGCTGGAGATTCTTTTGCAGGTGGTTTTATCGGATATTTAGCAAAGTTACAGTCCGTTAATTTTACCAATATGAAGAACGCGATTATTTTTGGATCTGCTTTGGCTTCCTTCTGTGTGGAGAAATTCGGAACAGAAAGATTGCAGAATCTGAGCAGTGAAGAAATTTCGGAGCGTATTCAGGAGTTTGTAAAACTTTCAAAATTCGAGATAAGCGAATAAGCTTATCTCGAATTTCTTTTTAGGCTTCCCTTAAATTAGCGTAAAAGTTTTAAGGGAATATGGCTTAATCTACCTAAACCTTTAATAATATTTTTTTTCGGATGCTTAAAGAGAATTAATTCTCTTTGAATTTATATGCAGTAAGTGTCTTTTTCATGGACTTTCTTGCTACATGTATCCTTGTTTTTACTGTTCCTATTGGAATCTGCAAATGGTCAGATATTTCATGGTATTTATAACCTTCGAAATACATGGTGAAAGGAACATAATATTCATCGGATAACTTGGAAAGAGCATAGTTGATGTCTTCCATGATGAATTTGTTTTCACCATTGTTTTTTGCTGCAGATACAACTAGGTTAATTTGTGAAATTTCTTCCTCCTTTGTGATAAAGGAATTCGTTTTTACTATGCGACGGTAATTATTGATAAAGGTGTTCTTCATAATGGTGTAAAGCCAACCTTTCAAATTGGTTCCGTCCCTGAAGTTCTTGAAGTACGTGACGGCCTTTAGTAAGGTGTCCTGTACTAAGTCGTTAGCATCTTCATGATCACGGGTGAAGTTTCTGGCATAACTTCGAAGTGATTCAGAGTGCTTAACAACTAGTGAGTTAAATTCGATCTTGTTCATACAATTAGCGATTATAGTATAGTTAAATGATGCGATGTGTTTCAGGCAAGAGCCTGATTTAAGCTGAACAACCGAAAAAATTATTAAGCCATAATATTTCTACGCTACTATGTACAATTCTTGTGCAGTAAATTAATAAAATTGTGGATATCGATATTTTAGTAGAAGGAATTTTCGCAATACGAAAGTAGATTAAAAACCTGTATCGCCTTTTATTGTATTATAATCAATGATTATTGTTTTATAATAAAAAAAATATCGGAGTCACGAAAATGTGGAAAACTTTTATAGTATGTTTACTTCACGTTCTAAAAGTACACCAAACTGTGTATTGACATCGTCCACAATAGTAGACGATACTTCAAATATTTCATTACCCGATGCTTTTCCGATGTTTGTGAGGACTAAAGCCTGATTTTTCCACACGGCAACCTGTCCAACCGATTTTCCCTTCCAGCCACATTGCTCTATCAGCCAACCTGCCGCAAGCTTTTCATGGTCGGGGTCCATGGTATAATGTACGATATCGGGAAATTGTTTTTGAAGTTCTGAAAATTGTGCTTTCGCGACAATTGGATTTTTAAAAAAACTGCCTGCATTGCCTATAGTGGAAGGATCAGGAAGTTTTTCAACACGGATATAGGATACCACCTCTGCGACATCTTTGATGCTTGGAGCACGAATTCCCCTTTTCTCCAATTCGCTTTCAATGGCTCCATAGCTCGTGTTGATCTTTCCAAACAGTTCAAGCTTGTAGGTCACACTGCAGATAATGAATCTACCCTTATAATCCCTTTTGAAGATACTGTCACGATAGGAGAATCGGCAATCTTCATTGTTGAAAGTGATAAACTCCCCAGTTTTACAATCAAATGCACGGCATGAATAGAAGATATGCATCAATTCCTGTCCATAGGCGCCGATGTTCTGGATAGGGGATGCGCCAACTGTTCCTGGAATCAGGGCCATGTTTTCCAAACCTGGGAAATCATGGTCTATACAGTACCAAACGAGGTCGTTCCAAACTTCTCCGCCAGCAGCAGTGACGAATACTTGGTTTCCTTCAATGAAATGTTGTATCCCTTTATTGGCCACATGGACGATGAGTCCTGGATAGTCTTTGGTGAAAAGTACATTGCTTCCACCGCCTAAGATGAAAAATTCGTTTTCAAAAGCTCCTGCAGAAAATAAGTCTTTTAAAACCTGCTCATCTTCTACTTTAATATATTGATTTGCCATGGCCTCAATACCAAAAGTATTTAGGTTTTTTAGGGATTTATTCTCTTGAGTCGCGTTTTTCATTTTTTTGACCGAATCCTTTAAAAGTTCGAAAAATTAATCTATCTTAGTTTACAAGGCTGTAAAGATAGGTAAACGGCAAATTATAAACTAATTTTATTGTGTATGGCAAAAAATGCAGATGCGAAAAGGGTGAAGATATTGGAGGCGGCAAAGCGTAGATTTGCACATTATGGATTAGCAAAAACGACCATGGCAGAGATTGCCCAAGATCTATCATTTTCTAAAGCCTTACTTTACTATTACTTTCCGGATAAAAACAGATTATACGCCGCAGTATTTGAAATGGCGGTTGATGAGATCGTGAATGAAACCACGGAAAAAATCTCCCAATCCAAAAGTGTCAATGAAGCTATGGATGCTTTCCTCTGTACCAGATTACGCATTATCAAAGACAACTTTAATCTGTTCGAATTCAGTTATTCGCTAAGAAATGAGATGCCACCAGATATCGAAGCGATTTTACCTTCTCTGTTCGAAAAGGAAATCAAACAGGTCTGCCTCGTTTTGAGAAAAGGTTTGGAGACCAAAGAGATCGAAGTCGAAGAAATTGAAATAACCGCCAAGATCTTGTTGATTTCTTTATTGGGGATGCGTATAGGTATCCTTCAGGAATTTAAGAATCTTTTCCTGCCACCATCCAAAGAAGAGTTTGATTATATCCTGAACCTTCAGAAAAAATTGGCAAAAATCTTTATCAATGGCCTAAGAGTTTAGGTTCTTTTCCACAATATTTTTCACGATGAGGTGAGCATGGATCCTAGAGTTTTCTATGAACCATAGGTGCGTGTTCAATCCTCCGCAAACGACTCCAGCCAGATAGAGGTTTTCTACGTTTGTTTCCATCGTTTCGGGATTATGGGCGGGAATACAAGGTGCCGTTGTAGGAACATCGATACCGACCTTTTCAAGGAATTCAAAGTTTGGTCGATAGCCTGTCAGAGCCAAAACAAAATCATTTTCGATACTGATCAGTCCTTTCGGAGTCGAGACCTGAACTTCTCTTTCCCCGATACTTACAATATTTGATCGGTAATGGACCTTAACCTCTCCATTTGCAATGCGGTTCTCGATATCTGGGCGGACCCAATATTTTACCCTTGGACTTACTTCCTTGCTTCTGATGATCAATGTAACATCTGCACCTTTTCTATAGGTTTCAAGTGCTGCATCAATGGAAGAATTGCTGGCTCCAACGACAATAACTTTTTGGTTAGCATAATAATGAGGGTCATCATAATAGTGCCTTACCTTATCCAAACCTTCACCCGGTACTCCGAGGTACATTGGGATATCATAAAAACCTGTAGCTACGATTACATTTTTGGCTCTATAGATCGATTTGGTGGTAGTGACCTGAAAAGTGCCATCAATTTTGTTGATGGTCAATACCTCTTCAAATAGATGGGTTTTTAAATTGAACTTCTTTTCTACCCGACGATAATATTCCAAAGCTTCTGCACGTCTGGGCTTGGGGTTTGTTGTGACAAAAGGCGTGTCGCCGATCTCCAATCGCTCCGAGGTGGAGAAAAAAGTCATGTTGATCGGATAATTGTATAGGGAGTTTGTCAAACAGCCCTTTTCAATGATTACATGGCTTAAGTTGTTTTTCTTTGCTTCAATTCCACAGGCGATCCCAATCGGACCTCCGCCTACTATCAATACATCAATTAAGTTGTCCATTAGCCATTTCTATTTGTCCAGGATGGATAGCGCTTTCTTTCTCCATCACATCCAAGGTAGATTTGTATAAATCTGAGGAAATTTTATTTAAAAATTGCAATTGTTCTGTAATTAATTTGGTTTCCACGGGGTTCAACGTTTCAGGCGTAATCTCGGGAAAATCACTTACAGGAATAAATTCATCTGCACCTTTAATGGGAACAGCCTCGATAGATTTGCTGACATTCTGAAGCACCTTTTTCAAGAGTGTCAAGTGTTCCTTGGTGTAGTTAGTATCTGTAGCTTCCGTTAATTGCGTTAGCAAGGTGGCTCCATAGGAGGAAAGGATATGGTTTAAGATAACCAATCTATTGACCTCTTTGGTGCTCTTTTGCCTCCATTTAGGTTCAGAGAGCATTCTCTGGAATGTAGAACCCATATTGGCAGAAGCAATGTAGAGTTCCTTCCGCGAAAGCTTATAGCTGGTCACCGTGATCTCCTCGCCTGATAAAATCCTAACCGCCTGAGCGAGGTATTTATAATTGGCAATCAACAATTGCCTGATATTGTTCTTGACCTGGAAACTTTCCCAATTTGGAAAAATAATATAACTCGATAAGAAGGCGATCATACCACCCAGGAAAGTGTCGAAAATCCTTTCCTTAGCAACCTCAAAAGTGTTGAGTCCTGAAAAGCTCAGCATAATCAAGACGTATGGCGTCATGAACATGACTGCCATAATATAATTTACTCGGAATAGGCTATAGGCAATCAAGAAAAAGAATATCAAAATAACAAACCTGGCCACCTCCGAATGTACGGTCATCAAGATTATTGCGCCTATGATTCCCCCTATGATAGTCCCCAAGAGGCGTTGGAAGTTCCTTTCTTTGGTCAATCCGAACCCTGGTTTCAAGATCACCATAATGGTCAGTAATATCCAATAACTTCCCATAGTGCCGATATTGAAAAAATCCAGATTGAAAACGACATAGGTAATGGCCATTACGATAGCCATCCGTAGAGCGTGTCGGAAAATACTTGAATTGAAGGAAAGGTTATCCTTCAATTTTCTCAAGTCAATATGTTCGGTTTGGATAAACTTAGATGCTTCCTCGATTTCCTGTTTCTTGATGTTGTTCGGTCTTACAACCGCATAATT
Source organism: Sphingobacterium sp. LZ7M1 (assembly GCF_024296865.1). Taxonomy (GTDB): domain Bacteria; phylum Bacteroidota; class Bacteroidia; order Sphingobacteriales; family Sphingobacteriaceae; genus Sphingobacterium. The sequence goes on along the minus strand of NZ_CP101134.1, from coordinate 3,383,355 downwards.
ATAGATATTATGGATAAAAATGCTGATGTTCCTCACGCTGATCAAGATCTTTTTCAGCGGGATACTATTGATATTTTCTTTTTTCTCGAGCGCATCGATGGAGCGCATGATGTTTTCAATATCCTCCTTAAAATTGTACAGCGGCTTTGGGACACGATTGGCATTCAATTGATAGGCAAGGTGGTCCAATTCGTTTGCTGTCTTAAGCAACAGGTGCTTAAAATCCTTTAAGATACCCGTATGACCATATTCCTTTCTGATCAATTCATAATCATAATGCGTGGTCATGGACTGTTCAAATAGATCTACTACATCATTAAAGGTCAAGGTCAGGTACCGGCCAATTTTGGTGGTGTCCTTAATGGACCTTTTGCTTTGGAAAAGGAGATCCCGCACATTTTCTTGATGCTCATGTACTTCAATCTGTTTGTCGATGAGTTTAGTATAGTTCTCATCAATAGATTTATTTATATCATAGAAATTTGCGCGAAGTCTAATGAAATCACCTACGTGCCTAATGGTTTCTGAAAGCTCCTGTTGGGCCAATCGATAGGGTCTAGCCTGGGTAATCGAGAAACTGATGAGCATATACCAAATAGCACCTAGGGAGAAATAGAAGAGGAGCATGATTTCCTCTTGGAAGCTGTTCACATCATCGACATAGATCAGCATGATCAGGATCCCCATCGATCCAACGGTGGCTGCTCGTGCATTGAAGACGGCAAACATGGAATAGGTAAAACAAAGAAAGCCCAATACGACAGCCATGATCCAAATATTCCCATTGGCTAAAAAGGTGATGAACTGGGTCAGGATACATACGATTAAGCAAGCGATCATCCCCGTTCTGCGATGCGATGGAGCTCCAGGTGTGTCGGAAAGTCCCACTAATAATGCCCCCAAAGAAATATAGGTTCCCAAGAGGAATTTGCCCAAAGAGGCACAGATCAAAATGGGAACAACACAACCAATGGTAATGCGAAGACCGTCAGCAAAATACTGACTGTAGAAGAAATTGCTTAATTCTTTGGTTTTTTTCATGTTTTGTCGAAACAAAGATACGTAAGCAGTGGTTAAATAATGGAGTAAAATGCATGAAATTCAATAAAATCTTTAATTATCCAAGCGATTGAACCCATGTCGTGAAAATATTAATGATCCGTTCCTTAAACTGAGGAAATATGAGATTGATTTTAAAGTTTCCATATTTAAACACATAGCCTGCATTATCAAAATAGCAATATTTTTGTTTAGTTAGTGTAAATAATACAATTAGTTACTTAAAAAGATATTAAAATGATATATTTGTGTTTGTTCACAAATCAACTATCAAAAATCAAGATACGTTACTTACTATGAGATTAAGCCAAAAGACAATAGCTTTTCAGAATGAAGTCCTCACGAGGTTCGATTTATATAAAAGTTTGTTCTTGACTTTGCCCTTTCAAAGGGTAAAGCATACGGGGACTATCCTACCATTTTTTACGACCCATTGTGAAAAAGGAGTGGAGGAGCATTTATCGCCTGAGGTTATCATCGATAGTTTCTTCGGTCAATATGAGCAGTACGTTCAGGAAGATGACCGTCTAGACTTGTTATTTCGCATTGTTCAATATATAGAACGTCAGGTTGTTTTATTTGATGCGGTGGAAGATTCTGCCTTCAAGGCCGTTGGAAAAAGCGATGAAACCGGCGGATTGGAATCCATTTTCAATCTGGCCCAGACAAATCCCCAATTAAAGAAACAGGTCGTTTCCAGATTAAAGGATATGTCCGTTAGGTTAGTTTTGACCGCACACCCGACCCAGTTCTATCCTGGTCCAGTGCTGTCCATCATCAATGACCTGATTGATGAACTCAAGAAAAACGATATTCCAACCATACACCTGTTGCTTCAGCAATTAGGGAAAACACCATTTATCAATAAGCAAAGTCCGACTCCGGTGGATGAGGCCATCAGTTTGGCTTGGTTCCTTGAAAACGTCTTTTATAGTGTTGCATCGGGAATCGAAGCTAAAATAGAAGATGAGCTGGAAATCAATCCTAAGGATGTCAATCACCTTATCGAGTTAGGATTTTGGCCAGGTGGCGACCGTGACGGGAATCCAAATGTGACCTGGGAAAGCACGAAAAAGGTGGCAAATCTGTTGAGAACCATTCTCTTTAGATGTTATTATCGTGATTTCAGGATCGTAAAAAGAAGGATTACCTTCCGTGGGGTGGAACAGTACATGGAAGAGCTACAAGAGCTGTTCTATGAAAACAGTTTCAACCCAAGTGATAAACCTGTTGATGAAACAGAAAGGATCTTGCACAACCTGACCGAGATCATTCGCGTTCTGAAAGAAAACCATGACGGACTGTTTGTAGAGATCGTGGAAGATTTGAGACGAAAAGTCCAAACTTTCGGCTGCTATTTCACGACTTTAGATATCCGCCAAGACAGCAGTGCCTTGCGTAGTACCTTTGATTGGTTGGTAAAAACCTATCCAAAAGAGACGGGAATTAAACTAAAAGAGATTGAAGGCTCGGAAGAAGAGAAGGAAAAACACATCAAATTCACCGAAGCAAACCTAGAATTGCAAGATGGCATAGATCCACTTGTCGAAGATACCATTAAGGTTATCCGATTGATAAAGGAAATCCAATCCACAGGAAGTGAAAGAGCTGTTCAACGCTTTATAATTTCCAATTGCCAACAGGCATCCGATATCTTGGGCTTGATGCAGCTATTCCTATGGGAGGGCTGGACCAAGAAAGATCTAACCATGGATTTTGTTCCTCTATTCGAAACCGTTGATGATCTGAAGCATGCAGCCGACGTAATGCGCAGCTTATATTCAAATCCCGTGTATGCTGCTCACCTGAAGAAAAGAGGAAACAAACAGACCATTATGCTGGGTTTCTCTGATAGCACCAAGGATGGCGGTTACCTGATGGCCAACTGGTCGATCTATAAAGCTAAGATCGAATTGACAGCCATTTCAAGGGAGTATGATGTGGATCTGATATTCTTCGACGGTCGTGGTGGCCCTCCAGCGCGTGGCGGTGGTAAAACCCAGCGTTTCTATGCTTCCATGGGTAAGGAGATCGAAAACAACCACATTCAATTGACGATCCAAGGTCAGACCATCAGTAGTCAGTATGGCTCGTTGGATTCTGCAAAATATAATATTGAACAATTGCTACATGCAGGTTTGATCTCTGATCTGCAGCAAAGGGTAGGCGATACATTGACAGCAAAGCAGAAAGATGTAATCGATCGCATGGCAGCAGAGAGCCATCAGAAATTCTTGGAATTAAGGCATCATCCTTTGTTCCTGAAATATCTGGAAACCTTAAGTCCATTGAAATCACTATCCAGCATGAATATCTCCAGCAGGCCGATGAAGAGAAATTCGGGTAGGGAATTGAGGTTGGAAGACCTTCGTGCCATCAGTTTTGTGACTTCATGGAGCCAGTTGAAACAGAATATCCCTGGATTCTTTGGTGTAGGTTCGGCTTTGCAATGGGCAGAGGACAATAACCTTTGGTCATATGTGAAGAACCTGTACGAAACTTCAGGTATGTTCAATACGGTAATCGACAACTGTATGATGTCCATGACAAAGTCCAATTTTGATATCACGTCCTATATGAAAGACGATGCAAGATTTGGTGAATTCTGGACAATGTTGAAAGATGAGTTCGATTTAACCAAGAAATATCTGTTAAAACTGACCGGCATGAAAGAATTAATGGAAAATTATCCAGTGGAAAGAGCTTCTATTTTAGAAAGAGAAAAAATTATCCTTCCATTGTTGATTATCCAGCATTATGCCATCCGTTTGCTTGAAAAGCAGAAAATGGAAGAGTCTAAAGCAGAAACATACCGCAAATTAATTGGCCGTACCATTTATGGAGTGGTGAATGCAGGAAGAAATTTAGCTTAGATTGATTTTGAATTAGATAGAAATAGGCATTAATAGGGATATTTTTTTATTTTTGTGTGTTTTTAAAATAATAAAGCGATGAAATTAAATACATTATTAGTTGCAGCAGTTCTTGCAAGTACTTCTTTATCTTCTTGTGTTTTCAAAACGGCTGATGAAAACCAATTGAAATACACACATACGACATTGGTTGATGGTGATGCGTATGCTTTCTTCAGACAAGTAGGGTCCATCGCACCTTATGAGGTATCCTACGCAGAGCATGTAGCTACAGTGGGTAATGCACAGGCGAAAGATGCTGCCGCAAAAGCTGCTAAATTTTTCTCTGATATCCTTCCTCAAATGGATTCATTGGCGACTAAATACCATGTTGATTTCCCAATCCTAGGAACGGAGAAATTCACAGGTGAAGGCCAAGAAAATATTGCCGTTGAACCGAATGAAGCTCCAGTTGTTGTTAATGATTCTACTATCGCAGATTCTGCAGCTCCTTTGGCTTTACAACATGCTAAAGTTTATTCTGACCAGGAGTACTTAAGCCATATCCAACATCAAGTTGCTTTGGTAAAAGAACAATTCAGAAGACTTTCTCGTAATACCAATAAAGATTTGCGTGATTTTGCACAATCCCAAACAGAAACTGTTGCTCAGTTGTTTACTGCCGTAGGTGGTAAAGCAGATGCCCATGCGCATCACTAAGCAAAGATAAATGACAGAAAACAAAATAGTTACAGGTATATTGTCGTATGGAATGTCCGGAAGGGTATTCCATGCGCCATTTATAGAGGTTAACCCAAACTTCGAATTAAGAGGAATTGTAGAGCGATCCAAGAAATTGGCGCAGGATAGATACCCAAATATCATCAGCTATGATTCAGTAGACGACTTGATCAACGATCCTGAGATTGAATTGGTCATTGTCAACACTCCCAACGATACCCATGTTGAGTTCGCGTTAAAAGCTCTGAAGGCCGGCAAACATGTGCTGATCGAAAAGCCTTTTGCACCAACTGCACCGGAAGCAAATGTGCTCTTTAAGGTGGCAAATGATATGGGAAAACATATCTTACCTTTCCATAACCGCCGTTTTGATACCGATTTCCTGGCACTGAAGAAGGTCATAGAGAACAATGAGGTTGGGCGTCCTATCGAATTGCACATTCGCTTTGATCGCTTTAAACCAGAGTTGGGTCCAAAGCTGTTTAAAGAAACTAAAATCCCAGCATCAGGGGTCATTTACGACCTCGGTTCACACTTACTTGACCAGGCTATTTCCTTATTTGGCAAGCCTAAAGCGATGACCAAGGTTCGGGGCGTTTATAGGCCAGGTTCCATTGTGGATGACTATGGTTGTATTATCCTGAATTATACCTCTGGCTTGAATGTGTATATCACAGCTAGTCTTTTAGTGGCCAATCCTCAAGCTAGTTTTGTGCTCCATGGCACCAAGGGTAGTTTCATCAAAAATAGAACCGACGTGCAAGAAGCACAATTGATCGATGGGATGCTCCCTAACAATCCTGCCTATGGAATCGAGCCTGAAGGAATGGAAGGGGTCTTGACCAGTCCGGATGAAGAAGGTAATTTGGTTTCTAGGTTTGTTCCTGCTGAATTAGGGAATTACATGGAATTATTCGATGAAGTCTATCGCACAATTCGGGAAGATGAACCTTACTTTGTCACTAAAGACCAAATTCTTTGGCAGTTAGAGATTCTAGGACCAAATAAATAAAACTTCTATTTAATATAAAGTTTACATTTAGTTAATTTAGGATTTTTAACATTGTTAAACTTTTCAAATCTAATATAACGTGAGATATGCCGCTATTGATATCGGTTCAAATGCAGTCCGCCTGTTGATTGCCGATATTATTGTAAGAGAGAACGAAATCACATTTAACAAAAACACTTTACTTCGGGTTCCCCTTCGATTGGGAGACGACGCCTTTATACATCAACATATTTCTGAAGGAAAATTTGAGAGCATGATCAAGACCATGAGTGCTTTCAGGAACCTCATGGATGTCTATAAGGTTTCCGATTATATGGCTTGCGCTACATCTGCCATGCGTGATGCAGACAATGGAAAGGATGTTGTCAAGGCATGTAAGGAAGCAGGCGTGGACATTGATATCATTGATGGGGCAATAGAGGCCCAGATCATATACAATGTGCATAGCCATACCAGCATGGACAGAAATAAGGTTTATCTATATATCGATGTAGGTGGCGGTAGTACCGAGATATCATTGTTCGCCAATGGTGACTTGGTGGCTTCTAGATCCTTTAACCTAGGTACTATCCGTATCTTGGATAATCAAGATAGTCCGGAGACATGGGATGATATGAAGTTATGGGTGAAGAACATTACCAAAGGGTATAAGAATATTTATGGTATAGGAAGTGGAGGTAACATCAACAAGCTATCTCGTTTAGCTAATGAAAAAGCTGATAAGCCAATTTCATATGCGAAACTGAAAGCTTTATATGTATACCTGAACTCTTATTCATTGAAAGATAGGATCAATGTGCTTGAATTAAAGCAAGATAGGGCTGACGTTATTATTCCGGCCTCCGAGATCTTTTTGACCATAATGAAAGTAGGGCACCTGAAGAATATCATGGCGCCACGTATCGGTCTGGCTGATGGAATAATCCAAACATTGATCAATAAAAATCTGAAGAAGGAAAAGGTCTAAATTCGTTGCAAAAATCAAAATAAAGAGTATTTTTGCGATGTCTAAGCCCAGGTGGCGAAATTGGTAGACGCACCATCTTGAGGGGGTGGCGCCCTATTGGGTGTGGCAGTTCGAATCTGCTCCTGGGCACCCTGAAAATGATAGAAGAAGTTATCTTGCTTAGATAGCTTCTTTTTTTTGTTCCCCTAAATTAAACCCAACAAAAAATCCCCTTTGATTATCAACAAAGGGGATTTTTTAGGCCTTACTACTGGCCCATTATGTTTCCCTACAGGTTATTGGCTTTTGCCGTAATCTCCGCAATATCCAGCACCTTGATTTCCTGTTCTTTTTCTTTTACTTTGACACCATCGCTCAACATGGTCATGCAGAATGGGCATGCGGCAGCAACGATGCTCGCTTTGGATTCAATGACGTCTTCAATTCGCTCTACATTGATATCCTTGTTACCCTTTTCAGGTTCCTTGAACATCTGGGCGCCACCAGCACCACAGCACAAACCGTTCGATTTACAGCGTTTTAGTTCCACAAGGTCAGCATCCAGTACCTCTAGTGCTTTGCGAGGGGCCTCATATACCCCGTTCCCACGTCCTAGATAACAAGGGTCATGGAAGGTGATCTTCTTCCCTTTAAATTCATGGCCATCGGCAGGTCTCAGTTTACCCTCGTCGATTAAGGATTGGATCAACTGCGAATGGTGGATCACTTCGTAATGGCCACCTAGGCTTGGATATTCATTCTTGATGGTATTGAAACAATGCGGACAGGCCGTAACGATCTTTTTGATTTCATAACCATCCAGTACCTGGATGTTCATCATTGCCTGCATCTGAAATAAAAACTCATTTCCTGCACGCTTTGCCGGATCGCCGGTACAGCTTTCTTCGGTCCCTAAAATGGCATATTTGATGCCTACATGTTGGAGGATCTTGCAGATGTCCCTGGTAATACGCTGCGCACGTTCGTCAAAACTTCCTGCACAGCCAACCCAGAACAACAGGTCTGGGCTTTCGCCCTTGGCAACTAACTCTGCAACGGTAGGTATATGTAATTGATTTTCCATGATTTTAAATATTATTGATTTGCCCAATTCGCACGGTCTGCCTGTGCATATTTCCACGGCGCACCGTTATTCTCTAAGTTAGAGAACATGTTATTGATGCTGGATGGGGCCTGAGATTCTTCCATCACGGCATACTGCCTTAGTCCTATGATAATCTCCAATGGATTGATGTTGACTGGACATTGCTCCACACAGGCATTACAGCTCGTACAGGCCCAAATCTCCTCTCTACTGATATAAGTGTCCAATAAAGCCTTTCCATCCTCTACAAAGCTTCCATTCTTGTCTATATTCTTTCCAACCTCTTCTATACGGTCACGGGTATCCATCATGATCTTACGAGGTGACAGCAATTTCCCGGTCATATTTGCAGGACATGCCGATGTACAACGGCCACATTCCGTACAGGTATAGGCATCCAAAAGATTCTTCCAGGTCAGGTCCTGAACATCCTTGACCCCAAATCGGCTTGGTTCGCCAGTAGGGGGCGGGAGACTAGGATCCAACATCACTTTCACCTCTTCGGTCACAGATGGCATGTTGTTGAACTCGCCTTTTGGTTCCAATCTGCTGAAATAGGTATTGGGGAATGCCAATAGGATATGTAAATGTTTGGAGATCGGTAAGTAATTCAGGAAAGCCAAGACCCCAATGATATGGAACCACCAGCAGAATCTTTCAATCCCAATCAATACCTCCGGCGAATCCGGAAGGATGCCAACTAAATAGGAGCTGATTGGAAAGGAACCCACTGCATGATAGCCATCAACTGCAAGGACCTGTAATTTTAGGTCTGCAGCATTCATCGTTAAAAAGGCAGCCATCAATAAGATCTCTGCTGTAAGGATCAGGTTGGCATCCGTTTTTGGCCAATTGTTCAGTTCGCTTTGATTCAGGCGCTTGACCTTCAGCACATTTCTGCGGATCATAAAGACCACACATCCCATCAAAACCAAGAATGCCAAGATCTCAAACGAGAAAATCAGGAAATCATATAGTCCGCCCAATGCTTCTGAAAATACACGATGGGTGCCAAATAACCCATCAATCACGATTTCCAGCATCTCGATATTGATGATGACAAAACCTACATACACAAATAAATGGAGCAAAGCTGGAATGGGGCGCTTGAACATCTTCTTCTGTCCAAAAGCTACCAACAGCATGATCTTGATGCGTTCTCCAGGCTGGTCAAAGCGATCAACCGATTTACCTAGCTTTATATTTCTATAGATTTTACTCGCATTCCTGTAAAATAAGACCAAGGCCGCCAGTAAGATAATACCAAAAATGAGTTGACTTATCATAGTTTAATACTTAGGTTAACAAATATAATTAATCAGATTATACTATGCATGCATAATAAATTATTTAGAAAGATTAAAAATAATTGACAGGATTCAATAATGATTAAGAGCCTGAAAATCAAGTTAAGTATAATAATTGATACAACAAATAGCCCTGATAATTAAGCCCCATTTTGTATATTGCAAGCTATTATCAACCTTAAAAAACAAGCTTCCTGTGTCAAATATGGTGAATATCTGATCATTCAGGCTATTTTGGGTACAGGCTAAAATCTTACAAACAATCAAGAGATGGCAAATAGTAACGACAACTTTGATGTTATCGTCATTGGATCGGGGATCTCCGGAGGATGGGCAGCAAAAGAATTCTGTGAAAAAGGCTTCAAGACCTTAGTCTTGGAACGTGGTTTTGATGTGCAGCATGTCAAGGACTATCCAACTGCTTATATGGATCCTTGGCAATTTGATCATCATAATCGGGTGCCACTTAAAATTAAACAGGAGAATCCTATTGCCTCCAGATGCTATGCCTTCAATGAGGATGCCATGCATTTCTTTACCAAGGACAAGGATCAGGAATATGTGCAGGAAAAACCCTTTGATTGGATCAGGGGGTATCATGTAGGCGGTAAGTCGCTGTTATGGGCAAGACAGGTACAGCGATGGAGCGATCATGATTTTGAAGGGCCTGCCAGGGATGGATTTGCCGTAGATTGGCCTATCCGATATGCCGATATTGCCCCTTGGTATAGTCACGTAGAAAAATTCATTGGAGTTTCAGGAAATCGAGATGGCAATGCAGCCATGCCCGATGGTGAATTTCTTCCTCCATTTGACCTGAATGCGGTGGAACAGATGATCCAAAAGAAATTACCGAGCAAGTATAAGGATCGGCAGGTCATTGCTGGGCGCTGTGCCCATATTACAGACCCTCAGCCAATCCATATCGCACAGGGAAGGACCAAGTGCCAGAACAGGACCATGTGTCAACGGGGATGTCCCTTTGGCGGTTATTTCAGTTCCAATTCATCTACCTTGCCATGGGCCGCTAAAACAGGAAATTTAACCATCAGGCCTAATTCCATCGTGGAATCTATTATCTATAGTGAGGACCAAAAGAAAGCCACAGGAGTGAGGATAATTGATGCCGAAACCCAGAAAACTTCCGAATATTTCGCGAAGGTGATTTTTGTGAATGCTTCTACCATCGCAAGTAACCAGATTTTATTGAACTCGACCTCCAAGCGGTTTCCAAATGGTTTAGGTAATGACTCGGGTCTACTTGGTAAATATATCGCTTTCCATAATTACCTGGGTTCAATTTCTGCGAACATTGATGGTTTTGAGGATATGTATTATTACGGTCGCAGACCTACACAACCAATTATTCCCAACTTCAGGAATGTGAAGAAACAGGAAATGGACTTCCTTCGCGGTTATGCCTCTTTCTTTGGTGCATATCGTGGCCGTGGAGGAAGTAGTGAGATGCAAGTAGGGGCGGACTTTAAAGATAGCCTGTCTGAAGTAGGTGGATGGGGGATCAGTATGATGATGCAAGGTGAAACCATTCCAAAAGCGGAAAACCATGTTCGTTTAAGTACTGACCTTAAAGATAAATACGGTATGGCGCAGCTCATCTTTAATGTTGGCTATGACGATAATGACCAAAAGAGCATGCAAGACTTCCTGGATCAAGGAGCGGAGATGTTAGATTATATAGGTGCGAAGAATATCAGTCAGCACAACAGTCAGCAGAACCCAGGATTAGATATCCATGAAATGGGAGGAGCGAGGATGGGGAACGACCCTAAAACTTCCATTCTGAACAAATGGAATCAGGTACATGACTGTAAGAATGTTTTTGTCACGGATGGAGCCAGCATGACTTCGACCGGCACACAAAACCCTTCCCTGACCTTTATGGCCTTGACAGCTCGTGCAGCCAATTTTGCCATGGATGAAATGAAAAAAGGAAATCTATAAGATGATCATTCCCGATCCAATCGGATGGAAATAAAAAAAGATCAACCCAGGGGTTGATCTTTTTTTTATCCTTTAGCTTTCGGAATTATTTCTTTGGAGCAGCAGCTGGTGCAGCAGTAGCAGAAACACCTAATTTAGTTTTGATGTCTGCAGTCAAGTCGTCACCACCTTGGAAGTAAGGAACACTACCAGAAGAGATGTCAAAAACATATGCATAGCCTTTTTCTTTAGCTACAGCATTGATAGCAGTCATTACTTTTTGCTCGATAGGAGCGTATAATTCTTGTTGTTTTTTGCCAATTTCTTCTTGTGCAGCTTGTTGAACACTTTGGATACGAGTTTCCATTTCACGCATAGTGTTAGCGATAGTTTGAACCTCTGCATCTACAGTTTCTTTGTTCGCTTCACTACGGTTTCTCAATTTCTCGTTCGCATTGTTTTGTTGCTTTTGGTACTCACTGATCATACCTTGAATTTCCTTTTGCTTAGTCTCTTGTAAGGTTTGCATTTGACCTTCAGCAGCTTTGAACTCATTGGTAGACTGAACAATTTCAGCTGTGTTGATATGTCCAATTTTTTGTTGTGCATTTACTGCGTTACCCGCCAATAAAATTCCTGTTGCTAATACTACACTTTTCAATAAATTTTTCATGCTTTTTTTGTTAGTCTTATATTTTCGGATATAAGGATATTCTTGTTTTGTTTTATGTTAAATAATAAATTAGTTCGCAATTATAATAAAAATTATTAGTTCGCTAAATAAGGATTAGGTTTCAACCCTAATTTCGTGATAACATCGTTACTTTTATCCAAATTTGGATTGGCATAAAGGAACGCATTTTCACTTCTTTTATCCATAATGAAATCAAATTGACCTGCAGCTGCTACATCTTGGATAGCTTTGCTAACACGAGCCTGTATAGGTTTCATCAAGTTTTCACGTTGTTTGAAAAGTTCTCCTTCGAAACCAAATTTGCTGCGTTGGAATTCCTTTACGGCCTTTTCTTTATTTACGATCTCGTCCTCGCGGCGTCTGCGCATATCTGGATTTAAGTTCGCCTGATCCTTTTGATAGGATTGATACATACGTTCTATTTCTGCGTATTGCTTATCAACCTCAGCTTGCCATACCTTAGATTGATCATCTAATTGCTTCTGAGCTGAATTATATTCAGGGATATGTTTCATGACATATTCTGAATCTACATATGCTAATTTCTGGGCAAACGAAACTGAACCCAACATGGTTAACATCACGATTAATATTCCTATTCTTTTCATCGACATATTATTTTTTAAATTCTATGTTTAAGACAATTTAATTATTAAAAAGTTTAATTAGAACCCACCCATATTTTGGATTATACTGAATGTGAAGTTTTGTTTCCAGCGATCCGTAGTCAATCCAGGGATTGGATCCAATGCATGACCGTAGTCAATACCCAACATACCGAAGATCGGTAAGAAGATACGTGCACCAACACCTACTGAACGACGAACCTTGAATGGATTTACTTCATCAAATTTGTTCCAAGTGTTACCTGCTTCAGCAAATGCCAAGGCAAATACCGTTGCTTGGTCATTTAACATGATCGGGTGACGTAATTCAATCTGGTACTTCGCATAAATCGGGCTACCAGACTGGATGGCGATACCTTGTTGGTTGCTTCCTGTAGATGCTGGAATCAATGCGCCGTTCGCGTATCCACGCATCGCAATGATCTCAGATCCTTGTAAGAAGTCAAACCCTTGCATACCATCACCACCTAATTTAAAACGCTCAAATGGGGAAATTGGTGCCTGTGAGCTGTAATTTCCTAAGTAACCAAACTGCGCCTGTGCTTTCAATACCAATTTACCAGCGATCTTGGTATACCATTGGGAATCAAATTTCCATTTATGGTATTCCGTGAATTTATACTTTTCATTGTCTGGAGCAGTTTCATAGTTCATGTTGTTCCACATTGAATATGGAGGCGTCAATTGAACCGAGAACTTGATATGTGAACCAGAAGTAGGATAGATCGGCGCATCGATAGAGTTACGGCTGATCTCTTGGGTAAAGTTGATGTTGTATGCTGTACCATCCGAGAAAACGAAGATACCACCATAGTTATCCAAGAAGTAACGTTGGTAAGACAATGAACTGTTGATCTGGAAATAGTTGTCTGGCCATTGAAGACGTTTACCCAATGTCGCAGTCACACCGTGCATCTGGATTTTAGGGATACCCTCATAATCCTCATAACGGTTTTCCAAATAGTTATAACGTTGTAATTGTGAATTCGAGATATAGGCACTCAAACCAAAGTAAATAGGTTTCTTACCACCTAACCATGGCTCTGAGAAGGAGAAGCTATAGGATTGATAGCGTTTTCCTGAAGTCTGTCCACGGATGCTCAATTTCTGTCCGTCTCCTCTTGGAAGTGGTTTCCATGATTCTTTCTTGAAGAAATTGCTGGTAGAGAAGTTGTTAAAGGTCAGACCCAATGTACCGATTACCTGACCAGCACCATAACCTCCGGATAGCTCAACCTGATCGGATGGTTTTTCAGCCACCGAGAATTCAATGTCTGTCGTACCTTCTTCGTAGTTTAGGTTGGTCGGCATAGGTTGAACCTTCTGCTCATCAAACATCCCTAATTGGGAAATCTCACGAACACTTCTTACCAATAGCTCACGCGAATATTTTTGACCCGGCTTGGTATAGATAGAACGTAGGACAACACGGTCGTTCGTCACATCATTACCTTTCAGGATTACATTGTTGATCGTATATTGCTTACCCTCAAACATCTGGATTTCCAGATCGATGGTATCTTGGTAGATACGTTTGATCACCGGTTGAACACTGAATGTTAAGTAACCGTCGTTTTGGTAAATCGCAGCGATATCATCCGAGTTCCTGGTCGGACCACTCAATTTGGAGTTTAATTTTTCCTCACTGTAAACATCACCGTGTTGGATACCCAATAGGATATTTAAGGTAGAGTCTTTGAATTTTGAGTTTCCTGACCATGAGATATTACCTACGTAATATTTAGGACCTTCATATACATCGATGTCGATGGCAACTTCGTTGTTGTCATGACGTCTTACGGTATCTTTTAAGATTTGAGCATCACGGAAACCTTTGTCTTGCATTTTGGCAACCAGGTTTGTTTTTGCTTCCTCATATTTATCATCCTTGAACTTCCCAGGTCCGAATACTCTGAACCATGCTCTAGGACGTACACCTTTCATGAATTTAGTCAACTGCTTATTGCTGAATTCTTCATTTCCAGTGAAATTGATGCTGTTGACTTTAATCTTTTTATTTCTTTCCACATCCACCACGACAATTTCGTTGTTTGCTTGAGCAGAGTCAGGTTTCGTCGTAATCTTGATATCAGGATAAAGGAAGGATTTTTCCCTTAAGAATTTCTCGATAGTGGCTTTGGTCGTTAATAGGAGGTTGTCATTGACAATTTTACCGGCATTGGTATTTAACCGCTTGCGGACTTCCTCTGTTTGCGATTTGCTCAGTCCATTGATGTCGATCCTGGTCAATCGTGGTCTTTCCACCACCCTGATTTCAAGGAAGATCGTTTCTTCTTGGATTTTGGTAGCATATAATTGAACGTCTTCAAATAGGTTTTGCGCCATCAAATCCTTGATTACATTTGATGTTTGTTCGCTAGGAACCTCGATGTATTGCCCAACTGATAATTTGGAGATGGTGACGAGGACTTCGGAGTCTAGGTACTGTGCTCCAGTAACGGTTACTCCACCGATAACATAGTTTTTAGGGTCCAAATAAGTAATGTCATCTGGATTGTTCAAATTCAAAGGCCTATTTCCTGTTATCTGAGCCTGCGCGAAATTGCAAATTAAGAAGGTGAGTAAAATAGAAAGTTTAATTATACGCTTCATCTACTTTTTATTATGTCTGCTAAAGTACAGCAAAGTCTTGTTAATTTTTGTTAAAAGAAATATTACGAATTTCTGACAGTAAGCCTGTCGAAATTAAAATGTTGCAAAAGTAATGATTTCTTATAATTGTTCACTAGTTTTCCCAAATCTTCTTTCTCTATTTTGATATAGGTAAATACATTCAAATAGAGTTTCCCTAGAAAACTCAGGCCACATGATAGGGAGGAAAAACAGCTCAGAGTAGGCTATTTGCCACAACATATAGTTGCTAATGCGCTCTTCACCGCTGGTTCTGATCAATAGGTCAGGGTCGGGGATGCCATGTGTATAAAGATTGTTGCTAAACATTTCTTCATTGATGTCATCTACGGAAATTTCACCTTTTTTAACTTTTTCAGCGATCGTTTTTGTCGCATCCAGGATCTCTTGGCGGGATCCATAGCTCAAGGCAAGGGTCAATGTACAGCCAGTATTGTTCTTGGTTTGTTCAATGGTAGATTGAAGCGTCACCTGACAATGGGCAGGTAAGTCGGACATGCGGCCAATACTGTTGACACGGATATTGTTTTCTTGGAAAGTGGGTAGTTCTTGGTTCAATGAGTTTACTAAGAGTTCCATCAAGGCATCTACCTCAAATTGCGGTCTGTTCCAGTTCTCGGTGGAAAAGGCATATAAGGTCAAATAGTTGAGGCCTATTTCAACAGATGCCTCCAATGCTTCACGGACTGCAGTAACGCCGTTTTTATGGCCAAAGACACGAAGCTCGCCCTTTTCCTTTGCCCAACGGCCATTGCCGTCCATGATGATGGCAATATGCTGAGGTAATCTGTTTTTATCTATCTTATCTTTAAAACTCATTAGATAATTTCATTTATGCTTGAATAGTTTTGTGTCGACCCTAATCCAGACCATGCCACTCGACTTTCTGGAAATCCAGAATCGCCAATCAAGCATCGTAAATCTAGAAGGAGTTGATGATGTAGGTTAAGTAATCCAATCAGGAGGCCAAGCAGTTTTTGTCCTAAATTTTTTATGATAGGAATGATTGCAAATGAATTAAAAAATAAAATTGATTCGCTTTTCATCTCGAATGTTGGTCCCAATAGTTTCAGATTTTATCGTAAAGATACAGGTTTTAAGATTATCCCTGTAAAAATTTTATTGAATTAAAGTGAATAGAAGCTCCTATTAATAATTTCGGACATCGATACCCCAGAGCAATTTTTCACGCAAGATGCCAAAATATTGGTCATTTGCCAATCGGATAAGGTTTATACTAAAAGGTGCCTTTGTGATCAATAAGCTGGTTTTGGTACTCAAGGTATGGCTTTTTGAATCACAGCTCAAAATATATTTCTCTGTCCTGCTCTCTATCTCAAGACGCAATTGCATATTCTCGTTCACCACGATAGGACGTACGTTTAAATTGTGTGGAGAAATAGGGGTAATCACAAAATTCCCACTGCCAGGCATTATGATGGGGCCGCCGCAGCTTAAGGAATAAGCTGTAGAACCCGTTGGGGTCGCGATGATCAGACCATCAGCCCAGTAAGAGTTCAACAGTTCATTGTCCAAAACTGCATGTACCGTAATCATGGCGGAAGAGTCCGACCTAAAGACCGTAATATCGTTCAGTGCAAAATCCTCCCCCTTTATAAAGGTACCATCCGAACTTTCTACCTGTAACAAGGCACGTTTTTGGATCTGATAATTGTTGGAAAGGATTTGGTCCAATGCTTCCTCCATGT